>JAFYDF010000076.1 GCA_017544935.1 Clostridia bacterium
AGCGCAGAAGAACAGAAATAGAAAGCCCCAAACCCGAGAATTTCACTCTCGACTTGGGGCTTTCTATCATCTGTTATGCTATTTTGCAGCCTTTAGACTTTTACGAATTTCGCTGTTGAACTCTTTAAACACGCCCTTGGGGCTCATTTCATGACGTATGGCGGCGGACACCCATGACTGAAGGACCAGGGGGAGATCCCATCTGTCGTTGTCGAAGATCCCGGGATCGCAGTTCCTGAAGGAATTGAATACGTTGCTACTGTCAGAAAATAGAAAATCAGCTGATACATAATCACAACGGCGCTTCCGGATTCCGGAAGCGCCGTCGCATTAAGGAAAAGATTGCTTAGAGACTGCAGCCGTTCGAAAGGAGCGTTTCGCGGAGATCTTTCCGCGCTTCCTCGCTGACTTCCGCAAAGGGCTTCAGACAGTTGCCCATGGGGATGCCCATCATTTCCAGGATCGCCTTTTCTGCGGGCATGATCCCGTATTTGACCAGCTTGGCCAGGATTGCATTTGCCTCAAACTGGAGCTTCTGGGCTTTGGAGATGTTCCCGTTTTTAAAAGCATCCATGATTCCGAGATACTTTTCCGCCATGAAGTTGTACGTGCTGCCGACACCGCCGTCAGCACCCATGCTGATGCCGCACAGGAACATCTCGTCATAGCCGTTGAAGACGACAGATTTCGGATAGTGCACCTTGATCTGCTGCAGCATGAAGAAATCATTATTGGTGAACTTGACACCGGCAAAACGTTCATCGCACAGGAATTCCTCGACCATGTCGAGCGTGAACTTGACACCGGAGTTCGCAGGGAAATAGTAGACCAGTACGGGCAGGTCAACGCTGTCAGCCAATGCGTAATAGAAGGCCTTGAGGTCTTTGAACGGGAACCCGTAATAGAAGGGGCAGATCGAAGAGACCATGTCCGCGCCGTTCGCCTGGGCGTGCCTGGCGAGATCGATCGCCTGGAGCTGGCTGATCGCTCCGACGTGCGCGATGATCTTTGCCTTGCCTGCGTTCTCATCGGCGACGATCTCCAGGATCTTTTTCCTGTCTTCCACGGAAAGCATAAACGCTTCGGCTGTGCTGCCGCATACATAGAATCCCTGGACGCCCTTGTCGAGGTTCATCTTTACGAGCTGGCGGAGCGCTTTTTCGTTGATCATGGACTCTGAATCGAACGGGGTCAGCAGTGCCGGGTAGATACCTTTGAACGCAGATGCATAGTCTTTCATTGCTTTACGCCTTTCTGTATAACATGTTATGCGGAGTATGAAGATGGGAAATGCCCTGTTCCATTTGATAGAATCATACCACCTGCATGTCAAAATCTCAATAGCAAACAGGAAAAGACCCGGTTGTTTTTATCATGAAAATAAACACGAGTGTATTTTTGAACGCATTCATTGTTGTGTTGCAAAGCATGAACGGAAAATAACGGGATATTAACAAGAAAAAATAAAAATTTCTCAGATTTCATGCTTGACAAACACGTGTGTACATAGTATGATAATGCCATCCCAAGCGCGGATTTGTTCCAAAATCCACCAATTCAACTGAAAAAGAAAGCGAAGGTGACATCAAACATGAAGAAACTGCTCTGTTTGGTCCTGGCAATGTGCCTGCTGCCTCTCGTCGCGATGGCGGGAAGTACAGACGTGTTGAACACCGAGAGTGAACTGCCCATCGTGAAGGAACCCATTACCTTGTCTATTTTCGGCAAGCAGGGTGCCATCCATGCTGACTGGCCTACTATGGACTTCTTCAAGGAATACCAGAAGATGACCGGCATCACCCTGGACTTCCAGCAGGTGCCGTCTCAGGGTTACGATGAGAACAAGGGCCTGATGTTCGCCAGCCCCGACAAGCTTCCGGATATGCTGGTCGTGGCCGGCCTTTCCGGAACCGAGATCATCAAGTACGGTGCGGATGGAGTCCTCATTCCTCTGGAAGACCTTCTGCCCGTCTATGCCCCCAACTACAGCGCCCTGATGGAAAAGTATCCGGACATCGAAGGCCGCATCTCTGCGCCTGACGGACACATCTACGCGCTGGCTGCGATCATTGCTGTGAACGCTGCCCGTACCGAGAAGATCTGGTGCAACACTGCCTGGCTGGAAGCCTGCAATCTGGAAGTTCCCACCACCTTCGAAGAGCTGGAAGCTGTCCTTGCGGCTTTCAAGAGCTACGATGCCAACGGCAACGGCGAAGCTGACGAGATCCCGATCGGCGCGTCCGACCTGAACTCCTGGTTTGATACCGTGGTCGGTATGTTTGGCCTGCAGTATCAGTTCGGTCAGGAACTGAACCTGAGCGAAGATGGCAAGACCCTGTCCAGCTGGCTCATCAGCGATGAGTTCAAGGAAGTGCTGCAGTGGAGCAACAAGATGTATGAGGCGGGTTACCTGGATCCTGATATCTTCACGCAGGAATATGCCAAGTTCAACGCCAAGATGAGCGGGCAGATGATGGGCATCTTCTTCAACCAGGCGGATGACGCTTTCGATTCCACAAACTACATCGGCATCGCTCCTATGCATGGCAAGAGCGACAAGATCTATATCCAGAGCGGTCCTGTTGGCCGTGACATGGGTACATTCGCCATCACTTGCGACTGCGAGTATCCCGAAGCTGCCCTGCGCTGGGTCGACTATCTGTTTAGTGAAGAAGGCTCCTACTTCATGCGCTACGGCATCGAAGGCAAGACCTGGACCCGTGACGAGAACGGCTATCCTGTGTATGTCGATGGCATCCTGAACAACCCCAACGGCTCTGGTCCCACCATCGCCCAGTTCACCATCTGGCCCGGCGGCGGTTCTCCCCAGTATCTGAATGACCGCAACTGCATCGCTGTCTGCTCTCCCACCACGCAGGCTGCTCAGGCCGCGCTGGATCCCTACATGGATTACCTGCTGTATGCCGCGCCTCTGTTTGATGCCGATACCAACGAGCGTCTGCAGATCCTGGATACCGATATCAGCACCTATGCGAACTCCTGCGCTGCCCGCATGATCCGCGGCGAGATGAGCTTTGATGAGTGGGATACCTATGTAAAGACCCTGAACGATATGGGTCTGGATGAGTGGGTTTCCATCTATCAGGAGCGCCTGAATTCCTATCTGGACTAATACCTGATTAGGCCCGATGTATGCGGGGAGAGGAAACGTCTTCTCCCCGCATTTCTTTAAAGCAAGGAGGGCATACTATGTCCCTGACATCACCACACCGCAATACACTGGGGCACCGCTTTAAAAAGCACGTGCTGGGGCACTGGCAGCTGCTTGCGCTTTTGCTGATACCCCTGGCATGGTACATTATCTTCTGCTATGTTCCCATGTTCGGTATCCAGATGGCCTTCAAGAACTATAAGGCGAGGATAGGAATCTGGGGAAGCCCCTGGGCAGAGCCGCTGACCAAGCAGTTCAGCCGGTATTTCTCATCATATTATGCCTGGAGCACGATCTGGAATACCCTGGCGATCAACCTGGGATGCCTGGCTATCGGTTTTCCGGCGCCCATTTTCCTGGCATTGCTGCTTAATGAGATCAACAGCATTCGCTACCGCAAGCTGCTGCAGAACATAACCTATATTCCGTACTTCCTCTCCATCGTGGTCGTGGTAAGTATGCTGAAGCTCTTCTGTGATGAGCGGTACGGTGTCTTCAACATCATCATGCAGATGATAGGGCTCAAGGCGATCCCGCTGATGGAGTCGGAACGGTACTTCCGCCCGCTTTACGTGCTGAGCAATGTGTGGCAGAACATGGGTTGGAACGCAATCATTTATATCGCGGCGCTGGCAGGCGTGGATACTGCACTGTATGAGGCAGCTACTGTGGACGGCGCTTCCCGCTGGCAGAAGATCATTCATGTCTCCATCCCGTGTATCCTGCCGACGATTGTGACCATGTTCATCCTGCGTATGGGACAGCTCATGACAATCGGGTTTGAGAAGGCTTACCTGATGCAGAACAGCCTGAATATCGGAAAAAGCGAGATCATCTCCACACTGGTATACAAGAATGGTATCCAGAAAGGTGATTACAGCTATGCTACTGCAATCGGGCTGATGAACTCTGTGGTGAACCTGGTGCTCATCGTAACGGCGAATACCGTATGCCGCCGTGCACTCGATGAAAGCCTGTGGTGAGGTGATGCATATGACGACAGCAATCGGAAGCAAACATCATCCTTCCCATATCCGGGAGGCCCGGGGCGACCGTATCTTCCAGGGCGTTATTATTGCACTGAGCATAGTACTGCTGGTGATCGTCGCCTATCCTCTGTATTTCACTGTGATCGCATCCTTTTCAAAGCCCGAGGACGTGATGCTGGGCAAGGTCGTGCTCTGGCCGCGCAGCTTCTCTGTTGAAAGCTACAAGATGGTCATTGCGGAGAAGAGCATCTGGATGGGATACGGGAATACGATCATATATACCGTGCTCGGTACTGTGATTAATCTTCTGCTTACCATCATGATCGCTTACCCGCTCAGCAGTAAGGAAACACCCTTCCGCGGTGTGCTTACATTTGTTGCTTCATTCACCATGCTGTTCTCCGGCGGCCTGATCCCGACCTATCTGCTGGTACGCAACCTGGGAATGTATAATACGATCTGGGCCATGCTGCTGCCTACGGGTATTACGACATACAACATGCTGGTCATGAAGAACTTCTTCCAGTCCAGTATTCCCGGAGAACTGAAGGAAGCGGCAAACCTGGATGGGTGCAATGATATCCAGACACTGATCCATGTGGTGCTGCCGTTGTCCGGTTCCATAATCGCTGTTATGGTTCTGTTCTACGCGGTAGGACACTGGAATGAATACTTCAATGCGTTGATTTATCTGAAGGACCGTGGCCGCATGCCGCTGCAGGTGATCCTTAGAGAAATCCTTCTCCAGAACCAGGAGCTTGCGACCGGTGATGGTACAGGCTTGTATGAAAAGATGATGGCTGCTGAGACGATGAAGTATGCGATCATCATTGTGGCCAGCGTGCCGGTCATCTGCATGTATCCGTTCGTTCAGAGGCACTTTGTAAAAGG
>JAFYDF010000077.1 GCA_017544935.1 Clostridia bacterium
GATCTATGCCGGAGAGGATTACTGGTATGAGGGCGTGGTAGCGATGCCCTATACCTATGCGGACGATAGGATCACGGTAATGGTGACGACACCGACTACCTCCACACTGTACAGCGGAGAATTCCAGATGCCGACAAGCTTTCCGCCGGTCGCGGAACAGGCGGCAGAAGGACGGCTCAAGGGCGTTAAGGTATGCATTGATCCCGGACACCAGGCTCAGACTAAGGTGGAGACTGTGCAGTCAGGCCCCAATATGAATAAATGGACTACGACGACTGTCGGAATGGCAAAAGGCGTTGTTACTAACCGGCGTGAGTCGATCGTAGTACTGGAAACCGCCATGCGTCTGCGCAATGCACTGCTGGCCGAAGGCGCAGATGTGCTCATGACACGTGAGTCGCAGGATCAGTTTGTCGGAATGCTTGAACGTGCTGAGATCCCCAATGAGTGGGGCGCGGACTTCGTGCTGCGTCTGCACTGTAACAACCGCAGTAATGCGAGCATCCAGGGAATCCATATTTTCTGCCCGTATTCTTCTGAGTATGCCAAAGAGGTAGCGGATGTGGATACTTACCGTGAGATGGGCTTCACTCTCCTGCGCGCCATGGAGGCAGTAACGGGAGCACCTGCAGGCAAATGCACGCTCAATGATACTTACGTCGGGAACAACTGGTCAAAGATGCCCTCGTTCCTGGTCGAGATGGGATATATGAGCAACAAGGAAGAAGACCTGCTCATGGCCAATGCACCCTATCAGGAGAAATTGGCAGAAGGCATGGTTGAGGGCATCGTGCAGCTGGCGCGGATGCGCGGGCTGATCGAATAACAGAGAAGGAAAGAATTCGTGTCGGAAACAGAAACAATACGTTTTGATTCACTGGATATTTCCAGCGAAGTATTGCGTGCGGTAGCGCGCATGGGCTTTACGGAAGCGACCCCCGTACAGGCTCAGACGATTCCGGTCATGATGGCCGGTCATGATGTGATTGCAATCGCGCCTACGGGTACCGGCAAGACATGCGCATTCGGCATTCCAATGCTTGAATACCTACAACTGAAGGATGATGGGATACAGGAGCTGGTGCTTGCACCCACGCGCGAACTGGCACTGCAGATTGCCGAGGAGCTGACGGCGCTGGCACGCTTTATCCCAGGAGCACGCATAGCAACACTGTACGGCGGACAGCCGATCAAGAAACAACTGGCAGCACTCAAACGCAAACCGCAGATCCTGGTGGCAACGCCGGGACGCATGCTGGACATGATGGAACGCAAACAGGCGCGGCTTGACGGTGTGCACACGATGGTCATCGACGAAGCGGATGAAATGCTGAAGATGGGCTTTGTCAAGGATGTGACGAAGATCATAGAGGCAACACCTTCGGACCGGCAGCTTGTCATGTTCTCGGCAACGACGAATCAGGATGTGATGACCATCAGCTGGAAATACCAGTATCGGCCTGTGGAGATCACGATTGCGGCCGTGGACGAGAACAAACCTGAGATTGCTCAGTATGTGATCGATGCCGAACGCAACGATAAGGAAGAGCGGCTGGAATACCTGCTGGATTCGGACGAATACCACCGTGTCATGATTTTCACAAATACGAAGTTCATGACAGACCGGCTGTGCAGGCAGCTGCAGAAGCAGGGGTATAAGGCAGAATGCCTGCATGGGGATATTCCGCAGGGCAAGCGCAATCTGACCATGGAAGCGTTCAAAAAAGGAAAGTTCCCCATCCTCGTCTGCACAGACGTGGCTGCGCGCGGTATCGATGTGTTCGATGTGGAAGCGGTCATCAATTATGATCTGCCGACTGAGAACGAGTATTATACGCACAGGATCGGACGTACCGGCCGTGCGAAGCGCCACGGAGTGGCATTCACGCTTATGAGCTTTCAGGACAGTGTGCGTATGGATGAGATCCTTCGCTATCTGCAGGGAGAACAGCCTGAAAAACTGGAATTTGATGAAATGGGCGTGCTCAGGCATGCGAATGGTACGCCATTCTTTGATAAGATTTGAGGAGGGATTGCAATGCTGACAAGTAAGGATGTTGCGAAACTGCTGGATCATTCGACCCTGCAGCCCTATCTGACCGAGGCGGATATCCGTCGTGGATGCGAACTGGCGCTTAAGTATGGTACGGCAACAGTCTGCGCACGGCCGCAGGATATGGAGATTGTTGTGCCCATGCTTGCGGGTTCGGGTGTTCTGCCCTGCACCGTAATCGGTTTCCCGCATGGTGCGCATCGGGATACGGTCAAGATCTTCGAAGCACGCCAGGCACTGGAAGACGGCTGCAAGGAACTGGACATGGTATTGAACATCGGGCGTATGCTGGGCGGTGACTATGACTATGTCGAGCGCGAGATCGCGGCTCTGGCGAAGTGCGCACATGACGCAGGTGCGATCCTCAAGGTGATCCTGGAGACCTGCTACCTGAGCGATGAACAGAAAGTAAAAGCCTGCCAGCTGTCTGAAGCGGCAGGAGCGGACTTTGTAAAGACCAGTACCGGTTATGGCTCCGGCGGCGCGACAATCGCTGACGTGAAGCTCATGCGTGCGTCTGTTTCCGAGCGCGTCCGTGTAAAGGCCAGCGGCGGCATCCGGGATCTGGATACAGTGCTGTCTGCACATGCTGCCGGCGCTGCCCGCTGCGGCGTGTCAGCTACTGAAAAGATTATGCAGGAAGCGCTGCGCCGTGAAGCGGAAGGCATTCTGCGTATGCCTGATGCGTTGAAGGAAATGAGCGGCGGGTACTAAGAATATAAATCCCTCTTTGGGGCATGCTTCGTAAGATAGATATTTTGAGGAAGCAATTACTGGCTCAATAGGATATGAACACGGCGTGACAGCATCAGTCACGCCGTGTTTCGTATACACTTTGGATTTTGTGGGCTGAGATTTGACACACACTACCTTCACGAATATGTGCTGCTTGACGGGATTACATTATGCCATAGCAAGCAATCGTGCCTTTTCCTTCTTTGCTACAGTCACGGACGAGTCGGTCTCTTCGGTCAGTCCCCATTCGTTTTCCAGCAGGTCAATGATTCTGTCATAGGTCTTCGCTGCATTGGCATAGTCGCCCATGATTTCATAGATGTCTGCGATTCCCATGAGAGCGTCCTGAAATCTGGGGCGTTTGGTGTCTGCGGCAAAGGCTCGCTCATAAATACTGATGGCTTTTTTGTAGTCAGCCTTGGCGGCATAGTACTGCGCGGTTTCAAAGAGAACAGAATCATTGTCCGGCTGTTCTGCCAACAGGTCTTCCATAATCTGATCTCCGGCAGGCTCGTCAAAGCGGGCAAGCGCAATATAAGCGCGATAAACTCGCTTCATGACGGGATTCGCATTATCCAGGGCACAGAAGCGTTTCAGCCAACGCTCCGCTTCTTCAGCCCTGTGGTCGGCAATCAGATTATCCAGTAAGTACATATAAGGCAATGCGGCATCGGGATTGGCTTCCACGAGTTCCCGATAGAAATTGACGGCCTTGGTGTGATTTGCCATATTCCAATCCCATACGGCATGGTTGTCCGTTTTGTTCAGGATCCAATGGCAGCTCTTTTCATTCGGCGCGCGGCGGATCGCTTCCTTTGCGTAACATGCTGCCTTCTGTGCTTCTGCATTCATGCGGTGCCAGTAAAGGTAAGCGAGAAGTTCAGTTGCCCGTTTCTGATTTTTTGCGTCATTCAATTCGGAATGCAGAAAGCTCTCAAACTCCCGGAAAATGTCTGCCGGCAGTTCCTCTTCCGCGTCCATTCTGTTTTCGATCCTGTTTAGACGCTGCTCAGTTGTCAAGTCAAACAGATCATCGATCGAGACGCCGAAGATCTCAGCCAGAAGGGGAAGCGTGGTGATGTCGGGCATTGCGACTGCATTTTCCCATTTAGATACCGACTGTGCTCCGATTCCCAGCTTATCGGCCAGCTGTTCCTGTGTTAGTCCTGCCTTAAAACGCAACTGTTTGATCTTCTTTCCAAGTTCCATCACTTCTACCTCCTCAACGAGCGTGGCTTTTTGATTGCAGTTTCATATTACAGCGACAATGAGCAGAAAACAATAACGCAGGTTGCGAGGCCTCTCGCCTGTTGGTGGAGTTGAAAAATTGAAGGAGACACTTCCTGACGAAATA
Organism: Clostridia bacterium; assembly: GCA_017544935.1. GTDB lineage: Bacteria > Bacillota > Clostridia > Christensenellales > Aristaeellaceae > SFMI01. Next base: position 4,143 of record JAFYDF010000077.1, read on the forward strand.
TCTCCTTCATTGGATGCTTATCATAACAAGATAGAATGAAGTCTAGACAGACTTCTTAGGTTCAGCAGTTCTCTCAGTAGGGGCTGCTGAATTCTTTCTCTGCCTTTGCAACAGCGTCTTCCAGAGTCATGCCCGTGAAGTTCTGTGCACCAAGGAAACGTCCGGACTTTCCATCATTCACAAATACGCCGACAACGATTCCCGGGATAGCACTTTCAGGCGCATTAGGTGCCCACTGACCACCGAGATCTGTGCGGCACCAGCCGGGATCAGTCAGGTTGATGAGTACGTCCGTTCCCTGGACCTTACTGCCCAGGTCGATTGTGATCTTGTCAAGTGCAGCTTTGCTCGCGGAATACCCGGCCTGGCATACGTCGAGGGCGATCCCACTGGTGGTGTTCAGAATCCTGCCGCTGCCGCGAGCGATCATTTTCGGCATGAAATGATAGCAGATCATGGCGGGGGAGATTGTGTTGACATTGAAGCTGGTCAGATAATCTTCCACGGGAGTCTTAAAATAATCGGTCCGGTAGGCTACCTGCAGACCGGCATTGTTGAGTACGATATCGACATCCACACCAAAGCTGTCGATCTCTTCCAGCATGCGCTTGACAGCATCGAGGTCATTAAGCTCCGCGGCAACGGTCTTCACTTCGACACCGAGAGCCCGTGTTTCTTCAGCTACTTTTCTCGTGTGCGAAAGATCACGACTGTGCAGGATCAGATTACATCCCTGCTGCGCCATAAAGATTGCAGTCAGATATCCGATTCCCCTTGCAGCGCCGGTGATCAAGGCCCATTTTCCTTTTACATCATACATATGCGTGTTCCTCCTCTGTCCGCGGACGATGAATACCGCCTTTCGGGACTGTAATGCGATGATAAACCTTCAAGTATACTCTAAGTCAAGCGGAAGGATTCAGACAGAAATCAGGAGCCGGATGTATCCGACTCCTACAGAAGGTTCGAGCACCCATTATTTGTTATCCATGCATGCGCCGATCAGACCGAGAAACAGCGGATGCGGCTTGTTAGGACGGCTCTTGAACTCAGGGTGATACTGCACACCGATAAAGTAGGGGTGGTCCCTGTACTCGATGGTCTCGACAAGCCTGCCGTCCGGTGAGATGCCGCTGAGGACCATGCCTGCCTGCTGCAGTGTTTCACGGAAGAGGTTGTTGAATTCGTAGCGGTGGCGGTGGCGTTCGCTGATTTGCTGTGATCCATAGCAGCGTTCCATCATAGTGCCTGGGGTGATTACACAGGGATAGGCTCCCAGACGCAGTGTGCCGCCTTTGTCTATCTCGTCACTCTGATTGGGCATGAAGTCGATAACGGGATGCGCGGTCACGGGCGTAAACTCGCGGGAATCGGCATCTGCCCAGCCTACGACATTGCGCGCAAACTCGATCACTGCGATCTGCATGCCCAGACAGATGCCCAGGTACGGCTTCTTATGTTCACGTGCCCAGCGTGCTGCAACGATCATGCCGCGCGTGCCGCGGTCGCCGAAACCGCCGGGGACCAGGATGCCGTTGGCTTTACTCAGAATCTCATCAACAGTGGAATCCGTTACAGTCTCGGAATCGACCCAGTCGATATCCACATGCCTGCCCAGCGCATAGCCGGCATGGCGCAGGGCTTCGGCAACGGAGAGGTACGCGTCATGCAGCTGCATATACTTGCCTACCATGGCGATGCGCACGCTGTTCTCTGCGTTACGGATGCGCTCGACCATCTGTTCCCATTCGTTCAGATCCGGTGTAGGCGCATCGATTCGCAGGATACGGCAGACGATATCGGAAAAGTGCGCTTTCTCAAGCATCAGCGGGGCTTCATAGAGGATCGGAACAGTGAGGTTCTCTATGACACAGTCGGGTTCCACGTTGCAGAAGTGTGCGATCTTGCGGAAGATGCTCTCGTCCGTGATCTTTTCATCTGCACGCAGCACGATGATATCCGGCGTAATGCCCATGCCCTGCAGTTCCTTGACTGAGTGCTGTGTGGGCTTTGACTTGTGCTCGCCCGACGCACGCAGATAGGGGACAAGCGTGACATGGATATAGAGCGCATTATGCGGACCGACCTCATGCCCGACCTGGCGGATGGCTTCCAGGAAGGGCTGGCTCTCGATATCGCCCGTCGTACCGCCGATTTCCGTAATGACGATATCTGCATCGCTCTTCTTGCCTACGTTATAGATAAAACGCTTGATCTCATCCGTAATGTGCGGGATGACCTGGACAGTGCTGCCCAGATACTCACCACGGCGCTCGCGGCTCAGCACACGGGAATACACTTTGCCGGTCGTCAGGTTTGAGTATTTGTTCAGGTCCTCGTCAATGAACCGTTCATAATGGCCCAGGTCCAGGTCAGTCTCCGCCCCATCCTCGGTCACGTAGACTTCACCGTGCTGGATAGGGCTCATCGTACCCGGATCGACATTGATATACGGGTCGAGCTTCTGTGCGGCGACTTTGAGGCCGCGGCTCTTCAGAAGACGTCCAAGGGAAGCTGCCGTGATGCCCTTGCCTAGGCCGGAGACTACACCGCCTGTAACAAAAATATATTTTGCCATAAAGCACCTCCTGCGGAATTGTTCGTAAACGCTTGCCATGTGGGGCTGTTTCAGCTAGAATGAGAAAAAACAAAAGGGGACGGGATACATGAAAAAACAAATCACAACACCGAATGCACCGGCTGCCATCGGACCTTATTCCGCCGGTATCACTGCGGGCGGTTTCGTTTTCGTTTCCGGACAGCTTCCTGTTGATCCAAAGAGTGGCGCGCTCTGCACCGGATCGATCGCGGATATGACACGCCAGAGCCTGAATAATGTGATCGCAGTGCTCGAAGCTGCCGGAAGCAGTGCGGCTAAGATCGTCAAAACAACGGTTTTTCTGGCGGATCTCAATGACTTTGCCGCAATGAACGAAGCGTATGCCGCGTTCTTTGAAAAGGAGCCTCCGGCACGCAGCTGTGTGCAGGTAGCACGCCTGCCCCGGGATGCGCGTATCGAAATCGAAGCGATCGCGGTCCTGTAAAGAGATTTACTCCCATTCGATCGTGGCGGGAGGCTTGCCCGTGATGTCATAGACAACACGGTTCACGCCTGCGACCTCACCCGTGATACGTGAGGAGATGCGCTGCAGCAGTGTGTGCGGCAGACGCGCATACTCGCATGTCATGAAATCATTGGTACGTACGGCGCGTACGGCGACTGTGTATTCATAAGTGCGGAAATCACCCATGACGCCAACCGACTGCGCATTGGTCAGTACGCAGAAATACTGGTCTGCCTTGGCACGGCTGTGGCCGATTTCATAGCGAACGATAGCGTCCGCCTCGCGCAGAATACGCAGTTTCTCCGGCGTGACCTCTCCCAGAACGCGAATTGCAAGCCCCGGGCCGGGGAACGGCTGGCGCTCCACGAGTTCACGCGGAAGACCAAGCGAACGGCCGAGCCTGCGCACTTCATCCTTGAACAGGCCCTTCAGAGGCTCTACAACACCCTTGAAGCCCAGGTCAGAAGGCAGACCGCCGACGTTATGGTGGCTCTTGATCACGGCAGACTTGTTCTTGCCGCTTTCCACGACATCAGGATAAATAGTGCCCTGCGCCAGATAGGCCGGCCGGCCGCATTCCCGGGCGGCCTTTTCAAATGCGCGTGCAAACTCACGGCCGATGATTTTTCGCTTCTGTTCAGGCTCTGATACGCCCTTCAGCGCAGACAGAAACTGCTCGGAAGCATCAATGATCCGCAGGTCAAGCTCGCGGCCGGCGAAGGCACGGCGGACTTCTTCAGTCTCGTTCATGCGCATGAAGCCGTGGTCGATATAAATGCAGGTCAGGTGATGCGGGATCGCGCGTGAGAGGAGTGCGGCACAGACGGAGGAATCTACACCGCCTGACAGGCCGAGCAGGACATGTTCGTCACCGACCTGCGCGCGGACTTCAGCAATCGCGCGTGAGAGATAGTCTTCCATGCTGTAATCACCTGCAGCACCGCAGATATCATAGAGGAAGTTGTGCAGGATCTCTTTGCCGTACACGGTATTCTCCACTTCAGGATGGAACTGCACAGCAAAGAAACGGCGTTCCCTGTTTTCCATGGCAGCGATCGGGCATAGATCAGTGTGCGCAATGGCCTCAAACCCGGAAGGAAGAACTGCCACTCGGTCTGTATGGCTCATGAGCACACGCTGGGCAGCAGGCAGGCCATGGAAGAGCAGGCTTTCCGAGCTTGCCGTAAGAGAAAGTGTGCCATACTCGCTTTTTTCACAGGCAATGACCTTGCCGCCAAGTGCATGACAGAGATACTGCATGCCATAGCAGATGCCCAGAACAGGAATGCCCAGATTAAAAACGTCAGGATCGCATGCGGGGGAATCGGGAAGATTAACACTGTCGGGACCGCCGGTAAAGATGATGCCGATCGGTGCTTTTTCGCGCAGTTCCTGCATGGAAACAGAGCAGGGCAGGATCTCTGAGTATACACCGAGCTCACGTACACGGCGGGCGATCAGCTCTTTGTACTGGCCGCCGAAATCGAGGATGATAACTGTCTGTGGCAAGGATTAATACACCTCCATATAAAGAGAGAAGCCATCCTGCGGCTGATGCCGGTGAGGATGGCTTATGAGATGCTGAAGAAGAGGAAGCAAACAAAAACTTTCTGCGGATGATATTCTTTTTGTACCACGAAAACTCCCCCTTTACGAATACTTTAACAAAGTGGTATTATAAGCAAGTATATTTTTTGTGTCAATGCGTGGATTGTATCTTTCCCGTATTTTTGAGAAGAGATACAGAAAGGATGTTTAGAACATGAATGGCGTAGCAGAAGAATTCGGCAGCATGGTATTTTCAGATGCTGTAATGCGTCAGCGACTGCCGGAAGATACCTATCAAAGGTTGAAGCGCACCATCCGAGGCGGACATAAACTGGACCCTGAAGTGGCGGGCACGGTAGCTGAGGTCATGAAGACCTGGGCAATTGAAAAGGGTGCGACGCATTATACGCACTGGTTCCAGCCTATGACCGGGATTACTGCCGAGAAGCACGAGGCATTCATCCGCCGTACCAAAGATGGCAACGCCATTATGGAATTCTCCGGAAAGGAACTGATCCAGGGCGAATCAGACGCCTCATCGTTCCCGTCTGGCGGCCTGCGTGCGACTTTTGAAGCGCGCGGATATACGGCGTGGGACCCAAACAGCTATGCTTTCATCAAAGACGGTGTCCTCTGCATTCCCACAGCATTCTGCAGCTTCGGCGGTGAAGCACTGGACAAGAAGACTCCGCTGCTTCGCTCCATGGAGGCGCTCAATCGTCAGACCCTGCGCATTCTTCACCTTTTCGGTCACGAGAATGTCACAGCAGTACAGACCAATTGCGGCCCGGAGCAGGAGTATTTCCTGATCGATGTGGATATTCTGAAAAAACGGCGTGACCTTGTTTATACAGGCCGTACGCTGTTTGGCGCCAAGCCACCTAAGGGACAGGAGCTGGATGACCATTATTATGGCGCTATCAAGCCGCGTGTTGCGGCCTTTATGAAGGAACTTAACCAGGAACTGTGGAAGCTGGGTGTTTCTGCCAAGACAGAGCATAACGAAGCTGCTCCTGCTCAGCATGAACTTGCACCGATCTATGCAGTAGTCAATATTGCCGCTGATCATAATCAGCTGACGATGGAGATCATGAAAAAGGTCGCTCAGAAGCATGGTATGGTCTGCCTGCTGCATGAGAAGCCCTTTGCCGGTGTTAATGGTTCGGGCAAACATAACAACTGGTCGCTGTCCACAGATACCGGCCTTAACCTCATGGATCCCGGCAATACGCCTGCAGAGAATGCGCAGTTCCTGCTGTTCCTGTGTGCTGTTCTTCAGGCTGTGGATGATTATCAGGAGATGCTCCGTATTTCCGTTGCCAGTGCCGGCAATGACTGCCGTTTGGGCGGCAGTGAGGCTCCGCCTGCTATCATGAGCGTGTTCCTGGGTGAAGAACTGACGGAAATTCTGACAGCAATCGAGAATGAGACGCCCGTCAATGCAAAAGAAAAAACATTGCTGCGTGTAGGTGTGCATACCCTGCCGCGGTTCCCGCGCGATACGACTGACCGTAACCGTACTTCGCCGTTCGCCTTCACCGGAAACAAGTTTGAGTTCCGCTCTCCGGGTGCTCCTATGAGCGTTTCCGAGTGCAATATCGTACTCAATACAGCGGTAGCAGAGTCTCTGCGCCAGTATGCGGACCTTCTGGAGAACGCACCTGACCGCGAGCATGCGCTGCATGAGCTGATCCGCGATACCGTGCGTGCGCATAAGCGGATTATCTTCAACGGCAATGGTTATGATAAGTCCTGGGTCAAAGAGGCCGCCGAGCGCGGACTCAGCAACCTGCCCACTACGGCGGACTGCCTGGATCATTACCTGAGCGAGAAAAACCTGCAGCTGTTTGAGGAACACCGTGTGTTCTCGGAAACGGAAATGCGTGCGCGCTGCGCGATCCTGGCGGAGAATTACTGCAAAGTAACGCATATCGAGGCTGTGACCATGCTTGAAATGGCCGATCGTGATATTTTCCCCGCTGTAAGCAACTGGCGTGCTACGCTGCAGGAGCGTGCTGAAAAGAGCGCCTGCAGGTATGAGAAAGAGACGCTTGACAGACTGGACAGCCTGATGAATGATGCGCTGGACGCAAGGGATGCGCTGCGCGGCGGACTCAGCGATGTCGGCTGCGGGACGGATGCGGATGCCGCACGGCTCTACCGTGACCGTGTATTGCCTGCAATGCGTGATCTGCGTGCCGCGGTGGATGCCATGGAGCTGCTGACACCTTCCGAACGCTGGCCGTTCCCGAGTTACGGCGATATGCTGTTTAGCGTGAAGTAAATCAATGATTACACCGCTTTTCCCTTGACGGGGAAAAGCGGTGACTGTTATCATAAGAACGAGGATAATGCAAAATATAAAGGAGGATTCTATATGTCTCGTCCCATCAATATCTGCTCCGGTCAGTTTGGTGATCTGCCGCTCGAGGAACTGTGCCGTATCATGCACGGGATCGGGTATAATGGTATCGAAATCGCGACGCAGTCGCACCTGGATGTGCGCCGCTGCATCGCGGAGCCTGCCTACCGGAAAGAGGTCAAGGATATCCTTGCTAAGTATGATATGCAGATCGGTGCTATTTCTGCGCATCTGATCGGTCAGTGCGTGGGCGACAACTGGGATTCGCGCCTGGATAATTTCGCTCCGGCTGACTGCAAGGGCAAGCCGGATGCGATCCGCGCATGGGCGATAGAGGAAATGAAGAATGTAGCTTATGCGGCCAAACTCCTGGATGTCAAGGTCGTCACCTGCTTCCTTGGTTCTCCAATCTGGGCGATGTGGTATTCCTTCCCGCAGACAACGCCTGAGATGGTCGATGCTGGTTTTGCGCGTATCAAGGAACTGTGGACGCCTATCTTTGACGTGTATGATGAGTGCGGAGTGAAGCTTGCACTGGAAGTGCATCCGACGGAGATCGCGTTTGACTACTATAGCACACAGCGCCTTCTGAAGGAGATTGACTGGCGTCCGACACTGGGACTGAACTTCGATCCCAGCCATTTGCTTTGGCAGGGCGTCGACCCGCAGACTTTCCTGCACGATTTTGCGGACCGCATCTATCATGTTCACATGAAGGACGTCAAGCTGCGCTGCGACGGGCGTGCGGGTATTCTCGGCTCGCATATCGAGTTTGGTGACACACGCCGCGGATGGAACTTCGTTTCGCTTGGACACGGTGATGTCGACTTTGACGGTATCATCCGTGAACTGAACCAGATGGGGTATGAAGGCCCGCTGTGCGTGGAATGGGAAGACAGTGGTATGGATCGTATCTTCGGCGCAACCGAGGCATACGAGTATGCCAGCAACATCAATTTTTCACCGTCGAATGTTAGTTTTGACGCAGCACTGAAAAGAGACTGAAATAACGGCCCTCCCGAGCGGAGGGCCGATTGATATAAAAAGCACGAATTGCATCAGTGAAGAAGAACAGACTGCTCTATACGTTGCATGTTCTTAAGAAGCGTGACAGCCGGCATGACGATGTTGTCTTCAAGTTGGAAGTCATAGCCGTTCATGACCAGCGCCAGAGTAATGCCTGTTTCGCGCTGATAATATATATTTGATGTGAGACCACTGACCCTGCCCTGGTGACCATACCAGGTCCCGCGCGGAAACTGTGAATGACGGACGGTGCTCAGACCGTACTTGCTTGTTGCAAGCCCGGGCTGATCTGCTTCCATCAGTGCGACGGTTTCCGCATTCAGTATGCGCACGCCGTTCAGTTCACCGCCGTTGAGCATCATCTGCGCGAGCTTGGTCAGGGAAGATGCGTTGGTATACAGCTTGCCGACGGTGTAACCGTTATTGCCGCGCGGATCTGCGGTATTGTTATATGCGCGATTACGGTCGTTCTGGACGGAGATTGAGATATTGCCGCTTGTATTCAGAAGGTCTTTTGTCTTTGTACCCTGAGGCAGATATTTGGGGGAATAGGCTGCGATCAGTCCCAGCGGCTGGAAGACAGTGCGGTTCATATAGTTCTGCACACTCTCTCCGGTAATGGCCTCGATCAGACAGCCGAACAGGGCGCCGTTGTAGTCTGCATATGCATAGTGTGTACCGGGTGCTGTAGATTCGTTGAAAAGCGGATCATACCCGTTCACACCAATGCGCTCCCAGTTCGGACTGTAGTTTTCTGCAGAAGGGGAAAAAGATGAGGTGTGGCTGAGCAGCATCCGGGCGGTGATCGGGGTGTCGGGCCATGCAGGATTACGCACCGGGAAAGGCAGGTAATTGCTGATATCCCTGTCAAGATCGAGCTTCCCCTGATCATAGAGCGTCATGAGCCCGATTGCCGTAACCCATTTGGTTATGGAGGCAATGCGGTAGCAGGTATCCTGGGTCGCACCGCCGAAGGACCATGTGAGGAAGGTCGAGCCATTCTTGGAAAGTACCAGTGTTCCATTCTTGGCACCGCTGCTAACGACGATTGAATTGAGAAGGCTTACGGCATCATCCGGAAGCGTTCCGGCATTAGCTTTCATACTTGCGTAAGCACTATCGAGGGCTGCAAAGGTCTTCTTTCCGGCAATGCCGTCACGCGTCAGACTACTCGCCCGCTGGAACGCAATGACTGCAGTACGCGTGGCATCGTCAAATCTGTTATCCAGCGTCCCGGTATAATAGCCCAGGTACCAGAGCTTGTTTTTCAGCTGAGTGACTGCTTCCCCGCTGTCGCCAAGGCGCAGTGTCGTGACCGTGGTTGAAGCGGATGCGGAGGACTGGGAAGTCTCTTTGGCAAACAGCCGTTCCTGAGTCAGACTGTCTGCGACGCCGTTGGCAGTCAGACCTTCCGCAGACTGGAACGCCTTAACGGCGGCGGTTGTGCCCTTGCCGTATGCACCATCGACTGACATGGTATAGTATCCAAGCGCTTTCAGCTTTTTCTGTAGTGCGGATACCGCACTGCCCTTGGATCCGGAGCTCAGGGTTGCATACTGTGAACTGCTTCCGGTCTGCGGCTGCGGAGTATTCTGAGCCTGTGAGCCTGATCCGGCACTTTCATAAAGCTTCGTGAGCGTCTTGGAGCCTGCGACTCCGTCGACTGAGAGGCCTTTGGCGGACTGGAATGCCTTCACGGCGGCAACAGTGCCTTTGCCGTAGATCCCGTCAACGGCGATGTTGTAATATCCCAGGCTTTTGAGTGCATTCTGGAGACGGGTCACTTCACTGCCCTTAGATCCCTTTCGCAGCGTCGGGTAACTGGCTGCGGCTGCGACAGAGCAGGCAGAGACAAGCAACACGATGATGAGTATCCAGGTGATAGCGCGTTTCATATGGGCCCTTCTTTCCTCTTCTGATAATGACGAAGGAAGACTGTTGTGGAATCAGCCGCGATGCGCCTTTTTCCAGGCCTTGATCTCTTCAAGCCGCTCCTTATAGCGGCCTTCAAGACCCTGGTCGGTAGGACGGTAGTATTCACGGCCTGCCAGGCTGTCGGGCAGGCATTGCATAGCGGTCAGCTTTTCCTCGGTGTCATGGGCGTACTGGTAGCCTTTGCCGTACTCGAGCTCCTGCATGAGCTTTGTGGGTGCGTTGCGGATCACGAGCGGAACCGGCTCAGCCAGCTGGGAAGCAGCATCCTGACGCGCTTCCATATAGGCGACATCCAGGGCATTCGATTTAGGCGCCAGCGACATATAGACCACTGCATGCGTCAGGTGCACGCTGCACTCCGGCATTCCGATATAATGGCATGCCTGATATGCGGCGACTGCTACTTCGAGTGCGCGGGAGTCTGCCATACCTACATCTTCACTCGCGAAGCGGACGACGCGGCGTGCTACATAGAGCGGGTCTTCTCCGGCTTCGAGCATGCGTGCGAGCCAGTAAACGGCTGCATCGGGATCGGAATTGCGCATGGATTTATGCAGCGCGCTGATCAGATTGTAATGTTCTTCGCCGTTCTTGTCATACAGCAAAGATTTCTTGCTGATACATTGTTCGAGAGTTTCTTTGGTTACGGTAGTAACGCCATTCTCTTCATTTCCGTTGAGCACGACCATTTCGAGCGTGGACAGGGCAGTACGTGCATCACCGTTGGCGAAAGCCGCCAGCATCTGCAACAGGTCCGGTGCGATCTCGATGTGCTGCCCGCCGAATCCCCGCGGATCACTGAGCGCACGTTTCAGCAGCTGCAGGATATCCTCTGTCTGCAGCGCCTGCAGGACGAATACCTTGCAGCGGGAGAGCAGAGCGCCGTTGACCTCAAAAGAGGGGTTCTCAGTCGTCGCGCCGATCAGGATGATGCTGCCCTTCTCTACGTACGGCAGGAAGGCATCCTGCTGTGCTTTATTGAAACGATGGATCTCATCGACGAAAACAATGGTCTTTTGTCCGAAACGGCGGTTGTCTTCGGCACGCTGCATAACGGTGCGGATCTCTTTAATGCCGCTTGTCACCGCAGAGAAATCTACAAATTCAGCTTTGGTACGTACAGCAATGATGTGTGCAAGCGTGGTCTTGCCGACGCCCGGAGGCCCCCAGAAGATCATAGAAGAGACCGCGTCACTCTCAATCAGGCGGCGCAGTACCTTGCCTTCGCCCAGCAGATGCTGCTGGCCGACGAATTCATCCAGGTCACGCGGACGCAGGCGCGCAGCCAGCGGCCGCGGAGTACGGCTTTCAAAAAAAGTGGACTGTTCCATGAAAAAACACTCCTGCATTTTCGATGCTTCTATTCAAGCAGAAACAAGGCCCGTTGTCAAGAAAAGCCAATAAAAGGACAAGCATTGAGTTTACATATTCATTTGATTTGTGCTATGCTGAGCATAAGAAAAAACAGCGGAGGCATGAATGATGGCTAAGAAGTATGCACCGGCATTGATCGATTTTATCCGTAAAAGCCCGACCGCCTTTCATGCGGCGGAGAATATCTGCAAAACACTGACAGGTTTTGAACCTCTGGAAGAAGGAAAACCCTGGAAGCTCGTACCCGGCGGACGCTATTATGTCACACGCAACCGCAGCAGTGTGATCGCTTTTACCGTACCCGAGAACACACCGACAGCGTTTCAGCTGATCGCAAGTCATGCGGACTCGCCCATGTTCAAGATCAAGGAGAACGCCGAGACATATGTCGGTGAGCAGTATGTGCGCCTGGATACCGAGCGCTACGGCGGAATGATCCTGGCAAGCTGGCTCGACCGTCCGCTTTCTGTCGCCGGACGCTGTGTGGTGAAGGACGGAAACGCGGTGCGTACCGTATTGGTCGACCTGGACCGCGATGCGGTATTGATTCCCAATCTCGCGATCCATATGAACAGGGAGATCAATGACGGATTCAAGCTTAATGCCGCAGTGGATACGATGCCGCTGTGGGGCAATGGAAAGGCCAAGAATACTTTCCGTGCGCAGATTGCGGATGCCTGCGGGATCAAGCAGGAGGATCTGCTGGGAACAGACCTGTTCCTGTATAACCGTACAGCTGGTACCGTGTGGGGCCCTGAAGGGGAATTCGTTTCCGCACCGAGGCTGGATGACCTGGAGTGCGCGTTTGCTTCCATCCAGGCACTCAAGGCAGTAAAGAAGAGCCAGCATATCAACGTATGCTGCGTATTCGATAATGAAGAAGTGGGCAGCACTACCAAGCAGGGTGCCAATTCCACCTTCCTGGAGGATGTACTGCACCGGATCCTCGCGGCGCTTGGACAGGGTGAAGAAGCTTATTATACCGCTTTGGCCAACAGCTTCATGCTTTCAGCGGATAATGCGCACGCCGTGCATCCGAATCATCCCGAGATCGCTGATCCCGTCAACAAGGTCTTCATGAACGAAGGTATCGTGATCAAGTTCAACGCAAACCAGCGCTATACGACTGATGGTATCAGCGAAGCCGTATTCCATCAGATCTGTAAAGACGCAGGTGTGCCTGTACAGCATTACGCCAACCGTTCAGATATGCCGGGTGGCGGTACTCTGGGCAATATCTCAGGCAGCCATGTTTCCATCAACACCCTGGACATCGGCCTTGCGCAGCTGGCAATGCACAGCAGTTATGAAACGGCCGGAACTCAGGATATTGCGTACATGATTGATGGTATGCGCGCGTTTTATGAGACAGATATCTGTTGTGACGGAGACGGCAAATATATTTTGAAATAACAAGGATACGGCGGTCCTGACGGACCGCCTGTTTTCTTTGAAGAAATTTAAAAAGCACAGCTATCATATGGAGAAAACAATGGAAACATTTCAGATGCTGGATACAGAACAATGCAATCCGGCTACCAGGCAGATCGATCGGTTATCTACTTTGGAGATGGTGCAGCTGATCAATCAGGAGGACCACAGGTGTGCAGAAGCAGTTTCCAGGGTTCTGCCTGAGATCGCTAAAAGCGTGGATGTGATCGAAGCCCAGCTGCGTCAGGGGGGCAGACTGTTTTATGTCGGGGCCGGGACTTCCGGACGCTTGGGTGTGATTGACGCGGCAGAATGTCCGCCGACTTATGGGGTTCCATCTGATCTGGTGAACGGCTTGATCGCAGGGGGACCTCTTGCGCTTATTAAGTCAGTAGAGGGCGCAGAGGACAGCCGTGAGATGGGAAAAAAGGATCTGGTCGACCGTGGCTTTTCCCGAAAGGATGCACTGGTTGGAATCGCGGCAAGCGGCCGAACTCCCTATGTGCTTGGAGCAATGGATTACGCAAGGGAAGTCGGGGCACCGGTAATGGCACTGACTTGCTGCAGTGAGAGTGAAATGTCCCGGCATGCGGATATCACTATGGCTCCGCTTCCCGGTCCTGAAGTGATCACGGGATCATCAAGAATGAAAAGCGGGACCTGCCAGAAAATGATCCTGAACATGCTGTCGACCTGTACTATGGTGAAGCTGGGAAAAGTATACGGAAATCTGATGGTGGACGTTCAGGCAACAAATGAAAAACTCATAAGCCGGGCAATCAGAATTGTACAGGCCGCAACAGGGAGTGAAGAAAGTAAAGCCCGACAGACACTTGAGCAATGTGGATATGCCTGCAAGACCGCGATTGTCATGCTGCTTCTGAATCTGGACGCGGAAGAAGCTGAAAAAAAGCTGCAGGCTGCGAATGGTTTTATAGCCAGAGCAGTCGAAAGGAAATAAATATGTGGTACTGCGGATGGGACGGGGGAGGAACCAAAACAGAAGTCTGTATTATAGACAACACAGGAAAGATTCTGGATGAACGGACTTTCGGCCCCCTGAATCCAAACGGTGCGGACCGGGAGCAGGTCCAGAAAACTGCCCGGGATGCCGTGAATATGATGCGGCTGCAGCCCGGTGGTCTGAAAGCCTGCGGGGGAATGGTCATAGGTGTGGCTGGAATAAGCAACCAAAGAACGGCAGCAATGCTCCAGGATGCCCTGCAGGCAGCCGGATGGCGCGGAAAATGCTGTATGATGGGCGACCATGAAATAGCGTTAGCCGGCGCCATCGAAGACTATGGGGGAATACTGATTGCCGGAACAGGATCCGTATGCTATGGGAAAGATAAGAGCGGGAATTTTTTTCGTGTTGGCGGATTTGGATATCTGATCGATGATGTTGGCAGTGGCTATGCAATCGGCCGGGATATTCTCACTGCCATAGTCAGAGCGGCAGACCAGCGCGAGAAATCCACAATACTTTCTCATCTGGTTGCGGAAAAAATAGGTTATGCAGAACAAGACATGCAGGCACTCACTACCTGGCTATATAGATCAGAAACAGGAAAACGGGAGATAGCGTCTCTGGCAAGCCTCCTTCCTGAAGCGCTTGATGCTGAGGACCCTGCCGGGATACGGATTACACAGAAAGCGGCAAGAGAACTTGCGGACCTGGTTTGTACAGGATGGCGGAAGACCGGGATGACGGACGGAGAACTGGTAATGACGGGAGGTATCCTGCAGCACATTCCTCAAATCAGATCTCAGGTCGAAGAACAGATTCATGCATATTATCCGGGAATTAGCATCGTAGATCCGCATGGTACTCCTGCGCAGGGTGCAGCCAGGTTGGCCATTGAGAAATTCTATGAAGCGGAATAATAAAAAAGAAATGGCCTGACATCAGAGCCATTTCTAAAATTCCAATATTCTGATTATTTGCGCTCAATTGTAAGGTCGCCGCCTGTTTCGATTGTCTTACCTTCCAGCAGCAGCATTTTTTCTGCAAACAGACGGGCAAAACCGCCAACCACGGCAGATGCGGCGATCAGATCTTCTGGGCGATCGGAGGCGAGTTCGAAAGGGATATCGTGCTGCAAAATTGGACCGGCGGCAAGACGTACCTGCTGAGCGAAATAATGTGCAGCCTGGGCATGACGGGTGACGTAGGCACTGTATGCGGCATGTAGTTCTTCTTCTGTCATGGTTGGGGGGATCAACTTCTGAATCAAAGAAAGGCTGAGTCCCTGCTTGAGCGAACAGATCAGAATAAGATAGGCGATATGAACGCGGTAATACCGTTTCCGGACCGGCATTGGCATGATCTTCGTACGCACATAGTTGTTGATGGTCGCAGCAGTAATAAACTGCTCTTCCTTCAGCTCAGGAGGCAGATAGTCCAGATACTGTTTCAGAATGACCACAACCTGTTCCATGTAAAGGCCGATATCCGGAATTTCCTCCCAGGAAGGCAGGCGATAGCGCTCAAGATACTTTTCCCAGCGGCGCAGCTTGGCTGCAATCAGTGCATTGTCATACATAGCAACCCCTCCGTATCAATCAATATAGCACAAAATGATCTATTTGAAAAGATAATCTGGAGAAATATATTTCTTGACAAAATAATATAAATGATATAATCTAATATTGCACATTAGATTTATGCGAGGTATTTTATGTTTTCAGTTGTTACAGATACATCCGCCAATCTTGATTGTGAGCTGGCAAAAGAAAGAAATATCCATATTGTGCCTTTCCATTATTATGTGAATGGAGAGGATATGACCTGCACAGATACCCGGAGCTTTGATGGAAAGACATTTTATGATGCCATGCGTGCCGGGGCAAAGGTGACCACTTCTCAGATCACTCCGCAGAGTTATATTGATACACTGACCCCGCTGCTGGAAAAAGGAGAGGATATTCTGTTTGTAGGCATGTCTTCCGGAATCAGCGGCTCCTATGCGTCTGCGGAAACAGCAGCTGCCCAGTTACGTATGGACTTCCCTGAACGCCAGATTCATCTGGTTGATACTTTAGGTGCTTCACTGGGGGAAGGATTGCTGGCAGTCAAGGCGGCTGAATGCCGTGATGCCGGGGCTTCTGTTGCAGATACCGCAGCATTGCTTGATGAGATGCGCGTAGGCATGTGCCAGGTTTTCACAGTGGATGATCTCAAATATCTTCGCCGTACCGGCCGGTTATCCAATATCGTGGCATTGGTAGGTACCGTGCTGAATATAAAGCCGCTGCTCAAAGGCAATCAGGAAGGAAAGATCGTGAGCTTCGCTACTGTACGTGGACGCAGACGTTCTATTCAGGCTATGGCTGAGCGTTATAATAGTATGGTTAAAGATGCAGCAAACCAGACCATAGGCATAGCCCATGCGGACTGTGCTGATGATGTTAAATATCTGATTGGACTGCTCAACGAAAAGAATCCGCCTAAGGAGATCATGACCGTCATGTATGAACCTGTTACAGGTTCACATGTAGGACCAGGAGCACTTGCACTGTTCTTTATGGGAGATGAAAAATTCCGTGGCGAGGGATTATCGCTTCCGATGAATCCTACATAATAGCAAAAAACACAGATTACAGCAGATTGCGGAGATTATTCTTGCAGTCTGCTTTTTTGTTGTGCTTTATTGAACCGAACATTATTATTTCGATATGAACAAAAATTTTCTATTGAAACTGTTGAATGAATCGTGTATAATTGAAAAGAATTAAGAGATCAATAAAAGAATGAGACATTTTTTGTTTCTTTATATTTTTGTTTATCCGAAAGGAGCGTATTCGTGAACAGCAGCATGAAACCCAAACGCATTGGGATTGGACAGCGGATTCATCTGTTCTTTGTTTACGTCAAACGTCATCCGCTGCTTTACCTGATGCTGATACCTGGCCTGTTTTTCCTGTGCATATATAAGTTCTGGCCTTTGTATGGTATCCAGATGGCTTTCCGCAAATATAATCTGTTTGCAGGCAGCAACCCCATGGATGCTATTGCTAAGAGTCCCTGGGTCGGCTGGAGAAACTTTGAGAAACTGATTGCCTCCTCACAGTTCTCGATAGCAGTCAGAAACACATTGATCATAAACGGAATGAAGATTCTGTTCCTGTTCCCGTTGCCTATCATCACGGCTATCCTGCTGAACGAGATCCGGAAGATCGGTGCCAAACGCTTCATGCAGACGGTAATATATGTTCCGTATTTCTTCTCCTGGGTAATGATCTACGGTATTTTCTTCTCATTGCTTGGCAACTACGGTGTAGTGAATAATGTGATAGCTGCGCTAGGTGGGCCACGAACGAGTTTCTTTACAAGCCTCTCCTGGTTCCGCTGGCTGCTGGTGTTCACGGAGGGCTGGCGCGAGATCGGATATAATACAGTCATTTACATGGCAGCCATTGCAGGCATTGATACGGTGCTGTATGAAGCGGCAAAGGTAGATGGTGCCAACAAATGGAAGCAGATCTGGCATGTGACTATCCCGGGCATTCTGCCGACTATCGTACTGCTGCTGATCCTGAAAGTAGGCTATATTCTGGATACCGGCTTCGAGCAGGTACTGATTTTCTATAACCCTGTTGTATATGACGTCGGTGATATCATTCAGACATATGTATACCGCCTGGGCATTGGAAAAATGGACTATGCCCGCTCCACTGCAATGGGCTTGTTCAACTCGGTAGTGGCCTTCGTCCTGATCGTAGGAGCCAACACTGTCAGCCGCAAGACCTTACACCGCAGTATATGGTAAGGAGGTGGATGATATGAGTAAGAAGAAAAACAT
Organism: Clostridia bacterium; assembly: GCA_017544935.1. Taxonomy (GTDB): domain Bacteria; phylum Bacillota; class Clostridia; order Christensenellales; family Aristaeellaceae; genus SFMI01. The sequence goes on from JAFYDF010000077.1 coordinate 21,686, forward strand.
CAACCACATCCCGCTTGATACCAGCGAAAAGGCTGCGGAGATCATAGCTTATGTCGTCTTGGGGATCCTTTCTCTGCTGGCGATCCTGCCGTGCCTGCATGTGGTCAGCAAAGGCTTGAGCGACGGCAATGCCGTAACCGCCGGCGCGATTTACTTCTGGCCTGTGAAACCACAGCTGGAGACAGTCAATTATGTTTTGACCAAGAGCGGCTTCTTCAATGCACTTAAGAATACTCTGATCATAACGGTCGTTGGTACAGCAATCTCCATGCTGACTACCGTAACGACTGCCTATCCGCTTTCCCGTGCAGATTTCAAAGGACGCGGATTCATCTCACTGCTGTATGTCATCAGCATGGTGTTCTTCGGCGGTATCATCCCGGCATATATGGTCGTCCGCACTATCGGTATCCTGGATACGTACTGGGCATGTATTCTTCCGTTTGCGATCGTGCAGTTCAATATGTTTATTGTGAAGAACTATTTTGAAGGACTGCCGGATGAAGTCGAAGAATCTGCTGCTATCGATGGAGCAAACGATCTTCGCACATTGATTTCTATCATCCTGCCTATGTCCATACCGGTACTTGCCACGGTAGCACTGCTTTATGCGATTAACTACTGGAACAACTATTTCCATGCGATGATGTACACGAGCAGTTCTTCCATGCGCACCATGCAGCTGTATCTGTATGACATCATCAACAACGCTTCTGCCCTGGCAGAAAGTCTGTACTCGACATCGCATCAGGGCCAGAATTTCGCCAAGAACCTCACTACCGAAGGTATGGTGGCTGCGGCAGTCTCTATGTCCATCATTCCAATCGTGCTGGCTTACCCGTTCGTGCAGCGTTACATGATCCAGGGTATCACCGTAGGTTCTGTCAAGGGCTGATCCAGATCCTGACCGCGCTGGAGTCGCGGTGAAATATAGAAGGAGGAAAAACACATGAAGAAACTTGTTTCCCTGCTGCTGGTTGCCGTAATGATGTTTGCGGTAATGGCGACCGCCTCTGCTGAGCTGCTCGGTCCCGGCAACGTGACCCTGAAGCGCCTGGGCTACACCTGCCCCTGGGATGTCAATGCTGACTATATGGTCCCGATCATGAAGGAAGCCACGGGCTATGATGTAGAGTATTTTGCCCTGCCTGCTGAAAAGGCCGATGATAAGCTGTTCAGCGAAGTATCTGGCGGTGCTGATTATGATGTCGTGAACATGGGCGTGAACCAGTGGCGTACGCTGCTGGCCAACGGTGCTCTGCTGCCCTTGACCGACCTGCTCAATGAGTATGGCAAGGACATCCTCGCCGGCAACACTGAAGAAGTGTGGAACGCCCTGAAGGGCGACGACGGCGAGATCTACGGCGTGCCATACATGTTCCCGCACAGCCAGGAAATCAACAGCTTCCTGGTCTGCCGTAAGGACCTGCTGGAAAAAGCTGGCGTTACCGAGCTGCCCAAGACCATCACTGAGTTCTACAACATGCTCAAGCAGCTGAAGGAGTTCTATGGCGACGAGTACATCATTATGACTGGTCCCCTTGTCTCCGCTTCTGAAGGTATCGTTGGCTCCTGGCGTCTGCCCCGCTGCATCACCTCTGCGTTCGGCATCTTCTCCGACTGGATGATCGATGACGAAGGCAAAGTGATCTATCAGACCGAGCATCCGAAGTTCGCCGAGATGATCGAGTTCTTCAACAAGCTGCACAATGAAGGCCTGATCGACTCCGAGTGGGCAGCCAACAAGGAAACCGACATCCAGGAGAAGTTCGTTTCTGGCCGTGCTATCATCGTTACCGGCAGCCGCGCGCTGGTGAACTTCACCACCGCCCCCATGCTGGACAATGGCGTTATTGCCACCATCGATGACCTGTGCTACATTAACCCCCTGCACGGCGATGACGGTACCTGCAAGTTCATGGAGAGCGAAGGCTTCAACCAGATCTCCGCTGTTCTGAAGAACTCTAAGCATCCTGAGGATGCTATCAACTGGATCAACAAGAAGGTCCAGGAGCAGCTGTTCATCTGCATCGGCGTTGAGGGCGTACACTTCAACTACGATGAGAACGGCCAGATCGCTCCTATCAACCCCATCTTTGCCAACGAACGCGGCGACAGCTACTACTACATCGACTGCACCAATGCTGCTGACTATCAGTTCCAGTGGCCGAGCCGCATCCGCAAGAGCGCCGGTCAGTGGCATGCTTTCAGCGCCACCACTCTGGCTCTTGAGGACACCAGCATCATCGCGAAGAACTTCCTCAAGTTCATGCCCGCTTCTGAGGCGTATGCCAACAGCAACGCCACGCTGTTCAACATGCTGCAGGACTTCATCATGCAGGCTATGGACGGCGTACGTACGGTGAATGATATTCCCGCTCTGGAGAAGGAGCTGGCAAACGAGGACCTCGAGGATGTGCGTGCCGAGCTGCAGGCCTACTATGATGGCCTGGCCAAGTAAGCATATCGCTTAAAGCCAATCGCGGCGCATCGGGTAACCGATGCGCCGTTTCATTTTTCGGATAAAACAGACTAATACTGTGTGCCTATCTTTTGCAGGGCATATTCAGGGTGCTCATTTTTAAAAGATGAACCGGGATCCAGTTAATCTTCAGATGATTGCCGCAGCAATTCATACTGTTCTTCAGAAACGATTTTCTTTAACTCTGACATTGCATTTTCATACTCGTTTTGATAATGAGAAAAGGAATCGGTTGTCTGCAGCTTGAATCCAAGTGAAAGATACAGGAGGATTGCTTTCCAACTCCATGGTTGCGTATGAATATAGACGGGAAACCCTCTGCGCTTTTCGAAAATGTTCATAACTGCAATGCAAAGGGCTTTTCCAAGGCCGATCCCCTGATACCGCTCATGAACCACAAGCCAATGCAGAGATGAAACACTGTTCACGCCTCTCGTATCCTGCCATGCCATGCAAGAACCCACTACTTCATGATTGCTGTTCAGTGCGAAAAGAATATTTGAGGACTGGTTGGGATCGTGCAGGTATGTCTTAATGAAATAATCCTCTGCTTCCGCTGATGAACAAAAATCGCCGATGGAGACTTCTAATTTTGCCCATTCTTTTTCATGTCCGGGCTGATATGAGATGATAGAGAAACCATCCGGCAGTTCTGGATCCCTATGCTTATAATCAGAGCATTTCATGATCGTATTAAAAAATGGAATGGTTCTGTCGAGCATAACACCCTCCTGATTCCGAACTGTATATATCAGAAACAAAAGGCGGCGGATCAAAAACCGATCCGCCGCAAAAATGTTTTGACCTGGAATTACAGGCCCAGCTTGGAATCAATAACCGCCATGGTAGCAGGGCCGACTTTACCGTCTTCTTTCAGGCCATTCTTGACCTGGAACTTACGTACAGCCAGGACAGTCTTTTCGCCATAGATGCCGTCCGCGGCAATCTTGTAGCCCAGCTGACGCAGCTTCTGCTGCATAGCCTTGACAGCTTCGCCCTTGTCGCCCCAACGCAGTACGTTATCCAGAGGCGCTTCAGTGGCTTCAGGCATAACGGTGCTGATATCGATGCCCAGCAGCTTGGCCCAGGTGAAGGGACCGCACTTGCCATCTTCGACCAGACCGTTGGCTTTCTGGTAGGCCTTAACTGCCTTGACGGTATCAGTGCCGTATGTGCTGTCGACTTTGCCGGAATAGAAACCGGCAGCCTTGAGCAGGTTCTGGAGTTCCTTGACGGCCTTGCCTTTATCACCCTTGCGCAGAGTGGGATGGCTCTCAAGTTCCTTGGTGTCATCAACGACCTGCTTCTTTACGGAATCATCCGCATCCAGCTTGGCAAGGGTCTTCTTGCCGACAACGCCGTCAGCGGGCAGACCGTTGGCCTTCTGGAAAGCCTTGACTGCAGCGATCGTGCCATTGCCGTACAGACCGTCGATAGCCATGGTGTAGTATCCGTAGTAAGCCAGGCGGGTCTGGACGTGCTTGACGTCATCCTTGTTAGCAGTCTCTTTGTCGGAGATAGGAGCTTTGACCACATCACTGCCATTCAGCTTGGTCAGAGTCTCGGTATCCAGCTTGCCGTTCTCGGTCAGCTTGTTGTAATGCTGGAAGTTCTTGATCGCTTCCTTGGTGGCAGCATCCAGCTTGCCGTTGAGCTTGCCGCCATAATAACCATACTGCTTCAACAGCGTCTGAGCTGCCTTGATCTCAGCCGCAGTGTTCGCAGTGGCAGGCTCGGTGGGAGCGGGCTGCGCAGAGGCGGGCACTGCACCGCCGCTGGTCAGGATGGAACGGGTCTTGGAACCGATCTTGCCATCCATTGTCAGGCCGTTGTTCTGCTGGAAATGACGCACAGCCTTTGTCGTGGCATCACCGTAAACACCGTCCAGCTTGCCGGAATAATAACCATAAGCTTTCAGCCAGGTCTGGGCTTCCTTGACGGCATCGCCCTTGTCCCCCGGACGCAGCACGTTGTCTGCGAAAGCTGAGCAGCACATTGTGACGATCAGCAGCAGGGCTAAGATAGATGTTAAGGTTTTTTTCATATCAATCACCTTCCGATTTCTCGGCGGATAAGCCGCCCTTTATCACAGCATATATTATAATCGCATCAGTGAACAATAATGTTCCGAAATTCTAACAATTGTCTTACGTTGTTCTGTCAATTGTAAAAACAGAGTGCTTGACATTCCTTTGTCAGCCCATTACAATCAAATCATACATTATATCGGCATCAAAACTGCCAAAGGAGCGTAAAAAATGAAAATCTTGAAGGCCGGCATTATTGGCTGCGGCGGGATCGCCAACGGAAAGCATATGCCTGCGCTGAAAGCGCTGGGCGGGGTAGACCTTGTCGCGTTCTGCGATCTGATCGTTGAGCGCGCGGAAAAGGCAAAGCGCGAATACGGCACGCCTGACGCGCTGGTCTTTACGGACTATAAAGAGCTTTTGAAACTGGACCTTGACTGTGTTTATGTGTGCACGCCAAATCGCAGCCATTCATTTATTACAGTGGATGCGTTGCACGCCGGCAAGAATGTCATGTGCGAAAAGCCCATGGCGATCAACAGTGCCGAAGCCCAGAAAATGCTGGACGCTGCGAAAGAGACGGGAAAGATCTTGACCATCGGGTATCAGGGCCGCTATCGTCCCGACAGCCAGTATCTGAAACAGGAATGTGAAGCAGGCGAGCTGGGCGAGATCTATTTCGCAAAAGCAAACGCGATTCGTCGCCGTGCAGTGCCTACATGGGGCGTGTTCCTGAACGAGTATGAGCAGGGCGGCGGTCCCCTGATCGATATCGGAACGCATGCGCTGGATCTGACACTGTGGATGATGAACAATTATAAGCCCAAGTCTGTTATGGGTACGGTTTACCATAAGCTGAACAACGACCGTGAGACGGGCAATGCCTGGGGTGACTGGGATCCCGAGAAATTCACGGTCGAGGACAGTGCTTTCGGCTTCATCGTTATGGAGAACGGTGCGACGATCGAGCTGAACGCAAGCTGGGCGCTCAATACGCTGGATGTCGAGGAAGCGCGTACCATGGTATGTGGTACCAAGGCCGGCGCAGACATGCACAAGGGCGAACTGCATATCAATGGTGTGAAGCACGGAAAGCAGTATGTGACGACTCCTGCACTGGACAGCAAGGGCGTTGACTTCTACGATGGCACCAAGAAGGGGCCCAACGAAATCGAACAATTCGTTTTCACCCAGGCTGTACGCGGTGAAGGTGAAATTACAGTCAAGCCTGAACAGGCAATTGTCGTGACCCAGATCCTGGAGGCTATCTACACTTCCGCCAAGACCGGAAAGCCTGTATACTTTGACTGACAGGAGGGCGCACTATGAGAAAAGCTCCTGTTGCCTATCAGCTGTACTCAGCACGTGAACTGGCTTCCCAAGATCTGCTTTCAGTTCTGAAAGCACTCAGAAAAATGGGCTATGACGGGGTGGAGTTTGCTGGCTTTTATGGGCATACCACCGATAAGATCCGGGATATGCTGGCCGAGACGGGACTCAAGGCGATTTCCAGTCATGTGGCGATCAACCTGATCGAAGAGGATATGCAAGGTGTGATCGACTATCACAAAGCGATCAGCTGCCCGTATATCGCGGTTCCATATCTGCCGGCTGAGCGCCACGCCGGGAAGCCCGGCTTTGCGGGTGCACTTCGTACGATCTGGACATTCGGATGCCTGTGCAGGGAAAACGGCATTCAGCTGCTGTATCACAATCATGACTTTGAGTTTGATAAGATCAGCGGAATGTATATGATCGATTTCCTTTATGAAGCTATGGGTCCCGAGATTCTTCAGACGGAGTTCGATACATGCTGGGTACGATATGCGGGCGAAGATCCCTGCGCATATCTCCGCAAGTATGCCGGCCGTACACCGGTCGTGCATCTTAAGGATTATGTGGGCCGCAGAGAGGGCAGCGGGACACCGTATGGCTTGCTGGGCGAAGCAGAAGCAAAGCAGAATGCAGGAACTCCCTTCGAATTCCGTCCCTATGGCTACGGGTGTCAGGATGCGGCTGCAGTAGCGGAAGCTGCACTGGAGGCAGGCGCGCAGTGGCTGATCATCGAACAGGATGAATCGCCCTCGCATGTGCCGCTCGAAGATGCTGAGAAGAGCATCGGGACACTGCGCAGACTGGGTATCAAAGACTGATTTTCTAGGCCGTCTTCAATCAGAAGACGGCTTTTTTCACGGGAATTTTGCTACTTTTCTTTTGTGTAAGGGTTTGGTATAATAATAGAACGGTGTGGGTAAAGTGCCCGCAGCGAAAAGAAAAGGAAGGCAGGCGCTATGAAGGCATATACAGAAGACAGCCGCGGTACGTGCCTGCGAGTAAACCTGGATGCAATCGCGCATAACACGCGTGTGCTGAAAGCACGCATGGGCGAAGGCGTACGGCTTCTGGCGGTGGTCAAGGCAAACGCATACGGGCATGGCCTGATCGAGACTGCAGAGACAGTGCTCGAGAACGGCGCAGAGTGGCTGGCTGTTGCAATCCCTGAGGAAGGCGTACGGCTGCGCGAAGCAGGGATCAAGGCGCCCGTGCTCGTGTTGGGCAATGTAACTCCGGCTGGTGCTCTGCTGTCTGTACGCGCGGGGCTTACACAGACGATTTGCGATGCTTACGGGATACAGCTGCTGGAAAAGGCCTGCGAAGAGATGGATAGCACTGTAGATGTGCATCTGAAACTCGACACAGGCATGAACCGCATCGGAGCGCGCACGGAAGAGGAAGTGCACGAGGCTCTTTCCGCATTGAACTCTGCCGTCCGTGTACGACTGACCGGTACCTATACGCACTTCGCTGATGCAGATGATGCAGACGAGAGCTTTTCCCATGAACAGTTTGAACGGTTTGAGCATCTGAGTGCACTGCTGCCGGCGGGATTGCTGCGGCATGCGGCAGCCAGCGATGCTTCGCTGCGCTTCCCATGGGCACGGCTTGACATGGTGCGTGAAGGAATCGCGCTGTACGGCTGTGCGCAGGGGTATAAGGATCTCGACTTGCGCCCTGCAATGCAGATGGAGACCAGGGTAGCTTTTGTCAAGGAGATTGAAGCGGGCGAGACGGTCGGTTATGGCAGAAGTTTCAAAGCTGAGCGACCAATGAAAATCGCCACGCTTGCAGTAGGCTATGGGGACGGTTATCCGCGTGCTTGCTCTGGACGTGCATCCGTGCTGCTCCACGGCAGACTTTGCCCGCAGATCGGGCGTGTATGCATGGATCAGATGATGGCGGATGTTTCAGCAATCCCTGATGTCAGACCAGGGGATACGGCAGTGCTGATGGGAAAGCAGGGCGAGCTGAGCATCACTGCCGGTATGCTAGCAGAATGGGCAGGCACGATCAGTTACGAGATTCTGCTTTCACCCAGTACCCGCGTACCTGTACTGTATGACGGGGACAAGGAAGGAATTTGACAGGTTATGCAAAAGAACGCTAAGAACAAGAACGGGCTGGAGCCTGTATATAAGCCATATCTGAAGGGAAATGCCGTCAGCGGGCTGGCGGCCAAGCGTGGACTGCGCGTGTTGGGCATGATTGTGCTGTTTGCCTTTCTGTTCATGATCGTCAGTGTTGCACTGAGCATTGATAACTTTATTCTGCGTCTTGTGATCAACCTGGGTATGGTCGCGATCTGCTGCTGGATGATGTTTGCCGAAGGCAGCCGCCAGGGCGAGAACGATGTTTCCTTCGCGGAGATTGCACTTAACCGTCAGAACAACGGCAAGCCCATTACCAAGAAGGACCGTGACACATGCTTCCATCCGCTGAAGGGTTTCTTTACCGCAGCAGTGGGCGTTGCACCGTTCTTCCTGATTGCGCTCGTATTCGCACTGCTCGCCACGAGACAGACATTCCAGCTTTCCACGCTTCCTTCCTGGGTATCTGCGTATGACAGCCAGCCGGAGATCAGTCAGGCCTTAGCGTACTACAATAATCCCGACCCTACCGCAGTGGAAGATGTTCTGCGCTTTATTGTCAGGATGCTGCTGTTCCCGTATATTAATATTGTCGGAACGGATAACTATGATACCATGCTGCTCATGGACAGACTGTCGCCTGTGCTGGTCCTGATTGCTCCTCTGTTCTATGCGCTGGGATATCTGCGTGGGCCAAGCCTGCGCGCGCTGGTACATGGAAACATCCGCCTGAACAAGCGCCGTCACAACCGCAAGGAGCGCAAAGCCCGTGAACAGCGTGCCCGCAAGCCGGAAACGAAAGAGCTGATCTGATGCGCATTATCGCAGGGGAGTTCCGGTCACGTACGCTGCTGGCACCCAAAGGGATGGATACACGGCCCACACTGGACCGTACACGGGAGTCGCTGTTCAACATTATTTCCGCAGAATGCCCAGAAGCAAGGGTTCTCGACCTGTACGCGGGAAGCGGTGCTCTGGCACTTGAAGCGCTGAGCCGGGGTGCCGCAAGCGCGGTGCTCTGCGATAAATCCCGGGAAGCTGCGCGTGTCATTTCTGCAAACATCACTTCTTTAAAAGTGGAAGATAGGGCACGTCTCATGGCCATGAGTGACCAACAGGCGGTACGCACATTGCAGCAGGAGGGCACACGGTTCGATTTGGTATTCCTGGATCCGCCCTATCGCATGGATACTGTACCAGCTTGCAAAATGCTGGATGAAGCGCAACTGTTGCTGGATGATGCTCTGATCGTGATTGAACATGCAGCCGAGTCAGTTCCCGTTCCCCCGGAATGCTTCCGCCTTTCGGACAGGCGCAGGTATCGGGATACAATGATTTCGTTTTACCGTTATAAGGAGGAAAAAGATGGCCAGACTGTGGGTGTTCCCAGGCAGCTTTGATCCGCCGACACGCGGGCATGAGGACCTTATACGCCGTGCTGCCGTGCAATGTGATCAGCTGATCGTCGCTTTGCTGATCAATCCTGACAAACAAGGCTTTCTGCCGCTGAAAAAGCGCATCCAGCTTTTGGAGAGTATCTGCGAAACAATCCCGAATGCTTCCGTCGAGGCATATGACGGATTGCTGGCGGATTTTGTGCGTTTGCGCAAGGCGGATGCTGTCGTTCGCGGTGTGCGTTCTGCGACAGAAATGGAAACAGAGCTTCCCTGGGCGGGCTTTAACCGCATCCTGTATGAAGACTTCGAGGTTGTATACCTGCCGGCACGTCCCGAGCTGCGTGATGTGAGCAGCAGCATGGTGCGCCAGCTGGCCGCCTTTGGCGGCGACGTGACGCCTTTCGTACCTGAGTGTGATGCGGAAATTATAAAGAACTATTTAACCAATAGGACCTGACAAGGAGGATTACGATGGCGGATTTGGATGTTTATGCTGCGATTAGTGAAATCAATGCTCTGATTGAAGGCAGCCGCAAGGTGCCGCTGAGCAATATGATCATGGTGGACAGAAACAGACTGGAAGACCTTCTGGATCGCCTCCATGACAGCTTTGGCCCAGATCTGGAAAAGGCTAAGACGCTGCTTGATAAGGAACAGGAACTGCGCAGACGGTGGGACGAGCATACCGAGGAAGCGGAAAGGAATGCCCGCGAAACGATCGACAAGGCGACTGAGCAGGCGCACCGCCTGATCAGTGATGCAGATGCTGCTGCCAAGGATACACAGCGCAAGGCGACCGATTATGCTAACCAGACTGTTGCCGGTGCTCAGGCGGAAGCTCAGAACATCATTCAGATGGCTCAGGCTCAGGCTGCTCAGCTGGTTGAAGAGAATGAGATCACCCAGCGCGCACAGGCACGTGCGGCGGAGATCAATGATGATGCCATGCAGGCCTGCAACCGCATGCAGCAGGATACCGTAGCCCGTCTGGCCCGCCTGCTTGAAGATGCAGATGGTGGACTGGCCACACAGCTGGATGCAGTACGCACGATGCGCCAGCAGCTGCAGATGGGCGGCTATGCCGATTCCGACCAGGGCGGCTATGGTCCTGTCGAATACGGCGAATAAGCGGGGAATAGCCGCGATAAAGCGAAAAAAAGCTTGACATTGGGCACCGGGACGACTATAATAATTAGGCTGTCTGTGTTTAACCAGGCAGGATCCGGTGATCGACGCGGCTTCCGCGTGACCTCATAAATAAGGAGAGAAGAAAAATGTTCCATACTTATCAGCCGAAAAAGCGCCAGCGTAGCAAGGTTCACGGCTTCCGCGCCCGTATGTCCACCAAGAACGGTCGTCGCGTTCTCGCCGCCCGTCGTCGTCGTGGCCGTAAGGAACTGACGGTGTGACCGTAGTCGCGCCTGAGGCGCGACTGACTGACGAAGCATGGCTCGACCCGCCCCGCAGTCTGCCATCGTGCGATTTGACGGGGGCGGGTTTTTCATTGCTTTTTAAGGGGAAAGGCAGCATGCAGCGGGAATACCGCATTCGCAAAAACGGTCAGTTCCATTATGTTTTCCATAAGGGGAAAACAGTGGGCTGCCGGGAAATGTCACTGACTTATGTGCGTGCCGGACGGCTCCAGGTCGGTTTTTCGGTAAGCAAGAAAATCGGCAATGCCGTTACGCGCAATCGCGTCAAGCGCCATATGCGCGAATGCTTTCGTGCGCAGCTGCCCAATCTGAAAAAAGGATACTATGTCTTTGCCGCACGTGAAGCTGCGGCAACGGCGGAGCATTGGCAAATCGAGAAGGCCATGGATGGCCTTCTGCAACGTCAGAGCCTGTATTCAGAGGCCTCTGCATTGGACCGGGGTGGTCAGCAGCCATGAAGCGAATGATGTTGGCATCGCTGCGCTTCTACAAGCGGAACGTGAGTCCGCTCCTGCCGCCCGCATGCAGGTATGTGCCTACTTGTTCAGAGTATGCGGCTACTGCCATCGAGCGCTTCGGACCCGCTTATGGCAGTTATCTGGCCGCGAAACGCCTCTTGCGCTGCAATCCCTTTGCAAAGGGCGGCTATGACCCCGTACCTGAGTCCGCCCCTACTGTGATCAGGAAGGACGAAACATAAACAATGAGTCAAATAATGCGCGATATCCTGGAATGGATCTATGGCTTTGTCGGCAACTACGGCATTGCTGTTGTAATCTTTACGATGCTTATCCGCGGCGTCCTGACCCCGCTGGAAGTTATTTCCCGCAAGGGAATGCGCAGGATGCAGGCCATTCAGCCCAAGCTGAATGCGCTTCAGAAGAAGTATGCAAATGACAAAGTACGCCTGCAGCAGAAGCAGCAGGAACTGATGCAGAAGGAGCATTACAATCCGCTTTCCGGTTGTCTGCCCCTGCTTTTGCAGTGGCCGATCCTGTTCATCATGTTCTACGCGATGCGTGACGTGGCAGCCAATAATATCATTAAGCAGTGCTTTACTTTCCTTCAGGGAGAAACGCCCGTTTATGAGCCTTTCCTGTGGATCAAGAATGTGTTCATGGCAGACTCGCCCTTTAAGAGCGCAGCTGTGGATGTTACTTCCATGATCAGTGCCGGTGCCAAGGAATGGCAGGCTGTGCTAGCTACGCTGAATGAGTCCCAGATCGGGCTGATGGTGGAAAACATCAGAAATGCGGTTCCCGCCGCTGCTGGACTTGAAGTCAGCGAGATCTTTAATTTCTCGAATACATCTGCCGTGCGTACCACGGTTGAGACTTATCTGTATCCTGCCCTGCAGCAGATCCCGGCCTATCAGACGCAGATCGCTGCGGTACCTGGCTGGCAGAACGTCAGCTTCCTGCTGTTCAGTGTGACACTTTATAAGCAGTTCAACGGCCTTCTGATCCTGCCCATCCTTTCTGGCGTAACACAGGTCATGATGACCAAACTGAATCCTTCGATGCAGCAGCCTGATGCAGGTGCGCAGAGCCAGCAGAACAATACCATGAGCAATTTCATGAAGTATTTCTTCCCGCTGTTCTCAGTGTTTATCTGCTTGAGCAGCAATGCCGGTTTCGCCCTGTACTGGTGCGCAATCAACGTGTTTGCAACCGGACAATCCATTCTCATTAACAAGTATCTGGACATGAAGGAAGCACGTGTGGCCGCGGAGGGAAGCGTAAAATGAAAAGAAGTGTAGATGCCAAGGGCAAGACCCGCGAAGAAGCCATTGCTGCGGGCCTGGAAGCACTTGACCTGACAATTGATGAAGTAACAGTTGAAGATATCGAGGAAGGCAGCAAAGGCCTGTTCGGATTTTTCGGAAGCCGTCTGTGGACCGTGCGTGTAACTGCTCGCGAAGACGAGGAAGAAAAAGACAGCGTTCTGGATACACATTCACTGTTTGCCAGCTCGCTGGATGAGCCCGAACCGAAAAAGAATACCGAGAGCAAACCTGCTTCCGAAAAGAAAAAGACGCCCGAAAAGAAGCCCGAAAAGCGTGAAACTGCTCCTGCTGAAAAAGCAGAAAAGCCTGAAAAGGCGGAGAAGCCCGCTGAAAAGAAGCAGAGCGAGAAGAAATCCGCCGAGAAGGAAAAGAAGCCTGCTGAGAAAGAGAAGAAGCCCGCCAAGAAGCAGACTGAGCGCAAGGCAAAACCTGTTCAGGAGAGCAAGCCAATTACTCCTGCAGAACAGGTGGATCCCAATACAGCTGCCGGCGATGCGCAGGCATTCCTCCAGGAACTGACTCGTCTGATGGGCGTTGAAGTAGCCGTGCATGTGAATACGGACGAAGAAGGTAATGTCCGCGTGAACATGGAAGGTGACAGCCAGGGGATTCTGATTGGCCGCCGTGGTGAAACGCTGGATGCGTTGCAGTACCTGACCAGCCTCAAAATCAACAAAGGTAAGAGCGATTATACCCGTGTGACGCTGGATACCGAAGGATATCGGGCCCGCCGTGAAGAGGCACTGGTTCGTCTGGCGAACCGCATGGCCAACCGTGCAGTCAAGACCGGCCGCAGGGTCAGCATCGAGCCCATGAACCCGTATGAGCGCCGTATCCTGCATTCTGCCCTGCAGGGACACCCGGATGTAACCACGCATTCCGAAGGCGAAGAGCCCAACCGTCATGTGGTCATCACGGTCAATAAGCCGCAGCGCAATAAGAAGCAGGCTGAAAAGCCGGTAGAAGAAGTGCTTCCCACTGAAGAAATCGTGGAAGAGACTGAAGAATAATCCAAACAGAAAAGCCGCCATGGGCGGCTTTTTTTGTTTGGGCAAAACCTGTCAGAAGCAAGTTAAGTTTGGACAGTGCTGAACGCAAAAACTGTTTCCTCATCGTTCAGGTGATGAACAGCAGGATGATAAGGCGCAGTCACGGAAGTCCAAAGCTTTTTCGCAGGAAGATTCTTCTCGTTATACTTGATCTCCCACTGCCCAGGGTATGTAGCAAGGATTAGGTTGGCTGCTTCAAATGCGTAGTGCTTTCTGCGGTAGACAGGGAAGACTGTGAATTCCGCCATGACATGATCCGGATGTGCATTGATATAGGAATAGGGGCAGATCATGGCAAATCCGATCAGCGTTTGATCGTTATAGAGAAAGAAAGCCTTTCTTTTCGGATTGGAAAAGTAATCTTCAAAATATCCATACCCATAGTTGCCGTTTTCATCCATGGGATCATTGTAGAAGTTGGTCATTTCATAGAGATACTTCTGATTGATATTATAGAGTAGATCATGATCTTCCTTGCGGACCGTCTGAAGCCTGAGCATAAATACCCTCCATCAAAAAGCCGGAAGCAAAATGCTTCCGGTATGTGATTCAAAGCAGATCATTCAACAGAGAAACTGAAAACGGTCTGCGAGGAGAAAGCTTTTCCAGCAGGAAGCACCACGCTCGGGAAATTCTCATGATGGATTGCATCCGGATGATGCTGCGTTTCAAGCGCGATGCCTGCCCAAGGTCCGTAGTGGCAGCCATTATGGCCTTCAATATTGAAATGCTGGCCAGTATACAGCTGGATGCAGGGCTCTGTCGTGCAGACATGCAGTTTTCTGCCGCTGACAGCACTGTGGAGGATTGCAGCGCTGCGGAAGCCGTCACCCTGTAGACGGTAATTGAAATCATAGCCATTCTTCTTGATGAGCAGCGGGAAATCTTCACCGCGGGACATGCCGTCGCGCAGGGTAACCGGTTTACGCAGATCGACCGATAGGCCAGTCACGTCAAGCTCCTCACCGGTCGGGATCAGCGCGTCGTCTGTTACAGTAATCAGGTCTGAGTTGATCTGCATGGTATGGTCAAGCGCATTCCCGCAGCCATTCAGATTGAAATAGGCATGATTAGTCAGGTTGCACAGCGTATCCTGATCAGCGATCGCGTGATAGCTGATACACAGCTCATTCTCATCCGTCCAGGCAAAGATCGTTTCAATCTGCATTGTGCCCGGGAATCCGGCATCGCCATCTTTGCTTTCAAGACGGAATGAAATGTAATCAGCCTGGGCACCTTCATGACACTCTGCCTGCCACATGTAGGTATGGAAACCCTTCGGACCACCGTGCAGGCAGTTAGGGCCATCGTTCGCTGGCAGATTATATTTCTTACCGTTCAGCTCGAAGGAAGAACCGCCGATGCGGTTTGCTACGCGTCCGATCGTCGCACCTACAGATGCACCGACGCGTGTCTCGTATGCAGAGGCATCATCGAAACCGATGCATACATCGTCCAGTTTGCCATTGCGATCAGGCACAAACACGGAAACAAGGCGTGCGCCGAGGTCACATACGGCAGCAGAAGCACCGTTGGCATTGGTCATGGTATAAAGGGAAACAGGACGGCCGTCGGAAGTCTGGCCAAAGGGACGGATAACAATGCTCATAATAATTTCTCCTTATGCGTCAGCGTTCAGTTGCTGCAGCAGCTGTGTGTTGTTGGCCGTGTTATCGAGTAATGAGGCAAGACGGGCTGTAAACCCTTCAGGATCGCTTTCTGCCATACGGCGGAGCTGCTTGAGACCAGTGCGCGCTTCAGGCGTGAGCATGGCATCTGCATTGCGGGTCAGGCTGCGCGTACAGTCGATTTGTCCATCAGCAGACAGATAGAGCTCCATGTTGGCTGTACCGCGGAATTCCTCGGAAATAGCCTGATCGAGTGAAATGCCGGTGTCGGCCAGCATGACTGCGATAATGGTCAGGCTTCCGCCTTCACGCAGCGCACGTGCAGAACCGAACAGGCGCTTTGCGTTGGCGAGAGAACCGGCTGCAAGGCCACCTGGCAGAATGCGTACATTCTGTGGGGCACACTCGCTGTAAGCACGACAGAGTGCCGTCAGACTGTCAATCAGCAGTACAACATCCTTTTTCTGTTCGCTAAGGCGCAGTGCACGGGCAAGCGTGAGCTCAGCAATGCGAGTGTGGTTTCCCATTGGCTCATCAAAGCCTGCATAAACAACCTCACCGGGCAGTGTGTCACGCGCAACAGTGATGTCTTCCGGACGTTCACCGAGCAGCAGTGATATCAGCTGAACATTGGGATTCTGTGCGGCGATGGAAGCGGCAATATCGGTCAGCAGCGCGGATTTGCCGCTGCGCGGCGGCGCAATGATCAGCGAGCGTTGCCCGAATCCGATGGGGCAGAGCAGATCAATCGTGCGCAGCAGACGGTTCCCGTTTGCCTTCTTGGAGAGAAGGAACTGCTGAGTGGGATACACAGCTGTCAGGGTATCAAACGGCGGGTTAGCTTTGAAATCCTCAGCATGGACGCCATTGATCTCGCTGATGATCAGCATGGGATCCAAGGCTTCGTTCTCATGCCTGGTGCGGATCTTACCGCTGATGCGGTCGCCTGTATGCAGGTGATAACGACGAATCTGTGCTGGGAAAATAGCGATGTCATGTGAGCTCGGCAGATAGTTTCCTGTACGAAGGGCACCGGTGCCGTCGTTCTGAATTTCCAGAATGCCGGAACCATCATGAATGTCATCCACAGGCAGCATTTCCTGCGGCGTACTAGCTGCTTGAACGGGCTCGCGGCGTATATGCGTTTCGGGACCTTGAGCGCGGATGTCGTTGTTATAGGCGGGTGCCTGATACGCCGGACGCTCGTATGGTTCCGATACAGGTTCAGATACTGCAGGTGCGGAGGATGCTTCCGGACCAAAGCGTGATACAACGGAAAGCGGCCGCTGCGGGGGACGCTGTGGCTGATAACTGCTTGAAGTCGTGCGCTGGCCTGCACTGGGAGAAGGTTGAGCCTCGCGCGGATTATGCCATACGCGGGAGCCTTCCAGACGGAATTCTGGTTTCTTGGACGGCGCGGCTCCTGCAGGACGTGCTGCAGGTACTGGTGCAGGTGCTGCGGCTACCGGGCGCTGTACAGGCCGCGGTGCTGTCGTAGCGGTACCTGACTGTGAACGTACATATGGCACGTTGGGAGTGAGAACCGGAGTATCATCATCATCGGTCACGATAGCAGCACGGCGCACGGGAGCAGCAGCTTCTGAAGGCTTGGAAACGGTTTCAACCAATGCATCGCACAGGCGGTCAACAATTCCTGCCTTGGAGATGCCAGCGCCCAGTGAAATATCATTATCACGTGCTAGCTTGCGAAGATCCACGACCGTCATGCCTTCCAATGTTTCTCTGGTATACAATGGTGTATCCTCCTATTGTATCAATACTTTGGAACCAGGACGACAAGTACATCACGATTGACAGCCTGTTCGACCCAGTGTGAAAAATCAGAATAAATCGGGGAATCAGGAATTTGAAATCCGGCCCCTTCTGCGAGTGAGGCGAGATGGTCCCGTTTGAGCGTATATGTATTGAAGGCGAGTGCTGCTGCACGGCCGGGAGCCAGTGCCTGACGCCAGGCAGGAAGTGCCTGTACGAGCAAATCTTCGAAGGAGCTCGTTTTTCCATTTGCCTGCGGCGCATGCTGTACGCCGTAGGGGAGATCGGCGACCAGTGCATCAGCAGGGTGCTTTTTCAGCAGAGAACCGCAGTTCCGGGTATCTGTCTGCAGAAATGTGATCTGGCGCTCAGTCTGGTCTTCGCCGGTAACACGAAGCATGGTACGAGGCACGCTGCCGCCTTGCGGAAGCGTAAGACTGCTGCGCTCAGTCGCATGCTTCAGCCTGTGATACTGCAGCCATTTGTCTGCGTACTGCAGGCCTTCCTGAACACTCTTACGGTCATTCTCGATGCCTATAGCGTTCATTCCGCGTGTCAGCGCACAGAACAGTGTGGTTCCGCGGCCACATAGCGGATCGAGAATGTATGGCCTTTGGGTATTCCATCGCCCGCCGGCGGCAAGCGCGAGATTGATCAGCATGCGGGTGAAATCAGAATTCGTCTTGCCTTTGTATTTCAGGACTTCGGGCATGTCATTCGGAAGAAATGCGGGTAATGCCAGGTCCAATGGCTTTAGCAGATCGCCTTGCAGCGCGGCTGTCATATATACGCCGGAAGCGCCGGCAAGAAAAGCCTGCTGTGCCGGCGTCAGTGTGTCCGCTTCAAAGCACAGAAAAGGCGTTCCCCCGAGTGTGCGCGTAAATACATCAGCTTCCACACCGCATGCCGCGAGCATGCAGGCCAGCTCTTTTTGCGACAGAGACAACAGGGACACCTGGTAACGGGCGTTACTATGGGCGCGCAATTGAAAGGCGTACAGCATTCAAAACCCCTATTCGTATTTGCTGTGGTGCACTCAGTATAACATATTAATGCCGGCAAATCAAGCAAAAGAAAACGAAAAAGCCCGCATAAGCGGGCCTAAATCAGTTATAAAAGGTATTTCCGCCAATGAATTCACGCAGGATGGAGAGCGGTGGGATCTCGGTGAGGACATCCTCGGGCGCGGGAGAAAAATAGCTGAGGATCTGGATCAGACGTGTTGCCAGAAGATAGCAGGGATCTTCAGGCGGTACCTGCCGCAGCATCTGATAGGCGAATGGCTTAAGTACCGGCAGTTCGTAATGCAAAGCTGTATTGAATACGATGTCTGCCTGCTCCTGGAACGGGAAGATCCATTTTTCTTCGCCGCGGCGTACGCTGTCCCACATAGCTAGGGTTTTATGCGGCTCAGTACCGCGGAATTGGTAGTCTCTTACGACACGCCGTAACAGGCGCGCATCCGTCGTGCGAATCCGGTTGTGATCATCCAGATTCAGGCAGGTCAGCTCAGACAGATAAAACTTGCAGATCTCACCACGTGTAAAACCTTCATGCAGTACAGGATTCAGACCGTGAATACCTTCAACGATTAGCGGCTGATCGCGGCCGATGCGCAGTGTAGTCGCACCATCACGACGCATGCCCGTGGAAAAATCATATTCGGGAAGCGGCGTCTCGCGTCCGTCCAGAAGGCTGCGGATGGTATTGCGGAACAGATCTATATCCAACGCATACAGGGATTCCAGATCCAGTTCGCCGTTTTCGTCCTTAGGCACATCCTGACGATTCAAGTAGAAGTTGTCCATTGAGATCAGTACAGGATGCAAGCCGAGCACACGAAGCTGGACCTTGAGACGGTTTGCAGTTGTGGTCTTTCCGCTGCTTGAAGGCCCGGCTACAAACACAGCCCGCGCGTCCATACGCAGCACGTCGTCTGCGATAGCGGACAGGGATTTGTCATGCAGTGCCTCATTTACACGGATGAACTCTCGAAGTTCACCTTTCGCGATCAAGTGATTGAGGTCGGCGGCATTGCGACAGCCGAGAATACGGCACCAGTCATTGCTTTCAAAGAAGGTGGCCATATGTTTGGGCCGCGGGGTATAAGGCGCAGGTACGGATGGATCCTGCGGACCTGGCATCTGCAGAATGAGTCCCGGCGGATAATAACGCAGACTGAAAGCCGATACCCAACCGGTCGATGGAAGCATCGCACCGTAGAAGTATTCGGCGAGCCCGCCGCATTCGTAAATCGTGAAGGTATCGAAGGGACGGTAGGAGAGCAAGTCCGCTTTGTCTGCCCAGCCCAGACTGTTGAAATAGTCGATTGCCTGCTGACGCGTCCAGCGGCTGCGTACAAAGGGCAAATCGTTGTCTACGATCTCACGCATGGTGTCTTCTATTAGCTTGGCATCACCCTGCACGACACGGCGTCCGGTCAGCTGAAAATAGAGACCATACCCGATTGAGTGCTCAATGCGCAGGCGCGCATCCGGAAAGCAGCGGGAGACGGCCAGCAACAGGATAAAACGCAAGGAACGCTCATAGATGCGGCGTCCTTCTTCATGCTGGAATGAGATGGGGATCAGATCTGTATCGGTGGTCAGCAGAGTTGTCAAGTCGAGAACCTGGCCGCCGCAAAGGGCTCCTAGCGGTTTTTCCTTTGAATCTGGAATAAGCTGTTTAAACGCGTCCGATACGGTGATCGGTGCTTTGCTTGTGAGCTCTTTGTCAAAACATCTTACAGTAAACGTGGCTTATTCCTCCTTTGCTTGCTGCGCGTCGCGTTTGTTGCGCCACTGAATCAGCTTGGTGGAGATATAGGCAGGGTTCTGTTCTTCGCTGAGAGCACAGGTGCGCACCAGCGCCTTGCGTCCGTTTTCACCCTTCTGGACTTTAATTGTTACAGTGAATAGGCCGTGGTCGGTGCACAGGCACAGCGCCTGATCCGAACCGTTTGTCAGTTTGACATAACCGGCTGAAAGCTCATAGCGGCGTCCGCAGACAGGACAGGGCGGGGTCAGGGAATAACGGTTGTTGAGCGGATTTGTTGTACGGCCGATGGAAATGATCTCACACTTTTCCTTTTGCGGCGTATGCAGCTCATGTGTAAGCTTACGTGGTGTCTGCGGGAACCGAAGCACGTCTTCTGGAGATGGAAACTTCTGGAATACCAGGGCGGTATAGTATGCATCATTGAGCGCGTTATGGAAAGGCAGGCTCTCGTCCGGACTGATTTCAAAATGCTCCATTGCGCTCTTGAGACCGGCACGATTTTTCGTATCACCAGTCAGCTCGCCGTATAAACGCTGCATGTCATACATGCGCGGAAATGGCGTAACGCAGCCGAAGAAGTCCAGGTTCTGCTGCAGAACGGAAATATCATCGCAGCCCCAGGTCAGAATTGCACAGTCTTCTCCGCACCAGCGGCGGAAGCTTTCGGCAGCATCCGCAAACTGCGGTGCATCACAGAGATCTTCCTGGGAAATACCCGTGATCCGCTTGATGCGTGGATGCAGCTTGACATAATGTGTCGGCTGGATAAGCTGATTGAAGTTATCGGTGATTTCCAGAGCATTGTTCAGGCGGATCGCATCGATCTGGATCATTTCAAAAAGCAGTTTGCCGCCGACAGCCTTGTATGTGCTGCTGTTGTAGGAGAGAGGCTGATTCCATTCCAGGTCCAAAACGATATAGTCCATGGGGTTTTAAAAATCCTTCCGATCTTGATCAAGCTTGTATTTTCCAAATGCTTTTTCGATTGACAAGTGAATCTTGCCACGTGTTGTCAGAATCCATACGGCGAAAGTGACGCAGAAGGCTGGGAGCCCGAAACGGAGACAGAAGAGCGCACCTGTCAGCATCACGGCTGCCCAGAGCAGGAACATATTGCAATAATCGCGTGCCATTGCCGCACGATCATACTGGGCCTGCTCTTCCTTGGATAGCGAGCCAAACCCGCCGATCATGTGTGTTGCCTTTTCTTTGAGCACTGCAAAGAGTACTGCGAAAACGAGAAAGATAACACCACATGTCAAACAGGGGACTGTCCAGGTCATGGTTTTCATCATGTTTCTTCCTTCAGATATCGCGCTGCGCTGTCACCAGCCAGTGCGCCAGTAGAAAAGGCTATCTGCAGGTTGAAGCCGCCTGTGAATGCGTCCACATCGATCATCTCACCGGCAAAGAACAGGCCTGAGACTTTTTTGCTCATCATCGTTGAAGGAACAATTTCACGCACCGAAACGCCACCGCTGGTGATTACGGCTTCATTCATTCCGCGTGTGCCTGTTACATGCATCGGCAGCGTTTTCAGTGCCGCGATGATGCGTCCACGCTCTGCTGCAGAGACCTGTGCCGCCTGTTTTTCACCGTCCACTAAACACAGTGCGGGGAACAGTTCTGCCATGCGTGCCGGAAGCAGTGCCGGAAGCAGGTTGCGCAGCGCTTTGCACGGCGAAGTCTGGAACTCACGCAGCAGACGCGCGTCGAGCTGTTCAAGGGATAAAGCAGGCTTCAGGTCCAGTGACAGATTTACGTCTGACCAGTTCTCGCGTGCGAGTACACTGGACAATGTCAGAGTCAAAGGTCCCGAGATGCCGAAATGCGTAAACAGAAGCTCACCCTGTTCCTGATATTTTATCTTATCATGAACGACTGCTGTGAGGCAAACGTTTTTCAGCGAGAGCCCCTGCAGCTGCTTTGGCCAGTTTTCCTGGATCTCCAGGGGGACAAGTGACGGAAGCGGTTCTATGATGGTATGCCCGAGCTCCTGGGCATATCGGAGTCCGTCACCGCTGGCACCGGTCAGGGGATAGCTGAGACCGCCTGTGGCCAATATAGCACATTCGCATGGAATAACGCGTGCACCATTCCCGTCACGAACGCGTACGCCTTTCAGATGGCCGTCTTCGGTTTCAAGTCCTGTCACTTCAACCTGCAGCTTCAATGCATGCCCGCGAAGCGCGTTCAGCAATGCTTTTGAAACATCACTGGCATGATCACTGACTGGAAACACACGGTTGCCGCGTTCGACCTTGGTCGGGCATCCAAGCTCATTCATCAGCGCCTGCAGCGCATCCGGAGAAAGAAAACGCAGGGCTGAATAAAGAAACCGCGGGTTACGCGGGACATTTTTCAGAAAGGTATCCAGATCACAGGCGTTGCAAAGATTGCAGCGCCCTTTGCCGGTAATATAGAGCTTCTTGCCGAACTTTTCATTTTTTTCGAGCAGCGTAACGTGTGCACCTGCGCGCGATGCAAACAGCGCGGCAGAAAGGCCCGCCGCGCCGCCGCCGATAATGATCACATTATTTTCCTTCATTCATGTATACGCTATATGCGTCCCAAACTTCTTCCAGTTGCTTAAAGCGTGCTGCCAGTACTTCACGGTTCTTGTGCCCAAGCGCTACGATCAGCGCATTGATAACGCTCATGGGTGCGGCCATGGAGTCCACGAACGATGCCATGTCCGTATGCATGGAGAGACAGATATCCGCTGCATCATGCAAAGGACTCATGGGTCCGTCCGTGATGCCTATGACCTGCGCTTTACGGGAACGTGCGAAGGTCATGGCTTCAATGGTGCGGGTGGAGTAGCGGGGGAAACTGATGCCAACCAATACATCTTCCGGTTCGACACGTGAAATGGCTTCGAAAACATCAGTGCTGCCCGAAGCAATCACTCGCACGTCATCAAAGATATAGTGCAGATAGTAGCCGGCGAACTCAGCGAGCGGGGCGGCTGAACGCAAGCCCAGAATGTACAGACGTTTGGCACCGGAAATGGCATGCACGGCAGCCAGAAATGCCTGGTTGTCAATTTCCTCGATTGTCGAGCGGATATTCTGCATGTCAGCCTTTAACACTGTGGCAAGCACGTTCTTTTCCGGAACATCGGAGGACATCTCAAACCGCTGTGAAGCTGTCAGACGATGACGAACCAGTTCCTGCATGCTGTGCTGCATTTCAGGATAACCCTCATAGCCCATAGCGACCGCAAATCGTACCACGGTACTTTCACTGACCTGCGTCATCTCAGCCAGTTTGCCGGCTGTCATATAGACGGCCTTATCATAATGCTGATTGATGTAGTCGGCGATACGGCGATGGCTTTTGCTCAGCTTGCATCCGCTGCGATTGAGCCGTGCGATGATATCCTGCTGGTTCTCCTGCATTCTTGCACCTCCGGCATGTGGTCTGTCTGTACTTTGGTATTATAGCGCCCCTGCAGATGAAACGCAAGCTCAGGGGGCCAGGTCGGGGAAATTGGCCGCAAGCCAGCACATATCGTCCTGCATCGGACCGATAAGTGAAAGCACGGGATGTCCTTCCTCGAGCAGCGCCATGTCTGTGCCGGGACGGTGTGGCTCGACTTTCAGGCCACTTTCCAGCCAGAAATAGATTGCTCCGCGCGGGCTCGTACGCCGCTCATAGGTGTCCAGATAGAAAGCGTCGCTCATCGGCGCAAGCCTGAGGGGTTTCCACTGCTCGGGCGGGAGCGAGGGGGCGTTCAGATTGAGCAGGCTCAGCCGTGGCAATGGGACGTCTTTCATACGCTCGGCCAGCGATATGGCCAGGCGTGCCAGGGTCAGACGCGTACGTTCATCTGCGTTATAACGGATGGATACGGCCATGGCGGGCATGTTGCACATTCTTGCTTCCCGTGCGGCGGAAACGGTGCCGCTGTAATAGGTAGCTGTACCTGCATTTTCACCGTTATTGATGCCCGAAAGCACGAAATCGATTGGTTCGTCACTGAGCAAACGGCCGAGCCGTGCGCAGTCGGCTGGTGTGCCGGCTACGGCATACGCTTTGGCATTCTCCCAGGGCACTTCACGTACGATCAGCGGAGCAGACAGCGTCAGATGATGACTGACAGCACTCTGCTGTGTCAGAGGTGCGCAAACGGTTACCTTATGCCCACGCTCCAGAGCAGCGATGCTCAGAGATTTCAAACCGACGGCGTCGATCCCGTCATCATTGGTTAAGAGAAAATGCATGACAGCTATCCTTTCCGGGGAGGTTTTCAATGGTAACGGATTACTTGATAAACAAATCGTCCCGTAGCCGGTAAAGCGTGCAGCCGCGGTTTTTCATGCAGATTGCATTTACAAACCATTCGGCGGTGCGGACCGCATCATACTGCATGTATCCCCAGTGATATCCGTTCACATTATCATTCTTCATATTGCTGTCCGTCCAGTGCACTTCGTCGGTGACCGGGTCATAGTCAGCAATGAAGAGAAGGCTGTGCGGACCATTACCGTAATAGTAGTTGCCCGCCATCTGGAAGAAATCACCGGTCTGTACGCTTTCCAGAACCGCCCGGCAGTTCGCCATGTTTTCTTCCTTGGACAGTGAATTATCATAACGGAAGGAGGCGGCAATCTCAAAGGGATCCCCATCCGCAGCCGTTTCAATACGCCATTCGACTCCGTAATCATAAGGCGCACAGTTTACCTTGCTGTTGTTGAGCGGCATGTGCAGGGGAAGGTCCGGGTATTCCTTCATGGCATAGGCATCCTTGAAAGTGTCAAACATCCGCATGACGAAATTCTTGCAGACACCACGGTCCCAATCCTCCTGTGCGGGTGCATGATAGTAATACGGATCATGGAAGTTCTTGTAGGCCAGTGCAAACATGTCCTGGAACAGCTTCTCACGAGGGCCAAGGATCTGCACGGTCTGAACAGCCTGCATTTCGTAGCCGTACTGATCACGCCCGCCGAAACCGATAACCGTGATAGTAGCACCTTCGGTGAACTGATAGGTATCAAACGTGTGAGAAATGGAATTTCCTTCTTCTTCCACAGTAAGGGTGAGATCGCCGCTTGAGAAGGTCAGCTGAATGTGCTTCACGTTCCTGCCCTCAGCCTGGACGCGCAGTATACCGCCCTTTTCATAGGTCTGCCCACTGCCGGGTGTTACGATGGCTATGCTCGGGGCCGCTTCAAAGGACAGAAAAGAGGACTCTGTCTCTTCTCCCAGCGAGCAGGAAAAGAGAAAAAGAAAAGCCGCAAGCAGAAGGAATACAATGCGTTTCACGGCAGTACCTCACAATCATTATTTCCGCTTCCAATGTACAGCAATGGGGACGAAAAGTCAAATAAAAAAGCGGGCCATAATGGCCCGCTTACGCAAGACTTGATTACTTGATCTCGCACTTGGCGCCAACAGCGGCGAACTGCTCGACGATCTTGGTGGCTTCTTCCTTGGAGACGCCTTCCTTGATGGTCTTGGGAGCGGATTCGACGAATTCCTTGGCTTCCTTCAGGCCCAGACCGGACACGACTTCGCGCACGACCTTGATGACCTTGATCTTCTCAGCGCCGGCTTCGGTCAGCACGACGTTGAACTCAGTCTGCTCTTCAGCGGGAGCAGCAGCAGCAGCGGGGGCAGCGCCAACAGCGGCGACGGGGGCAGCGGCAGAAACGCCGAATTCTTCTTCCAGAGCCTTAACCAGGTCCATCAGTTCGATGACGGACATACCTTTTACGGCTTCAATAAATTCCGCATGAGTCATGAGAATTGACCTCCATTTAATTTTAGATTGATGTTAGGATTTTTAGGCAGCGATTACTCTTCGCCAGCCTGCTTTTTGCGCAGAGCTTCCAGGAAATAGACCAGCTTGGCCACGGGAGCCTGCAGAGAACCGACCATACGAGCCAGCAGTACCTCGCGCGGAGGCAGTTCGCTCAGGGCCTTAACCTGATCGACAGACAGCACAGCGCCATCCATCAGACCGGCCTTGACAGTCAGACGACCGTCGCTCTTAGTCTTGTTGATGAAGTCATACACGATCTTGGCGGGGGCCACGGGATCGCTCATGCCGAATGCATAGGCGCTGGGGCCTTCAAGCGTGTGATCCAGACCGGTGATGCCCATATCGTCCAGTGCGCGGCGTACCAGCGTATTCTTCAGCACGCAGTATTCAACACCCGCAGCACGGAACTGATTGCGCAGCTCAGTCACTTCTTCTACCGTGATGGCGTTGTAGCTGACCACGACCATGCTCTTGGCGTTCTTCAGCTTCTCGCTGATCTCGGCGACCTTGACCTTCTTTGCTTCAAAGTTCTTGCTCATTCTTTCGTTGCACCTTCTCTCCGGCTGAGTGTAAAAAGAAGCCCCTGTGCATGGGCACAAGGGCATAATAACATTCATGCGCTTGCACCTCGGCTGGCGGCTTTCGCCTTCAAGTGCTTTCGCACACCTGCTGTCTGTGGCACAGACTCTTTTTGAGCCAAGAGATATGTTACCATATCCAACGTGCAGTGTCAAGCGTTTTTTTGATTAAAATCCGCAAAAATCAGATATCCAGGATCCCCAGAATGATGATTCCGGCGACGGTGACCGCAATGGCCATGTAATGCTTCCAACTGAGCTTTTCCTTAAGGAAGAGCCGGCTCCAGAGAACAGAAGCAACACAGTAGGAAGAGATAATCGGTGCAGAGAAAGCGACGTGGGAACTGTCGGCCAGGGCATAGATGTAGAAGAACTGGCCGGCGGTCTCAAAGATCGCACCGGTATACTTGGGAGCTTCCTGACGCGCGATGAGCTTCTGTTTCTTGATAACCAGCACATAGAAGGCGCAGATGATGCCCATCACAAGGAAAGTAAGCTCATATGCGACGTTCGCTGAGTCCTCGTCCAGCTTTTCAAGAACGATGCTGTCGGCAAAGGTTCCCAGAGCGTCGAGCAGACAGTAGATCACAGGCAGTAAGATGGCCAGAAAACTCTTGGCATAATGGTGATTGGAGGCATCCTGGCGTGCACGGCGAAGGTCTTCATCCTCATGCGCTTCGATGAATCCGAGCCCGATAACGCCCAGACATACCAGCGCAACTGCGACGAGAGAGATGGGCGGCAGGTCTTCGCTGAGACCGGCAGTGGCCAATGTCAGTACTGCAACAATCGCACCGGAACTGTTGCAGATCGGAGAAGAAATTGAAAGCTCGATATACCGCAGGCCGAGATAGCCGATGGTCATTGAGAGGATATACAGGCAGGAGACGGGCAAATAAGTGACGATGATGCTCCAATTGATCTCAACACCGTTGAAGAAAACCTCATATGCCGCATGCAGGCCCATGACAACGCCCACAGCGGTAACCATCTTGAGATGACTGTAGCGGTCACGGCTGTCCTGACAGCCAATTTTGGAGAAAAGATCAGAGCCGCTCCAGAAAAGCAGGGCGGCAAGGGAAAACCATAACCACATATATTTTTATTCCTTTCCAGATGATTTAAGAGTAATAAGATGATACTGAGCGGGTGCCCCGAAACGGATAGACAGCCAGGAAGTTCCCACACCATTCGAGATGATGATAGGCACGCCCTTTTCTGTCTTCATTCCGCTGTTGAAACGGTTGCCGTAGAAAAAACCATATCGGCTGGCAGTATGCGGGGCAATGCCGAAAAAAGCAATCTGTCCGCCGTGTGTATGTCCGCAGACAGCCAGATCAAAGAACGGCGGCGCAGCAACGTCGAATGCGTGGGGGAGTGCATCGGGGGAATGCGGTGCATAGAGCACAAAATCAGAGTTTCTGACTTGAGCGGCCACACCGGCGAAATCGGGTGTTCCGTGATTGAAATCATCGGTTGAGCACAACGCCAAGGTCCGGCCGTTCCGGGTAAGCGTCAGCGCGCTGTTAATCAACGGGGTTACACCGCGTTCCTTCATTGCAGTACAGAACGGTTCTGCCGGACCTTCAGCACGGTCATGATTGCCTAGTACGGCGCAGACTGCAAGCTTTGCATGAAGCTCAGGGACGATTTTCCAGAAAGCAAGCGCCTGCGACGTATCCTCACCGTAATCGCCGCCCAGCAGCACTACATCGGGATCCAGTGCATTCAGGCGTTCTGCGAGATCACGGACGCGGGTTTCGTCGAGCAGCACTCCGTAATGAATATCAGAAGCATAAGCAATGCGCAGACCATCAAAAGCATCCGGTAATTTTGCTGAACTCACGGCGTATTCCTTCAGATTCAGTTCAGCTGCGGCACGGAAAGGAGGCAGTCGGCGGAAAAACCGGTGCTTTGCCAGAAACGCACCTGGCATCCAAGGCTTATGCGGCGGATGAACGGGCTTCAAACGGCGCATAGCGAACCTCCTTTCATAGTGACGTCCCATATTTTATCATAAATGAAAGGCAGGTGACAATCACCTGCCTGAAAAAACTCAATCGGATGCCCCAAAGTGCCGCTGTGCTCTATTTTTTCACCCGCTATGTTAAGCAGGCCGGTGCCCTGCAGTCGCTTGCCGCCTTCCCCTGGCATGCCAGAAGCACGGGGGCGTGACGTCCACGCCTTGACGCGGGCTCCGTTTAATGAAATGTGGGTAAAAACAGAACACTGGCCTGTTACACCCCAGGAACATCCTTTATCTGTATTATAGCGAGAACAGCAAGCAGTGTCAAGTGTTTTTCAGCTTTTTCTGTCCTCGGATAATAGACCATAATTGCATATGTCCGCCCAACTTCCATCGGCACGCTTGCGCTCTCCACGTGTAATTCCTTCCAGCCGCATACCGCATTTCTGCATGACACGGCCGGAGGCTGGATTCTGAATATCATGACGCAGGGAAATGCGATGAAAACCCACAGTGTCAAACAGGTAATCCATGACGGCTGAGAGAGCTTCGGTCATGAGACCCTGGTTCCAGAAACGTCTGCTCAGGCAGTAGCCGATTTCACAGCTTTCTCTATCCTCGTTCCAGCGCGAGACAGCGATATCGCCGATAAGTTCGCCGTTGTGCTCGATTCCCCAATGGTAAACGGTGGGGCTTTCATAACCTTCGATCCACATATCGATCAGTTGTTTGGTAACATCGATCGATGCATGCGGGTTCCAGGAGAGATAGGATGCTACTTTCGGATCGCTCAGCCAATTGGCAAAGGCCATCTGTTCATCGCCACTGCGATAAGGACGCAGTACGAGGCGCGGCGTATGCAGGACCTGGGAACCGGAATGATGCAGCATTGAGACCTCCTACTTCTGCAGCAACGGGAGTATGATTGCTTCAAGCGTGGGATAATCCAGGGAACCGGTCTTATTATAGACTATGACACCGTTCCGGTCGATGACTACGGTTTGCGGCAGCATCATGGAACCTCCAAGGCTTGTCAGAATACTGCCGTCAGCATCAAGTGCAAAGGGAATGGTATAGTCATAGTCGTTAAGGTATGCCAGCCAGTCTTCAGTCAGCAGCGATGCGTGCAGTGCAATTACAGAGAGCTGCTCACTGTATGTGTCCGACAGCTGCTGGAAGTTTGGAAGCTCGAGCACACAGGGCCCGCACCAGGTGGCCCAGAAATTGATCACAACTGGCTTGCCCAGATGCTCGCTGAGGCGGAACTGACTACCGCCGGCCGTTTCCACAGAAAACTCGGCACAGTGCATTCCCAATTCGCTGCCGACAGGGATACTGCTGTAATCAGACGAAAATGGCTGCGCCTGCACTTCATGGCCGGGAAGATTAACATAAATAATCACACCTGCCAGAAAGAGCAGGGCTATACACCAGGACAAAACAGACTTACGATTCATGCCTACTGATCCTCTTCCAGTCAATTGCCTTTTCCGGGCAGACATTACGGCATGCGCCGCATTGGATGCATTCATGGTCGCCGATACTGCGGATATCCACTGGACAGGCAGCCTTGCAAAGGCCACAGTGCGTGCAGCGGCCTGTATCTACTGTCACGCCCAAAAGACTTACGCGCGAAAACAGTCCATAGATAGCACCCAGCGGGCAAAGAAAACGGCAGAAAACACGGTAAATGAATACGGACAAGGTTGCAAGTCCGACCATGATCACAAACTTGCCCGTGAACAGCCCGTTCAGCAGGGATAAGTGCTCCTCGTTTACAGGGTTTGACAGAAGGCCGACTGCACCTTCCAGCGTTCCCGCCGGACAGATATACTTGCAGAATGCTGGCATTGCAACACCGCGCGCGGCATAATACAGGGGAATGGAAACAACAAAAACAGCGAGCAGCAGATACTTGATATAACTGAGTACATGTGTCAAGCGGCTCTTCTTCAACTTTGGGGTCGGGATCTTATGCAGCAGTTCCTGAATCAGTCCGACAGGGCAGAGAAAACCGCATATGGTACGCCCGAAGATCAAACCGAACAGCATCAGAATGCCGAAAATATAATATGGGGCGCGTGTGTGAACGGATGCCAGTGCGTTCTGCAGTGCACCCAAGGGGCAGGCACCAACCGCACCGGGACAGGAATAACAGTTTAGACCTGGTACACACACGTTTTTCAACGGGCCGGTATATATTTTTCCGGATATGAAGCCTTTGACATGAGCGTTATACAGCAGAGCCGCATAGAGCTGGATCAGACGGCGATTGCTGGGCTTCAGACTTTTCAGGTCAGCCAAGACCGATACACTCCGTGCAGATCATAATTGCCTTGATGAGCACATCGTGCATGCCACCGTTTGCGATTCCCAGCACAATCAGCAATATGGCAGCAGCAAGCAGGGCGAATCGGACTATCCGCTGTGCAGAGAAGCGGGAAGAAGGAAACATGGGGCCAGTAGTACGTAAGGCGGTTTTCACCGAAGGCCGCAGCGCACTCCAGAGACATCCGAGAAGTGCGGTGGTAATGAAGCCGATCAGTACCGGCATGGAGATGCGCAGCATGGCAGCGATTTTTTCACGGCTGAAAACGGGGGTAAGCAGTTGACCGCCTGCATTCTGATTGTCCCCCGAATTTCCACGAACCCAGAGCAGGATGCACTGTATGCTCAGCAACAGGCCGCAGACTACTGCATATGCGGACAAGAATATTCTGTATAGATCGTGCGCGCCGCGCTTTTTCACAGTAGCCGCTCCCTTC
This sequence comes from Clostridia bacterium, assembly GCA_017544935.1. Taxonomy (GTDB): domain Bacteria; phylum Bacillota; class Clostridia; order Christensenellales; family Aristaeellaceae; genus SFMI01. The sequence goes on from JAFYDF010000077.1 coordinate 52,543, forward strand.
ATGACGTATGGCGGCGGACACCCGTGACCTTTAGTCATGGGAGGAGCCGCCTTCCTCCTTTGTGGATGATATTTGTCGGTTGTCAGTTGAAATAATTGGTGAAATCGGTGATAATGAAACTGTGATGGTGTGACATGATATCCTTCAGTATACAGACTTAGTATCAGCGTTGCGTTTCCAAGGACTGTTGCCGGGGATGCCGTTGTGATTTGCAAATGATCGGATGCGGAAGGGGGTGAGAGAGATGAATGTGACTGTAACTGCGAAGCTGCAGGTGATCGTGACGCCCAAACAGCGTGCTGCACTGGATCAGACAATGGAAGTATACCGTCAGGCATGCAATTATGTGTCCGGGCATATCTTTGAAACGCATGACCTGAAAATGATATCCCTTCACAATGCGCTGTACCGCACACTGCGGGAACAGTTTGGACTGAAAGCCCAGATGACAC
>JAFYDF010000078.1 GCA_017544935.1 Clostridia bacterium
AGGCAACACTTTCTCCAGCCTCATCCTCACCGATCAGGACATATCCGAACACCCTGGTGCTCCAGCGCACCGCGCCGACATCCACATCTTCGGGATATACCTGATCGATTCTCGTCCACTCCATGTCCCAGCCGGGTTTCAGCACGGTGTAGGTCACACCGCTGTAATCAATATACCAGTTGGGCTGAATGGTGTCTTCATACGAGGTAGGATCGATGCGGGCCGGGACCATCACATTCACGTTGCCGGTGTTCGTCAGCTTGAAGCGTTCACGGATAGTGTCTCCGGAGACTTTGCCGATGCCTTCGTCCGGTGCCCAGGATACTTCAAGCATCAGAGACGGATGGACTCCCTGATAGGTCGCGCTGAAGGTCAGGTACACGCCTTTTCCATTTTCATTCTCATAACAATCCGCCTGCACAAACGCAACAGAGAAGCCTTCGATTGAGCAGCTGACCAGATCAGGTTCAATCTGTGTAAAATCAAACTTCTCCGGATTATACTCTGCGCTGAAGACGGAGAAATTAAAGTAATACGTTTCTCCTTCAACAGGCGGAACTGTCAGGAAGGTGCTTCTGTTGGCATCCAGGTAGAAACCCCCGATTCCCGTGCCATATTGGCCCATTTCCGGAGCCTGATCGTTCCATATGCATTCAATACTATGATTATCCCATGCCAGCCAGTAAGCATTGTTTTCTGTATCTAGCTCATAACCAGCGAAACTCGCGGTCGCACCCTTGAGGATAAACTCAGCTTCACCGAGATATGTCGCGCTGAAGGTCAGGTCCACGCTTTTCCCGTCTTTATCCTCATGACAATCTGCCCGCACAAACGCAACAGAGAATCCTTTGATTGAGCAGCTGACCAGATCAGGTTCAATCTGTGTAAAATCAAACTTCTCAGGGTTATACTCCGCACTGTAGACAGCGAAATTAAAGTAATACGTTTCTCCTTCAACAGGCGGAACTGTAAGGAAGGTACTTAAGTTGGCATCCAGGTAGAAGCCCCCGATTCCCGTGCCATATTGGCCCATTTCCGGGGCCTGATCTTTCCATATGCATTCAATACTATGGTTATCCCAGGCCAGCCAGTAAGCATTGCTTTCTTTGTCCAGCTCATAACCGGCGAAACTCGCGGTTGCGCCCTTCAGTACATATCCGTCCTGCTCCTTGGTCAATGGGATCTCCATATAAACCGCATTTGACCAGACATAATCTCCCAGATGCTCCTCGCTCAGCATGGGTTGTCCTTCCATTGATACTTCACCGAAGAGACTCATGTGGTCAAGCGAGGCCTGATCCACCGGGAACACACGGGTAAACGTCAGGGTTGCACCTGGATCAAGCAGATAGAACTGGGTATCATCAAATACAATGACTGGAAGAGCCGTCATGTCCTCGAGGAGGGACGGATCGTAATAGCCAAGCGGCTTGTCCAGTACTACCGGTGCAACACCGGTATTTGTGAGCTTGAACTGAACGTGTATAGGTGCATCAAGATATGCCTTGCCTACGCCCTCATCAGGATCCCAGGAGAGTTCAAGCTTCAGGCTGGCTCCGCCTGGAAGTACGGGATAACGTGGCTGTACAGGGTTCGTCTGTCCCGTGCCAACAGTACCTGATGCGCTTACATAAGTATATGTATTGGCAACGGTGCGCAGCGCTTCCTTGACGGCGATATCTTTTGAATTGACAATCATGCCGTGCAGATAGCCGGCTATCTCACCGGGCTGGAGGACCAGACCCGCAAACTCCTCCCAGGTCTTCCAGTCTCCCTCAGCCTGGTCAGGAAGAAGACAGTCGACCAGTGTGATCGGCACATTGCCGTCATTGTGTATTATGATCTCTGAAACGATCTCACTGCCTTCGATCGGGTAATCAGGCACATCGAACGGCTTGACTTCCAGCCATACGTTGACCACTACAGTGATTGCCGGGATCTCTCGCTGCTCCTTATGGCTCGCATCATTCTTGCAGACGCGTTCCTCAAGTCCGGTAGTACCGAGCCCGGGCTGTGCAATCACTTTCCATTCGCCCCAGTCATGATCGCCCAGGCCATCGGCATAATTGCGTTCCCATTCTTTTGCACCGCAGCGTTGGCACACATGATAATGCGTCCCGTACGATACGCAGGTAGAAGGCGTATCAACTATCCATCCGCCCCATTTATGACCCAGCGGAGCAATCTCGTCCTGGTATTTGCTCCCGCAGCGTGAACATGTATACTCCGCAAGACCCCAGTCCAAACAGGTCGCCTGGTCCACAACCTTTTTCTGATAATTGTGTCCCAGTGCAGGAGTGGTTTTATATTCATATTTTTGGCAGTCGAGACAATAGCGGAAAGAATCACCGCCGTATTCACAGGTAGCTTCTCTCTCCGGAAACCATTGGCTCCACCTGTGCGTATGCTGAGTAGCTGCCATTGCTTCAGGAAGAACTCCCAGAAGCAGGCACAACGTCAGTATGATGGCA
>JAFYDF010000079.1 GCA_017544935.1 Clostridia bacterium
CTGTCAGCCTGCCTTTCTTCTGGAGGATCTTAACAGGGATGCCGATCTTGCCCACGTCGTGCAGCAGCGCCGCGAAGTAAACCTTATCGCATTCCTCTTCGGACATGCCCATCTCTTTGGCAATATCGAGCGAATACTGCGCAACGCGGCGGGAATGACCGTTTGTGTAGGTATCCTTGGCGTCTATAGCACCGGCCAGCGCATCCGCGGTCTGTTCAAACATGGTGCGTGCTTTTTCCTGTACTTTCTGTCTTGCGATGATCTCCGCGAAAACATATCTTTCAGCTCTCGACTTATTTACATAGATTCCAATTACGATCCCGATAGAGGACGCGATGATGAGATAGGTGATCGCAGTCGTATAGAGCTGTGGTCTTACACCCTCCCGCAGAACAAAAACAGCCAGGATGTTATAAGCCAACAGAAGAATGATATTAAAGGCGGGCGGCAACACGAAAAAAATCGGAACGAGCACGACCGCTATAAACATGACAACTGTCAGGGCATCATGCTGAAGCTGCATCCTCCCAGCCCACAAGCCGGCACCGAGAATTGCAGCATCAACCATAAAGGCGGAAAGAAGGATCAGCCCAGATGCTTTCTGGGCAAGATAGGCTGCGAAGATCAGCGCGGCCAGGCAGAGTACAGCCGCCATAATGTACGCGCCGCGGCAGCGGGTGAATGCTTCATCCCGGAAGGACATAATAAGGCAGTATCCCCAATAGACCAGCTGGGCTCTTGACCAGATCATAACAAACTTTCGATCGTCCTCTATGATATTCTTCTGCACAGCCTGTTTTTCCCTGCTTGGGATATCTCCGTGCATCAATACCTTTTTCAATTTTGTCAGCATAATACACTTCTCACTCTTTCGGTAATTATATCTGCTCCGGCAGTAATTACCAATTGTTCGGATTCAGTAAATACAGCGCCATTGGTTTGCGAATTTGCCGCCCCAACGATTATACCAAAGTCACCGGCATCCCGCCACGCAAAAATCCCCCGGCCGTGAGACCGGGGGATCTGCTTTTGCCATTTCTATGCAGCTACCGTTTGGATCCTTTTCCATATTCAAGTATCGTTTTACTCGGCAGATCCACCCGGTCGCTCCAAATAAACATGTCACCTGTTTTAATCATTATTGAATTCACTGATGCAACATAGTTTTTCTATGTCTTCTGCGTTCCAGTATTCATTACACCATCTGAAATATGCGTCCTCGTATATTATGTTCCTGCGTTCAAACCGACAAATGCCTTTGCAACACTGCTTTGCGTATATCATCAATCTCCGCCTCGGCTTTTAGCATATGCACCCTGCAAAGCGGTAATGACATACTACCGTTCTCATCTTCAACAGAAATGCTCAAATACACACCCGTTGGAACCATACGATAATGACTTCTCATCTTTACTATATCGGTAATGCTGTCAAGCCTGATCACAGCCCCTTTTTTGATAAACAGATAATGTTTGCCAACCCTAAACTGGTCGTTCACATAAGGCTGTGCCGAAGAAAAGTCGCTGTACATGCTA
>JAFYDF010000080.1 GCA_017544935.1 Clostridia bacterium
CAAGCAGTATGAAAACATAGGCCCTGACGATCTGCGGAAAAACTTCAAATACTTTCTCGATGCGGTTATTCCCGTTTGTGAGGAAGTGGGTGTAAAGATGGCTTGCCACCCAGATGATCCCGCCTGGCCCATTTTCGGCTTACCCCGTATCACACACAGTCAGGACGACTTTGATAAGATGGTGAAACTCCACGACAGTCCCGCCAACACCCTGTGCCTGTGCACCGGTTCGCTTGGCAGCAACCCGGACAATGACATTCCAGCCATAATCAGGCACTTCGGTTCAATGAACCGTATCGGGGCCATGCATGTACGCAATGTGAAATATCTGGGCCATCATCACTTCCGGGAAGCTGCTCATCTCTCCTCTACCGGTGATCTGGATCTTTATGAGATCATGAAATCAATTTATGAAACCTGCCCTGATACCTATATCCGCCCCGATCACGGCCGCATGATTTGGGACGAACAGGGACGTCCAGGCTATGGTCTGTATGACCGCGCACTGGGTGCCGCTTATATTAATGGGCTGTGGGAAGCTATAACCAAGGAACGCAATGGAGGAGAATAAGATGCAGAAGAACGTACTCAATACCGATTTATCCGGCAAAGTCGCTGTCGTCACCGGTGCGGGTGGCGTCCTGTGCTCCTATTTTGCCAGAGCTTTAGCTCGAGCAGGCGCAAAAGTGGCTTTGCTCGATCTGAATTATAAAAATGCCAACAAATTTGCCCAGGAAATCATTGCCGAGGGCGGTGTCGCAAAAGCGTACAGCTGCAATGTACTTGATAAAGATATCTGCAATCAGGTAGCCAATCAGGTACTGGTCGATCTGGGTCCCTGTGATATCTTGCTCAATGGCGCAGGCGGGAACAATCCACGTGCTACCACGGATAAGGAGTACTTTGAACCGGGCGATATTGAGGCTGATACCAAGAGCTTTTTCGACCTGGATAAAGAGGGTGTGGAATTTGTATTCAATCTTAACTTCATCGGGACGCTGTTGCCTACCCAGGCTTTTGCACGGCAGATGGTAGGCCGTGAGGGCTGCAACATTTTGAACATCAGCAGCATGAACGCCTATACGCCTCTGACCAAGATCCCTGCATACTCCGGAGCCAAAGCAGCCATCAGCAACTTTACCCAATGGCTGGCAGTGCATTTCAGCCGCATAGGAATTCGCGTAAATGCCATTGCTCCCGGCTTTTTCTCCACCAAGCAAAATGCAGCCTTGCTCTTTAATCCCGATGGCACACCCACAGCACGTACAGGGAAAATCCTGGCCGCTACGCCTATGGGTCGTTTTGGCGACTGCGAAAAAGAACTGGCTGGCGCAGTGCTGTTTCTGATCAACAACGAAGCTGCCAGCTTCATCACTGGTGTGACACTTCCTATTGATGGTGGTTTTTCAGCATATTCTGGAGTGTAATTTTATCATTATTTGAAAGGGTCTCTTATCAGGTGTTAATATTGATTACCAAGCATTGATTTCTCTCCTGCGAAACGAAACCGCTGTTAATGTAATTGATTCCCGGCGAGAAGAAATTGCCCAGTTGATCCCGGAATGCAGGGTCATGTTTGATTACGACCAGCAGTATCCGCATCATCCTTATGATCTGTGGATGCATTGTTTACATACGCTGATTGCATTGCCGCGTGATATTTCTGACGATATGCTTTACCTTGCTGCACTGATTCACGACATTGGAAAGTCTGCATGCAGACAAGGCAATTTCTCCCCTGACCGTCCCGGCGGTATGTACCATGGTCACGCGGCAAAAAGTGCTGAAATCATTCGTGCGCAGATCATTCCCGGCATGCTGGCTCGAAATATACCCATTGACGACAAATCGCAGGAAAGACTGATTTATTATGTCGAGCATCATGATGACCATATCAGGATGAATGCAGGCATGATCATTGCTGCCGGAAAAAGCATGGATCCTGCGCTGTATTGCAACTTGCTGTATCTGGAAATCGGGGATTCTATTGCATATGCACCGGTTCCGCTGATGCTGCAGCGCATTGCCGCCTGCAAAGAAGCCATATCGTTTTATTCAAAAAGCACTTCCAGTCAGGAATCGTAAGCAAGTCACTATCATCTGAAGTGATTTTTTCACAATGTTGGTATGAATTGATATGAACGTTTGTTATACATGTTTCTCACGGTATGTTCTTGCATATTTTAAATGAAATAAGCCTCTGCCGAATAAACCGGCAGAGGCTCGTATAATGTATGGTTTTTTCGAAGATCCAAAGGGAATGATACTTACCTGATCTGCTCCTTGTCCAGCGCCGTGTCGCGGTAGAGGTTCATCAGGATCTCTTCGACTGCGGTGTCGTTATCAGGATACAGCATCTCAAGCATCGGACGCTCACCGGTATACAGATTGTCCAGTGAGATACGCCATGCCGCGATCTGCTTGCGGGTCTCACGGTCAGCTGCCTTATAGATCGCGTTCACGCTCTCGTCAAGCGCTGCCTGCCAGATGACCTGCCCTCTCTCGAAGACTTCGTCGAAGTTATAACTCTTCGCTGCCTTGAGCAGATCTTTAACATTCTTCAATGCCCTTGCGTCAGCACCGGCGTAAGTGTCCGTTACTTCGTTCTTGCCATCGAACAGTCCGATCACACGGCCGGTTGCCGTTACATCGGGGTTGTCACCCAAGATGCCGATCATGCTATAAGCGAGACTGTCAGGCAATGTCTCCGGAGCAGTATTTGCCATAGAGCACAGCTGGATCAGTTTCAGAGCCATCTTCTCTGCCGCTGCTTTGTCTCCCGCCAGTGTCTGGTAAGCTCCGATATGCGCGTAATACGTCAGACGCTCATTCATGACCGCTGCCTTCGCGCTGTCATCGCCTGCTTCATAGTACTTCGTGTAGATCTCGTCCAATGCGGTACGGATCGTCTCTGCTGCCGTCTTCCAGTCGCCGGCATCCGCTGCTGCCTTCGCGTCGGC
>JAFYDF010000001.1 GCA_017544935.1 Clostridia bacterium
AGCCCGTGCTGACAAAGCCAGCAGCATAAGAGATCTAACAGATACAAGTTTGGTTCTGATTAACGATTTGCCGCGCAAGTATGCCAGTGACGTGATCGGTTATAGTTATTACAAAACTCTTCCAGATAACTGGGAGCTTCTGCAACGGACGTTTGATTTCTTTCAATTCCGTTTTTCTGATGCCTTTACTGATATAAAGCGTGAACAGTACTTTTTCTCCATGGCATTAACCATCTGCGCGAAGGACGAGAAAATTGGCTGGTTGAACACTCAGGAATTAGCTAAGTATCTGGATCTAAACGAAAAGGAATTTACAAACCAGCGCATCAAGGAAATGCTGAAATTAGCCGTAAGCAAGGGTTGCCCCTGGTACGACGATGATATGCTGGAATATGCAAAGGGTTTGAAAGCAATCGGCTACTCAATGAAGACCCTGAAAGACGTATGCGATGCCTGTAATCAGAAGCTGCTTCTTGACAGCATGGACTGGGAAAGGTTACAGTTTCTGGCTTATGCCTGGGCAAACCATGGCAAAGGCACACTCAAGCAGATGGGCAGAACTCTAGTAGATTTTTGTCATTATTCCGGTGATGCCCAGTCTTTTGTCGCCTCCATGTCAGTTTTGAAGAATGCAGGTTTAAGCACAATCGTGGATACAGCTATCAGTGAGAGCATAAAAAGATATGTTGGCGGTACAGTCGGCTTAATATATGAAGGCTTCTTATATGGTGTTAATGCCACTACGCGTCTGGATGTACTGACGGGTTCCTTCAATGACATGATATATGCAGCTGAAGCATTGGATGCATGCTGGGATTATCTGGAATACACAAAGGAGTATATTCAGGATAATTATGATTTTTTCTTCGAATCTGATGAAAACCTGTCAATGTTAGAATACCCCTTCGATTGGTTAATGTGTGCAGGCGCCAACTATGCAGATGTCTGTGCCGTCATGAACGGAGCGTATTCCGCCTATATCGGAATTGCAAAAGATACCCTGAATAATACAAATGGCAAAATAAATGATAAAGTTGATTTATCGTACGTCGACGAAACGATGATCCAACGCGGAGATCAAGCCGGAATCGATGCAAAGAGCTTCCAAGTTCAAGCTGATGAGCTGCTTATACGCCGTGAATGGTTCGAGTATGCATGGCAGAACGGCAAGTTGCCGAGTGACGCTATTTTGTCCTATGATTTTGCTGAAGCATGGGTGCATCACTGGGAAATGCAGGATAAACCAGAGAACACCCTAGACATTATCCGCAATGGTGACGGTTCTCTGCATGCAACCCTGCATTTTGACGGAGCGGATGATTACGAGTTCGATTTCGATCCCTACGATTATGAAGTCATCGAGTTTGGTGATCCGAATGATCTGATCTACGGCACGTTGTATATCAACGCATATGCTGGCGGTACTTTGGAAGTTAATCTGTTTAGTGATATCATGTCAGAAAGCAACGTACTATATGACTATGTCAGCCATAACGGAACGCTTAATGACTATGACAGCGGCTGGTATGTTTATACTACCGACAATCCTCCCGATCTGTTCAAATATGGCGGCCCAATGGACTACGGCTGGGACGGCTATGATGAAGGTTTCGAATGGATATACCTGTCCGATGAAGAACGAGCTCAGTTGTTCAGTGAACTCTCGAGCATACATCTGCTGTCTGCTTCCGGTGCAGGTGCATGGGAAGGGAGATTGCATATAGACGCTTCCGGAAACTTCAGGGGATACTATTACGACGAAGACATGGAGGAAATCTCCGAGGTCTCCTTCTCCGGGCAATTCGGCGACGTCTGGCAGACAGAAGAAACGACTTATTATCTCGAAGTCGCCTCAGCTTCTACCCTGCAGGTGCCTGGCACCGAAGCAATGACCGACTTCGGCGGACATATCACATATGCCGAAACACTGTTCCCACAAGACAGCGGATGGTTGCTCACGCTTCCCGGGACTCCAAACGATCAGATTTCAGAGGATGTCCAGGCATTGATTGGTGGGACTTTGGGTGAATGGGACGATTTCTCTGAATTCTATACCCTGACCGATTATGGTTCCGGATGGGGATTCTTCAGTGACCCATTTGATTGGGACCCGCGGGTCATGGAGCCGATGGCTACCGCTACTCCGGTACCGGTTACACCTATACCAGTTACTCCTGTACCAATTACTCCCGTGCCTGCCACTTCTGTTCCGACAGAATCACCGGATTATGCGATTTATCCATCGGATGGTCATCAGCGCTTTGATAATGGAATCATTGCTTTTGAAGCGCCTGCAGACGCTACCATTCTGCCTTTCACATATCCACAAGGCGATCGTTGGCGTGTTTCTGTACTGGTCCCATGTTCCGATTCTTTGCAGGAATATCTATACAAAAACAATGCCCTGTTGGATGTCGCCTATGAAAAGCAGCTAGGCTTGTATACAGTATCCATTGCTCCTGTTCAATATTACGAGACACTATATCAGGAAAAAGACCTGGATGCTGAAAGCATCTCAAAACTTGCAGGAAACGCCCACTTCAGAAAAGTTGGCTACTGGTCTGGCACGCAAATGGTTGCCTCCTATTCCGGAGATAAGAAATCTGCCTTCTATGTGCGTGCAGCAGCTGATGAGATCAACCTGATTCCCGGTGAGATCAAAGAATACTATGTGCAGCTTTCCAAAGACAGGATCCTAAGCATTCAAACACATGATTATTCCTACGGCGTCCCCGAGGATATCTTGGATCTCTTCCTGCATACACTTGAGATTTATGATCCTTTGGATACGCAACCGCCTGCAGCCTCCAGAACAGCAGCCGGTACACAGCCCCGAACAGGTGAACTTGTGTCTTTCGGCAACTATGAACAGGATAACAATCTCTCTAATGGTGCCGAACCAATCGACTGGCTCGTTCTGTCCGTACGCAACGGCAAAGCGCTGCTCCTCAGTCAGTATGGTCTTGATTGCCGGAAATATCACTCTTCTCCAGATGAGATTACCTGGGAAAACAGTGCGACTCGCACATGGCTCAACAGTACGTTCCTTGAGGATGCCTTTACTGCCGAAGAACAGGCTGCCATCCAAATAACAACCGTCCCGAATGACAGCAGTCAAGGCAACAGCAAATGGGACTCCGTTGGTGGCAATAATACACAGGATCAGGTTTTCCTGCTCAGTTATCAGGAAGCCAAGACCTATTTCAAGCGGATCTATGAACGCAAATGTCTCCCAACGGAATATGCACTCGCGCAAGGTGCTTTTACCGATCCATATGAAAGAATCAATGGCAATCCTGCCGGCATCTGGTGGCTGCGTTCTCCCGGTCGTACACAGAAAGATGCCGCTCACGTTTCCTCCACTGGTTCATGCAACAGTTATTCATCCGTTTCATTTATGGATTCCTATATGATTCGCCCGGCTATGTGGGTCTCGCTCGAAGCTCTGATGGGCACCTCCGAACAACCCATCCTTACTCCGCCCACGCCTACACCCGCTTCACAGACCGGAAGTTGGCTGCCCACACCGCCACCTGAATACATTACGAACCTTCCCAACGGCAACGTGTTTTATAACGATGGGCATTTTTCCTTTGAAGCGCCTCCAAACGTACATATCATCGTTCCTTTTGCCGTAGCAGACGGCAACTGGGGTGTGACCCTCATGATGGGTCATAATGAAGAACTGGATGAAATCATTCGTCGTCTGTATCCAAACATGGCACCTACCGACGTACTTGTCGAATACTTAACCGTAGGCAAAATTGGCATGGGTACATACGAGACCGCTTCCAGGTTCTATGACAAAGAGATTCATGATGCGGAAACACTAAATTATACTTATTACAGAAATTCCGTAGATGGGGATCACAAAAAACCTGGTATAGAAACCGACTACGGCACTACTACGCTTGCCGGACGCACGGCATATTACAATTGGACCGAATGGAACAGCCCCATTCTCCCTGCTACACGCCGCGAGCAGTATTATGTCCCGCTGACAGAAGATCGCTATGTGCTCTTCTCCACAGATGATCAGCACAACAGCAGCTATCGCAGTGCGATGCAACTGGTCATGAGCACGCTGGTAATCTATGGCGCTGATGAAGTTGCGCCCGTGATCACCGCTGCACCAACCGCTTCACCCACTGCTGCGCCTACTACCACGCCCGGAAAACGCGCTTTCCCGGATATCCCCATTCTAAACCAGGATGAGCTCTGTATAATCCGGTGCGGTGATCCTACCAGCATTCCAGTTCCGTATGAGGATAAGATCCTGGATGTTGGCTGTATCCCAATCAGTTTCACCAACACAAGTAAGCAGTCCTTCCATCTTTCCCTCGGCTATCTTCCCTCCAGCCCGTCAGATCTTGCAGAGCATGATTATTATGGCCGTCTTAATGGTGAGGAACTTGAAGCCGCTCTTTATGTAGACGCCAACTCTTATTTCCCCCATGCTTATCCTGATTTCAATTCAATGCTCCTTGCTCCTGGCGATACTGCTGCATTCTATGTCATCGCATTATCGGATGCAGCACGTTATCCCGGACTTTCTGACTATGGTACTGCTAAAATCAATCTAAGCATTACTTCTGATACAGAAGATTTCTGGTATCGCAATTATTCCATATTCTGTGAACAAGGATATTATTATATCGATTATGGATCCGAAAGCAATGTTCCCGGTAGCGGTTCTCTGTCTGATGACGGAAATTCCGGCTATGACGGATATGATGATTACGACGATGAATCCTGGATGCTGGAAGATGCCCTATATAACGCACTCTACGATGCTTTGGGCGACTGGCAACAAACAGACGGTTCCGTAACCATGCGTGTAACACTGGAAAGCCAGACTTCTGCTGATTACTTTCTGTACATTGATCTGGGAACTGGTGAACCGCTTGAACTGGGTCTCTACGGAGTCAATGACACCATAGAGTATCTGATTTTCTCGGATTGGGATGAGCGTGTGGAAGCTCATCTCTACCTACACGGCGAGCAGGCGATGCTGCAGCTCTTTAACAAGAACGGCGAGACTCTATATGATTTCAATCCCTCCAAATTACTGTTTGAACGCCCGGAAAACTTCGTGCCCGTCTGGTATCACTGGTATGATCCTGACTGGCTTGGACACTGGGTACTCAGCAAAAACGGGCATGAGTCCCATATGTACATAACTGAATATGATGACGCAAATGCTAATGTGCGCATCACTTTTGATGATCGTTACGAGTTCTCTGACACAATGCCCATGGGTGGATACTTCGATGCCGGTGATTTCAGTGGCTTCCTGTCCATGTATCGAGACGACCTGACCATCGACCTGTGGGATGTCTGGACTGATTCGGAAGAGATTGAAAACTGGATGGCTTCTCTCGATTATGATCTACCTTATACAAAGATGGAATCCTATGCAATTCCTAAAGAACAGCCGCCAGTCAATCAGGCACCCGCAACCAAAGAGCCAGCAGCTGACACCGATGCCGATCTGTATGATTACAGAACGGTACGGTTCGGACAGTATGAACAGGACGCGGACTATGCCAACGGTCCTGAAGAAATTGAATGGCTGGTACTGGATGTCCAGGGAGACAAAGCACTGCTGCTGAGCAAGTATGGTCTGGATGTCCAGCCATATCACCACACATTTGCTGATGTGACATGGGAAACCAGCTCACTCCGTGCCTGGCTGAACACTGCCTTCCTGGAAAGCGCTTTCTCACCTGAAGAAGCACAGTTCATATTGCTGTCTACTGTAAGCAACAGCCAGGATCAGTGCAACAGCGCATGGGCCACGCCAGGCGGCAACGATACCCGCGACAAAGTCTTCCTTCTCAGTTTTACCGAAGCAGGAAGATATCTGAATGTATGTGACAGCAGCAATAACAATACAGCGTCCCTCGCTGCCGCTACTGCCTATGCAGTCAAAATGGGAGCATTGGTCAATGAAGAAAACAGGACGGCTGAAGGCAACGCCTCAGCAGCCTGGTGGTTGCGCTCTCCCGGCAGTAGCGAAAGCCAGGCTGCCTATGTCTGGTCAAACGGCAATGCGGATAGCAGCAATGTGAATTACAATGACATCTGCGTAATCCGTCCTGCGCTCTGGGTCTCTACATATGCCTTGGACATCCCATTATCCCCTGACATGATTCAAATTGAAATACCAAAAGAACTTCTTGATCATCTGGATATTCCCGTATCTATTATGCCTGTTCCAACACAACCCGGTGCTACTGTGATCGTCACGAACATACCCATCACTACACCTGCGCCTACAGCTACTTCCGAACCTGTTCCGACAACCGTTCCAATTGTACTGCCCATAATAGGTCGATCAGATTATCTGCAGGTCTCTGTAGCCCGTGTAGATGCCAGTAGTTATATTGAAGGCAAGGATCCCACTTCATACATGCCCTTCCGAATGATCGACGGGGAAGAAACAACTGCTTTCCAGTTTTCCACCAAGGTCTCCAAGCTCGGAAAAGCATATGTCTGGTTTGAATTTGATGAACCGGTAAGGCTGGATGAAATGTGGATGAAAAACGGTTATTGGGCCAATACCAACGGCAATGACCAATACACGCGCAACAGCCGTATCAAGCAAATGACAGTCTGGTACCGGTATGCTGGCAGTGATAAGTGGCAGAAAGGAAAAGACGTCTCCTTGAAGGATGACAAGGCACGCACAGACTGGAAGATAATCCATTTAAACGGACGCGACGACATTACTGGAATACAGCTGCAGATTACAGACATCTACAAGGGATCTAAGTTCCCTAATGATGTCTGTATCTCCGAAATTATGTTCGTGCAGTCGTCGCGATAAACACAAAAAGGGGCATGATGCCCCATCGTTATGCTATGCCCTGCTATCTGGCGGGGCATATTTTTCAGTTCACGCGCATAATGTTGATCATCTCATCATACTGCGTCATTTTTTCTATCTCCCCCTCTCCAGACAGGGCAAAATGCAGCAATCCCTGACAACCTGTACTGGCATAATCCACTCCACGGCGTTGTAACTCTTCAACCAAACGTATACAGCCATTGTCATTTGAGCAGGAGAATGCCATCCGTGGCTGCACGGCATCCAGCCATTTGCTTTCATTGGATGTATAACCACCGTGATGGTTGGTCTTCATCAGGTCTGCATGCAGTTCCCTGCCGCAGCGCTCAATGACTTTTTTCTCATGCTGTTCAAACAGATCACCACAGGTAAGAAAGATTCCTTTTCCAACCGTTACACGCAGAATCATAGACTGGCCATTACGGATTTTTCCTTTATTGGCATCACCCTGAAGCTCTTCTTCTGTTGGGCCAAGAATGTCTATTTTCGCGCCATCAATCTCAAAGCTACGTCCTGCGTGCACAGCATCGTCTGTTTCAGCTCCCTGCTCTCGCAGCATTTCAAACATCTTTGGTATCTCATCACTATACTTCTGACCCGTCCACCACAAATGCCATACTTTGCCGCCACGGTTCCAAATGTGTTTAATCAGCATCGGCCCTCCGGACACATGATCGGTGCAGCCGTGTGAAAACACTAGGTAATCCAGACTTCTCACGCCAGTGGCATCCAGAAAGCTTTCTGCGCGCGTATGGCAGTCGCCACGTCCGGCATCGATCACCATCGTGCTTCCATGCGGGAAAATAAGCAGTATCAGATCGCCATATTTGAAATAGTTTCCAGGAATCATAAGCTCCGGTACAAACACATGCAAGCGGCCATCGCCGCCATTTTCAAGCAGTGCCCGCGCCTGAGCATAAATCTTTGGGGAGCGGTCCATACGTGAAGTCCGAAACGCCGCCTCTCCTGGCAGTGCAAAATGCTTGCGTGCGACAAGCACAGCATTATTCTTAACAGGGCTGATTTCAACCTGTTCCCATTCGGCTGGCGTACCAGAAAAGAAAATATCTTCCAGAGGGCACCCTTCGAAAGCTTTCAGTTCAATATATTGCAGTGACCGAGGAAGATGCAGGCACTTAAGACTGCTGCAATATTGGAATGCTTTGGGCTCGATAACTTTAACACTTTCGGGCACGAAAGCCTCCGTGAATGCTGTCTGGGTATAAGCCTGTACTGGTATCGTTCGTGCCGCAGGAACCGTCAGGATACAGTTTTCCATTACCCTGTTCCTCTCTTTATTCGTCGACCAATGCTGTCTTCAGAGCTACCATACTGTCAAACTGCCACGGAGTCGGAGCGTCACCCTTGCAGAAATTTTCCGGGTCAAACAGCGCACCGTTCATGCCTGCATTCAAACCTGCTTCCACATCCAGTACCCGGTCTCCCACCATCACGCATGTTGCTGGGTTCAAGCCGTGCTTTTCAACCAGATACAGTAATGCATCCGGCGCAGGCTTACGCGGAAACGCATTATCTTTGGTGATAAAATCTGTAAAATACTGTCTGAGGCCATAAAATTCAAGCGCTTCAATGCTACGCTTGTCACGATGGGAATACAAATAGTTTCGCCCACCATTAGCACATATAGCAGCCAGGACCTCCGCTGTTCCCGGATAAGGACGCATGGTCTCCATCGTTTCCTCTTCATCGGCATAATGCGCACGCAGGGCAAGCAGTTCGTTTGCCGGAACGTGATAGCGTTCTTCCAATTGCTGCGCAGCCCAGCCCAAAGAATGCTTGCTCATCCAGCGTAGTTCTTCCCAACTGATATCAATGCCTTTATCGCGCACAGCGCGCATATAGGAACGGCATACTGCATCATAAGTATCAAACAACGTGCCGTCGTAATCCCAGATGAAATCGGTATAACGCAAGCCCTTCGCCTCCCATGTTCTTTTACGCAAGTGTACCACAGAACAAGCCAAAAAACAACGTGAACGCAATCTGTAGCTTTTTTGCAAAAAACCGAAAAATTCTTTGATAATCCTCAAATATTGGCCAAAAAGAGTTGTAAATTCGATAATATAGATATATAATTGAATTTGGCTGCGGAAAGCGTTCCGCGACATCCAATTGTTTCCCGATATTTAACGATAAAGGAGAATTGAAGCATGAAAAAAACCATCGAAGACGTCTCCGTGCAAGGCAAAAAGGTGCTTGTGCGCGTTGACTTCAACGTGCCCATGGACAAAGAGACCGGTACCAAGATTACTGATGAAAACCGCATTCTGGGCGCCCTGCCCACGATCAAATACCTGGTAGACAATAATGCTGCCGTCATTCTGTGCAGCCATATGGGTAAGCCCCACAATGTGTTCAATGAAAAGCTGAAGCTGAACAAGAAAGAGATTGCAAAGATCGAAGCCCTGCCCGCTGAAGAGCAGGAAGCTGCGACTGCCGCTGCGCTTGAAAAGGCTAAGAAAGACGTTAAGAAACTTTCCCTGGCTCCCGTTGCAAAGCGCCTGAGCGAGCTACTTGGTCAGGAAGTCATCATGGCCAAAGACGTTATCGGTCCTGATGCACAGGCTAAGGTTGCCGCGCTGAAGCCCGGTGAAGTCATGGTTCTTGAGAACCTGCGCTTCCATGCCGAAGAAGAAAAGAACGATCCCGCTTTCGCCAAGGCACTGGCCAGCTATGCTGATCTGTATGTAAATGATGCCTTCGGTACTGCTCACCGCGCTCATGCTTCCACCGCTGGTGTTGCTAACTATCTGCCTGCTGTCAGCGGCTACCTGATTGAAAAAGAGCTCAAGTTCATGGGCGGCGCTCTGGAGAACCCGCAGCGTCCCTTCGTCGCTATCCTGGGCGGCGCTAAAGTCAGCAGCAAGATCGGTGTCATCATGAACCTGATCGACAAGGTTGATGCGCTGATCATCGGCGGCGGCATGGCCTATACTTTCGCCAAGGCGCTGGGCGGCAAAGTCGGCAACAGCCTGCTTGAGGAAGACAAGATCGACCTGGCCAAAGAAATGATGGAAAAGGCCAAGGCGAAGGGCATCAAGTTCCTGCTGCCCATTGATACCGTAGCCGCTGATAACTTTGCCAATGACGCTAATACCATGATCGTGCCCACCGGTGAGATCCCGGATGGTTGGGAAGGCGTAGATATCGGTCCCGAGACTCAGAAGCTGTTTGCTGAGACCATCAAGAACGCCAAGACCGTCGTATGGAATGGCCCCATGGGCGTGTTCGAGTTCCCCAATTTTGCTAAGGGCACCATTGCTGTGGCTCAGGCTCTGGCAGAAGCTGATTGCATCTCCATCGTCGGCGGCGGCGACAGCGCTGCTGCTGTAACCCAGCTGGGCTTTGCTGATAAGATCAGCCACATTTCCACCGGCGGCGGCGCCAGCCTCGAGTTCCTCGAAGGTAAGGTCCTGCCCGGTGTTGCGGCTTTGAATGACAAGTAATATTTTTCTTCTGTGATACGCAGAAAACAATCCCTGTAAATTGACAATCGGGGGCCCATTAGGCCCCCGATACCCCTGCGCTAAATAAGAATGATCCGCTTTTGAAAGGAGCTATATATATTATGCGTACCCCCATTATTGCCGGTAACTGGAAAATGAATAAGACCCCCGCCGAAGCAACCGAACTGATCCAGGCTCTTAAGCCCCTGGTGAAAGAAGCCAAGTGCACCGTCGTGGTATGCGTGCCCGCCTTGTGCGTTCATGCGGTCAAGCAGGCTGTGCGTGGAAGCAAGATTAAGGTCGGCGTACAGAATATGCACTGGGAGCCCAAGGGCGCCTATACCGGCGAACTTTCTGCCGATATGCTCAAGGCTTGTGGCGTAGATTATGCCATCATTGGCCACAGTGAACGCCGTCAGTACTTCGGTGAGACCGATGAGACCGTCAACAAGCGCGCCGTAGCCGCCATCCGTGCTGGCATCACCCCTATCATTTGTGTAGGCGAGCGTAAGGAGCAGCGCGAAAACGGTTACACCGATGATCTGGTAGCCTACCAGACTCTGACCGCCCTGACCGGCATGACTCCTGACGAGGTTAAGAAGGTCGTTATCGCCTATGAACCCGTATGGGCTATCGGCACTGGCCAGACTGCCACTGATGAGCAGGCGAACGAGACCATCGGAGTTATCCGCGCCGCTATCGCCCGCAAATATGGCAAGCGTGTTGCCGACCGTGTACGCATCCAGTACGGCGGCAGCATGAATCCCAAGAACGCCAGCGGTCTGATGGCCCAGCCCGAAATCGATGGCGGCCTGATCGGCGGCGCATCCCTCAAGGCTGAAGATTTCAGCAAAGTTGTAAATTTCTAAGGAGATTCGAATGGAATTGACCGGAAAGCAGCGTGCATCGCTGCGCAGTTTATGCAACACTCTACAGCCTGTGCTGTACATCGGCAAAGAGGGTGTGACCGACGCTACCGTAAAGGAAGCGTATGATGCACTGGAGGCACGCGAGTTGATCAAATGCTCCCTCAATGATACTGCACCTCTCTCCGCCCGCGAGGCATGCACCCTGCTGTGTGAGCGTCTGGGTGCGCAGCCCGTACAGTGCATAGGCCGAAAATTCGCTATCTACCGTCAAAACGAAAAGGAGCCGAAGATCATCCTGTGATTCCGCTCCACGCCAGTTGAAATATTAACTCAATTAGGGGGAAGCCAATGCGGCTTCCCCCTATTTCCCCCATTAATTCACGTTGCCTTTGCCTTATCAGGCTCTCCAAATGCTTTGAACGATTTCCCGTTGGTTCCCTTGATACTGTCCCAAGCCAACATACTTAATCTCAAATCCGCATTTTTCCAGCACACGCCGCGAAGCTGCATTCTCGCGTAAGCAAATTCCACGGATTTCCCTGATTCCAAGACGTTCAGCCATGATCGGAAGAAAAGCACAGACTGCTTCTGCAGCAAATCCGTTGCCACGGAACCGTTCACCGATCTGGTAACCGATTTCCCAGGTTTCATCTTCTAACTGTACCATCTGCACATAACCAATGCAGTGGTTATCTGTCTTTCTGATTACTGCATATACCAAGGGACCTTTCGGATCGCTGTATCTGGATATTAGAAAAGTAACAGCCTCCTGAGCTGCCTCCAGGGTTTCGAATACTTCATCCGGGACAAATCTTGCAGTATCACTGTCAAGCGAGTTCTCATGAATGTCTTGTGCCATTTCGATTGTAAGCTCAGTAATTACCAGCCGTTTTGTCTCGATTTTCATTTTATTCCTCCATCAGGTTTTCCCTGGCTTTTTTACCATCTACAAGGATAGCTCCCTGTTTTACACATTTCGCTATTAAGCCGCAGTCAGGACCTGCCCTGGCATTCTTTTTTCGTATTATGTCTTATCAGGAAAAGAATGTCTCTGTTTTGTGTTTTATACCATCGGTCCCGCAACTCGACAGCTGATCATACCTGGTGCAATTTCAACACAAATTTTGTTTCGGTCATTGTCCCGCATCCTTTCTGCACAGTGTTAGATTATCTGTTCCGTAGTCAAGTATGCTTCACATATATTGCGATTTCGTTTGCGATATTGTCTTTCATGAGCATTCAAATGCCTTTCCTTTTTTCACCAAAAACGCTCAGGCATTTATGCTGGAAACGCGCATGCACCAACGATTATCATGCCACATCACCCAGTGTCAGTCAAGCAGAAAAGTCATTGTAATTACTTGAGTTTTTACAATTCCTGACCGTTTAGACCAGCCTCCTGTCCTTGACAGCACGAGGCAGATGGATATAATAAAAGCATACCAAAGTTTACTTTTTCAAGGGAAAGGAGGGGACATATGCAGCCCACACAGCCGCGGCACCGCCGCTCACAGCAGCAGACTTATCGTCCGCAGTATCCGGATGATGCTCCGCGTGCGCAGTATCCAGATTACGGGCAATATCCGCCTGCCGGAACGCAGAACGGCGGACCACAAATACCGCCACAGCAGCAGTATGTTCCCCCCTATCAACAGCAGCCACAGCGTACTCCTTACTTTCAGCAGAGCACAGTATCCTATGACTCGTCATATGACGATGAGCCCATTCAGCGCAGACGCCATCGGCCATGGCTGTGGTTGCTGATCCTAGCAGTCTGTGCTGCCGTGCTGGTAATCGGAATCTTTTCCGTCACCTCCTATTACAATGCGCATTATCCCGCATTCCGTACACGCGTGAACCAGCTAAATACCAACACCTTCATGAACGGTGTTCACATTGATGGTGTACATATTGGCGGTCTGACCATGGATGAAGCGAAGCGTATCCTCCAGCAGACCACTATCAGAGAAGACCAGCAGTACGCACTGAATGTGACCATTGACGGCAAAACATGGCGGATCACTCAGGCTGAACTTCCATTGCAGCGTGACCTGGATGCTGTATTGGAAGAAGCGTATTCAATTGGTCGTCAGGGTTCGCTTTCAGCACAGCAAAGCGGATTGACACCTTTTGAATACCGCAGTCGTACAGTCAGCTATTACAGTGAAAACGGTGCCTTTCTCACTACAAGCGTTACCTATGACAAAGGCACGGTCCGGTCATTGGCTGATACCCTGGCTGGCCTTATCAGCACTCCTGCACAAGACGCTGTCGTAGCCAGTTTTGACTTTAGCAGTCGTTCATTCCAATTCACCAATGAACAGGTAGGCCGCGGCCTTAAGAGTGACACGATTTATAATGCAATCATACAGGCCATGGATGGCAACTGGTACAAGGATGGCCGTTCCGTGGTCCTTCAAAGCGACGTACTGCAGCCCAATGTTACCCGCGCCATGCTTCAGCAGAGCTTCGGCCGCATCTCCAGCTATACCACCACTACACTGGCCGGCTATAACCGCAACAAGAACATCGAGCTTGCATGTGCTGCCGTAACAGGTACAGTCGTTGAAAGCGGCAAAACATTCTCCTTTAATGAAACAGTAGGACGCCGCACCGTGGACAAGGGATACCTGCCGGCTGGCGCTATTGCTCAGGGACAAAGCATCGAAGAAACCGGCGGTGGCGTATGCCAAGTCAGCAGCACGATGTTCAATGCTGCAGTTATGGCCAATATGCAAATCGTCGCTTCCAGTGCACATGCCTGGCCAAGTGCCTATGTAGAACCTGGTCGTGACGCTACAGTAGACTGGCAGAATTTCCAGAATCTGAACCAGAGTCTTGACTTCAAATTTAAAAATACCTCTGATTATCCAATCTTTATTGTAGCCTATATCACCGGCAGCAATTTCCGCCAGGCCTGCAAGTGCACGGTTGAATTCTACGGCGTTGCACTTGCTGACGGCATCACCATTGGCATGGAAACGCAGCTGGTCCGTACCACTCCCCTTCCCAGTTCTGCACCGCCCGAGTATGCGCAGGCAGATGCCGAGCATCCGTCCGGCACCTGGGAAATCGTGCGTCAGGGACGTGAAGGTTATGTATATGAGACCTACCGCGTGTTTTATCAGTATGGCAACATTGTGCGTCGTGAACTTCTGCGCACATCGAATTATAAGGCGTATTCCGAGCTGATCCGCTACTACAGCGACTGATGAAGGAGGCATTCCCATGCGCAAGGGCGAGGTACGCAGGCAGGCCATTATTGATGCCGCCGACAGGCTTTTCTGCCGAAACGGTTATGCCGAAACCACGGTAGAGGACATTCTTGCAGCACTTGGCTGCAGTAAAGGCAGCTTCTATCATTACTTTGACAGCAAGCTGGCTGTGCTTCAAGCTATCTGTGAGGACAAAGCCTCCCGCAGTTTTGCTGTCTACCAACAGACACGTGTTACCAGCACGCGTGAAAAGCTGAACACTCTGCTCTATTATGCTCAGCCCTTTCGCCCGGAAGAAGAGGAATGGCTGGAACTCATTCTGCGTTTGCGCAGACGTGGTGAAGCCCTCATGCTCGACGGTGCTCTACGCCAACGCCAACGGGCATTGTTTAAGCCTGAACTGCAGAATCTGCTGATGATTCTTAATGAGACCGGCGCCGCTCACATTGCACGCCCGCGCCTTGACGATGTTGTTTTTGAGGCATTTACCGCGTTTTACGATGAGTTGTGTGAAACCATAATCACCTGTTCACAGCAAGGCAGAAGTGTCGCGCACGATGTTACAGCAGTCGTTGAAGCTGCCCGTTTCATGTGGGAACGTGTGTTGGACATGGCTTACGGAAGTATGGAGCTGGTAAAGCTTGACGAAATAATTCCTGTCCTTGAACGCATTGCCGTACGCCTGCGCAATGCCTAAATCCAACCGTTTCCCATGTAATACATCGGCGCATTCCGTATATGGAATGCGCCGTTCGTATTATTTTTTGTCCTGTTTTTCCAGTTCACTGCTATCCGGCTTCTTTCCTACACGAATCAGTGTTGTCAGTCGGTCCTCAAGCTCTTTCAGAGGGTCTTCCGGTAATGCCTTTTTCAATGACTGATAAAGAATCCGCAGGGAAGACATCGTCTCTTTCTTTGTATCATCGTCCTGGGCCAGTATTGCTTTGAGCGCTGCCATTTTTCCGTGATCCCGTACATCGCGAAACGTTTCGGCTTCGCTTGCCTGCAAGGCCGCAAAAAGTCCGTTGAATACCCGCTCACGCTGTTCTAATGTCATGCCTGCCAGCCATTCGCGCAGTGTTTGGTCAATCAGCTGACTCCCGCCGGATACATTTTCCAGTTCATGAAAGCCACCACGACGAATTTCCCACAGGTATACATTATGCTGAGCAATGCCTGTACCGCGGCTCTCCACTACGGTATAATCCTCTTCATGTTCCAGCAAAAGACCGATCACAGACGCCCGTGGCACATATGTGCGCACCCGGTCGATTACGCGATGAAATGCCTCGCGTTCTGTCACTGCCTGTTGGAAGCCTGGGCCATCGAAGCTGCGTACGGCAGCAATGCGCTCCTGTACGTCAGGCTCACAGAACGCGGCTGCATATACTGCCAGATTACCTCCCTTACTGTGACCGCATAAGCGCAATACGCCGGGTAATGCTGCAGCACGGTTCAAATATTCTACAGCATGCAGCTGAGCAGGTACTGCGTCTGCAAAGGACATATTAAAGTCCTCTTTCCATCCCACCAACGTGCCGTCGGTGCCGCGGAAAGCCACGCACAATCCCAGCGGCAGGCGGATCGTTAATGCCGCAAACTGCTCTTCATTTTCCTTGTCATATTCTGTCTCGTAGCCGCAAAGCGCCAGTCCTTGATACCTTGGCGCGTCAAGCAGCTTTTCAAGAAGCCTCTTGTCTTCCAACGTGCGGAAATTGACGAACGAAGACTGTGCTTTTGCGAGCAGTTGGCGTGCTGCATCCGGCAGCAGCTTCTCGTGATCAAAGCCGGTTGGAACAACACCCTCAAAAGGCATATAGGAAAGGCGCGCAAACAACAGTGCATCCACATCACACAGCGGTACAGCAGTAAGTGGTAAATCCCCACGCCATTCAATATAATCAAAAAGGTCAGTCACAAAACCCCTCCTGAATTAGATGGTACGGTATATTATAGCACAGCCTGTAACTATGTTGATGTGCATTTGATGAATTCCATGGTATAATAGCGCATCACCTGCTGAGAAAGGGCGTGAAGCCATGTTCCGCATTCTGATCGTCGAAGATGATAATGAACTGCGTCAGTTGTTCCGCCGTGTGCTGGAGAAAAACGGCTACGAGACCTTCGAAGCCGATAACGGTCAGGAAGCTCTTGATGTACTGGACGCACAATTTATTGACCTTATCGTATCAGACATCATGATGCCGGTTATGGATGGATATGAGCTGGTCCGCTCGCTACGTGAGGCAGGCATTAGTATTCCTGTCTTGATGATCACTGCAAAGGACGCATTTGACGACATGCGCCGCGGTTTTCTGTCAGGTACGGATGATTACATGGTCAAGCCTGTCAATGTCAATGAGATGGTACTTCGTGTAGGTGCGCTGCTGCGCCGTGCGCAGATGATCTCCGAACGTCGGGAAACGCTGGGCGGAGCTGTCCTGACTTATGATACCCTAACTGTTTCACAGAATGGCACAGACACCGTACTCCCGCAGAAAGAATTCCTGCTGCTGTACAAGCTGGCCGCAGCCCCCGGCCGTATCTTTACGCGCCAGCAGATCATGGATGATATCTGGGGTCTTGACAGCGAGACCGATCCCCACACCGTGGATGTACACATCGGCCGTCTGCGCGATCGTTTCCGTGACAATCCTGACTTTGATATTGTTACCATGCGTGGACTGGGTTATAAGGTGGTGAAAAAAACATGAAAGTAAAAACGCCTGATACAGAAATCCGCAGCGATAACCTGCGGCTGTATTTTATCCTGTGGATTTTTGTGCTGATCTCTTTGTCTGTAGGCCTGGCATCCCTGCTGACCCTGCTCATTGAATGGTTAATCAAATCCCGCGTTGTTGTCCCAAGTATCGTTTGGATGATCCTGCTCTCTATTGCCCTTGGCCTGGCACTCAGTGCCACGTTGAGCAGCCTGCTGATCTCCCCTGTACTGCGTCTCAGCCGCGCCATGCAGCAGGTAGCAGAAGGCGATTTCACCGTGCGTCTGGGCGATGCCGGACACTTCGGTGAAATGCGTCAGAGCTACCGTAATTTTAACACCATGGTCTCAGCTCTGAGTGCAACTGAAACTCTGCAAAGCAACTTCGTCTCCAATGTATCACACGAGTTCAGAACGCCTATCACCGCTATTGAAGGCTATGCCATGCTCATGCAGGACGCAGATCCAGCACACCAGAAGGAATATGCCGAAAAGATCCTGTACAGTACAAGACGCCTGGGTGACCTCGTCAATAACATCTTACTGCTGTCAAAAGTGGAAAACCAGACGATTCCTACCGAAAAAACTCCTTATCGGCTGGATGAACAACTGCGACATGCCTTACTGCTGTTGGAACGCAAATGGACAGAGAAGGAACTGGAACTGGATCTGGACCTAGCTCCTGTCACCTATACCGGCAACGAATCGTTGATGCTTCATGTATGGACAAATCTCATTGACAACGCGATTAAGTTCAATGAAAAGGGCGGCCTCCTCCGCCTATCCCTCACAGAGGAGAATAACTGCGCACTGATCAAAGTGGCTGACAGTGGCGCAGGAATGACCGAAGAAGAAATATCCCATATTTTTGACCGCTTTTATCAGGCTGATGGCTCGCATCGCAGTGAAGGCAACGGCTTGGGTCTGGCTCTGACACAGCGTATTGTCTCTCTATCCGGTGGTGAGATCTCCGTAGAGAGTACTCCTGGGCACGGAAGCTGTTTTACTGTTTCGCTTCCGGAAAGCTGATACATCGGCCAGCATTCTGGCTAGTCTTGCTCCAATGCCTGTCGTCCTCCAAAACAAATCCGTCCGTTTCCAAAGCACACTGGAAACGGACGATTTTCTTTTAGGTCAGGCATCGGCCTATCCGATATACATAATTGGCTTTTCTGGGCTTAGCCGGTGCATCAGGAGCAGCGGCATATCCCAGTATCAGGTTCCCAATTCCCTCATAATCACCTTCAATTCCCAATCCTTTCAGGATTGCTTTCCCTTCCTCACTGCTGAACATCTCTTTTGCGCGATGAATCCAGCAGCTGGCTACACCCAGGTCAGCAGCAGCATTCATCAAGTTTCCCATGACCAGACTTCCGTCATACAGATAGGTTGGGACACTACGGTCAGCCAGAACAACAAGTAGTTCAGGAGCGCCATAAAAAGGGTCTCCATCCCTGCCCATTACGGCCGCGTTCATGACAGACAGCCTATCGCGCATTTCACGGTCGGTAACCGCAATGATGATGGGTGACTGCCTGCCCATACCTGTTGCAGCATATGTCCCAGCCTCGATAATTGCATTCAGCTTTTCTTCTTCTATCAATCCGGGCAGATATGCACGGCAGCTGCGACGTGATTTTAAAACCGTCAATGTTTCCGCCACTCGGTTTCCCTCCTTTTTAGCATGTCAGTAGATGTGCAAATACATCTTTTGTATAATCATACCACGTTTGGCAAGCCTGGAAAAGCAGCGGCTGTATATATATTGACTTCTTTCACTACCCACGCTATACTGGTCAAAAAAGAAAGGAAGCGCTTGTGCTGTGTGTACGCCCACCTGATGTAAAAATAGCATCATATTACTGTCTGCTGTATCCGCATCGGAAAGGGTGTTATTTGTATGCACAAACGCAACATCGTTCTGCTCTGTCTGATTACATTCCTGCAGGGTATGGTCTTTTATGCCGCTGTCGCTACCCTCTACCGTCAGGCAGCCGGACTGAGTATTTTTGAAATCACAGTCATCGAAGGCATCAGTGTAGCGATGGCACTAGCGCTGGAGGTGCCATGGGGCCGGATCGCAGAGCGGATTGGCTACCGGCACACCATGGTTGTCTGCAATCTGCTCTTTCTGCTTACCAAACTGATCTTCTGGCAGGCAGAAAGCTTTTCCGCGTTTCTTCTCGAACGTCTGCTTTTGGCGGTGGTCATCAGCGGCCTATCCGGCGTAGATGCAGCAATGCTATTCATGTCTGCGCCGAAAGAACAAGCTCAGCGCAATGGCGGTTGGTATCGGGCCGCAGGTGAGGCTGGTGTTCTGTCGGCGGGCTTGCTGTATACTGTATTTCTCAGCGGTCATTACCGTGCTGCAGCATTCTGGACTGTGATCACTTATGCTTTGGCTGCGTTACTAACCTTCTTCCTGTCAGAAGTCAAGTCAGAAGAACAGCGTGAGACGCGGCGTTTTCGAGCCCTGGCAAAAGCACATTTCAGCACCCCCGGCATACTGAAGCTTGCAGTATGCACAGCTCTGTTTTCTGAATCTGTCCACTGCATCACCATATATTTCAGCCAGTTGCAATACCTGCGTTGCGGTATGAATGAGCAAATGATAGGCGCTGCTTTTATCATTGTTTCCGCTGCTGGCTTATTCGGTCCACTGTCAGCACATCTGCCCCGGCGCTCAGGGCTGTGGCTCCTGCTGAGTGCCGTAATATGTGCTGGACTTTTAGCTCTTACGGATATAGCAATACTTTCCGTTGTGCTGATCGTGCTGCTTTCCGGGCTCTGCGCACTGTTCATGCCGCTGGCAGGTGCACTTGAGAACACCCTTATCACCACCTCTGACCGCGCGACTGCACTCAGCCTTAATGCTATGATTGGTGACAGTCTCATTGTCCTGCTTGATCTTGGACTGGGTCGCGCCGCTGACGCTTCTCTTCCGCTTGCGCTAGCCCTTTGTGCTTTATGCTGCCTGTTTGCAACGGGACTGTTTTCAGGAGTTCCGCTTCAGGAAAGTGCAACTGCTGCAAAATAAAGAAATCTCTCGAACTTGCAAAAAAGTGCTCCCAATCGTCCATTTAGTGATTGGGAGCACAATGCTTTTATCAAGACTGTTTATCTTCTATTTGATCTCTTCCAGAATTCCCTGGAGTGCTGTCAAATGGGTGTACAGCAATTCGCGGATTTCCAGCACTGAGACCGTATTGGTCTGTAAAATACTGAAATAAGAATCAATATCTTCATAAAGGCCCCGGAGCGCAACATCTGGTACAATGCGTCCTGTTTCACCGTAAAGCTGTACTGCAACATTGTTTAACTGATCCATAGCATAAATGCCAGAACGGATCCCGGCAAGACTGGAAGCTGTATTAGATTGAACCGAACTTGACAGCTTCTGAGCCAGGCTACGTGTATCAGCACAGCAGCTGCGGATTCGAGACACCAACTGCGTGCGGGTCATTGTTTGGAAGGATGCAGCACGTCCATACATCACGCCAAAGGCGATGCATGCAACGATTACGAGCACCAGTAATACAGCGAGAAGCCGTACGCGTGCCCGCAAATTTCCTGTATTCTGTCGCATCTGTTGCGAATAATGATACATTGTCTCCTCCTTAGGGGTCGTGGAATCGGAACGCGACGTCAGTATACCATATTTCATCTTTTCCGTAAAGGCAGCACACTTTCAGCATATTCCTTTACAATTTGTTCACCAACGCTCCATATAGTCCGTGCTATAATATCATGGAATCTTATCGAAGGAGGAGACACCTGTGATCACCCTGACAAGCATTACCAAGCGTTATGGCAACACTGTCGCACTCAGCGATGTCAGTTTTACTGCGCGGCAGGGTGAGGTTCTTGGACTGTTGGGTCAAAACGGGGCAGGAAAGACCACTGCTCTCAACATCATCACAGGCTGTCTGGCCCCATCTGCCGGAAGCGTCACCATCGGGGGGCATGATCTGATTCAAGAACCACGCCAGGCGCGGCGTCTGGTCGGCTATTTGCCCGAAGTTCCACCACTATATGATGAAATGACTGTTCGCGCTTACCTACGTTTCGCATGTGAACTGAAGCTAGTCCTGCCTGCAGATATTCCTGCTCATGTGGAGGAAATCGCTGCACGCACCGGTCTGAAACAAATGCTCGGACGGCGCATCGGTAATCTCAGCAAAGGCTATCGTCAGCGAGTCGGCCTGGCCCAAGCACTGTGTGGCGACCCCGAGGTCCTGATTCTCGACGAGCCCACAAGCGGACTTGATCCGCGGCAGACAGCCGAGTTTCGTGAAACACTGCGTGAGCAGGCAAATGGGCGTACGGTACTTTTCAGCTCTCACATTCTCAGTGAAGTCCAGGCGCTTTGTGACCGGGTCATCATCCTGCATCATGGACAAATCGTACTGGACAGTAATTTGAAGCAGCTGCAGAGTGGTAGTGCTCTCAGGCTCCGTGCAGATATCCAGGGGGATGCCAAAGTATTGCTTCCTGCGCTGCGCAGTCTGGCAGGTGTCCGGCGTGTGACACGGCTTCCGGATGAAAGCGGTGTCTTATCTGTACTTCTGGAATGTACGCAAGGAGAATGTCCCCAGCGTACCCTGTTTACCCTTCTGAGCGGGTTGAATATGCCTTTGCTGCGGCTGCAGCCAGTAGAAAGCTCGCTGGAAGAGGTCTTTCTCAAAATCACTTCGGAGGGCTGACCGTAATGCGTGCTGTTTACAAGCGGGAACTGCAGTCCTTTTTCTGCACACCGCACGCCTACGTGTTCACAGGCGTTTTTCTGCTTTTAGGAAGCGTCTTTTTTGCCGTGGGCAATCTGGCCGCACACAGCAGTGATCTCAATGGCTTCTTGTGGAATGCGGGTTATCTTTGGATGCTGCTGACGCCAGTACTGACCATGCACGTATATGCCGGTGAACGCCGTGCTCATACTGATCAACTGCTTTTTTCCTCACCTGTTTCGCTATGGGGTGTCGCTTTAGGCAAATATCTGGCTACCATTACTGTGCTCGGTTTGACAGTGTTTCTGTCGCTAATCTATGCAGGCCTGATTGCTATTTACGGCCGTCTGTATCCAAGTGAAGCGCTGTGTGGATATTTGGGTTTTTCCCTACAGGGCTCTGCTTTTGTCGCCATTGATCTGTATGTTTCAGCTCGTTCCCGCACGCCTGTAACTGCTGCCGTATGGGCTTTCGGCATAAACCTGCTTCTGTGGCTGGTTGATGTGCTCAGTAGCGCTGTTAGTTCTGAAATACTGCAACGCATACTCGAGTTTATCAGTCCGTATCAACGGTGTGCACCGTTCCGATCCGGTCAGCTGAGTGCTGCAAATGCTCTATATTTCATTGGTGTTTCCGCATTGATGCTGTTTCTGACTGTACGCATGCTTGATTCGCGTCGCTGGAGGGAAGCATGAAAAAGCTAAACCATATGCGGCGCAGTGCCGCAAGCCTGCTTCTGTGCCTGCTGGCAGTTGTTATATACATCGCCGCAGTCGGTGCAGCAGACATGTTGGAAAGCCGTTATGCCCTGCGTGCTGATCTGAGTTTCAACAGCGTGACCACACAAAGCGAAGCCACACGCAATGTGCTTTCACGGCTCAACCGTGATGTACATGCTTATGCGGTATTTTCAGAAGGCAACGAACTCACCGACCTGAGTGCATTGCTGGATCGCTATCAGGCCTCTTCAACGCATTTCAGCTGGTCACGCGAAAGCCTTTCGCGTAATCCTCTGCTTCTGCAGTGGGTATCAGACGATTTGGGCGACTCTGCTGTCACAACCGACTGCCTGGTTATTCGATGCGAGGAGACCAGCAGGACACGGGTACTGACCTGGGCTGATTATGTTGCCTTTGGTTATAATCCCGAAAGTGGACAATATGAGTTCACAGGCTTGACTTACGAGAAAAGTCTGACCAGCGCTATCTTAGCAGTAACATCAGATGAACTGCCACAAGTACAGTTGTTATCCGGCCATGGTGAACTAACACGCGAAGAGACCGCCACTTTGGAAAGCCATCTCGCCAATGCTAATTATGAATGCACGCGCATAGATTTGCGCCATGGTGATGCACTGGATGAAAAAGCACCTTTGCTGATTCTCTCTCCTACATCAGACATAAGCGATACCGAACTGGACCAGATGCTCATGTTCGTGCAGAAAGGCGGAAGTCTATTCGTAACAGTAGATCTGACTGATCCGGATCAATTGCCTAATCTGTATGCATTATATCGCCTGTATGGTGTTGAGCCGCTTCCAGGTGCAATCGTTGCAGACTCGAATGACCGTTCTTCTTATTATTCCAACCCGGTTGAACTTACTCCGATCATGCATAATACAGACGCTACGCAGCCATTGATTGCAGCAGAGGCCAATTTTATCATTCTTGCACCTGCCCGTGCACTTTCACTGATAGACAATGGCAGCGTAAGCCTCCTCCGTCAGATAGTTCTCGAAAGTGGTGAAGGTGCCTATCGCCGCGTACCTGAAAAAGACAGTGTCGATTTGAATCAGCAGCCAGATGATCAAACCGGACCTTTTGTGCTGGCTGTTCTTTGTGACCGTGGTTTTGATGATGGGACTCGTTCACGTGCGTTCTTTATTGGTAATTCATCTGCTTTCACAAGCGAACAGGTATACAGTCTGTCCTACAGCAATGAGCTGTTGCTGCAAGTAATGCAGGTATTGCGGGGCAGTGACAATCTGGATCTGTCTATACTACCGCGTGACGCGGTCCGTCCGGCCTTTAACGATAGAGGCAGTTTAATTCCTGTACTTCTGCTGACTGTACCGCCACTGCTTGTGGCTGTACTGGCCGTGGCTGTCCTTCAGCCACGCAAATATCTGTGAGTCCCGTACGCCGCCGCACTATAAGTGCGGAAAAGAAAAAAAAGCGTATGCTGTGGCTGCTGCTTCCGCTGCTGGCCGTACTGGTTTGCGGCGGCTGGCTATTGCTTCACCGCACTCCAGTATCTCTGCCCGAGGTTGTGCCTTCGCAAAACGTGACTTTAAGCAATCGTCCATCGGAAGACGTAATATCCATTACTGTCAGCGGTCCGTATGATGAGCCTTATACTCTGCAACGTGATACCGAAGGCATCTGGCAGATGAAAGGTATGCCTGACTTCATTTTTCGCCAAACAATGCTGGACGCCATGATCAATAATGCCGCAGTAATCATTACAGACGATACAATCGGCAGACTTACCGAACACCCGGACTGGCTTGCTGACGATTTCGGGCTTCAGGACGGGTGCCTGCGAGTGGATGCAGGTTATTCAGACAGCAGTCATCTGGCCTTCCGTCTGGGGGATCCGATACCCGAGGAAACGCCCGGATATTTCTTTATGCTGGAAGGCGACGATCGCATATTCACCATTTCTTCCGATGTATTTGAAGCATATGCCAACACACGCATGGCACTCCACACAGTCAGTGAACCCGCTCTGAAAGGCGATCTTATCGACCGCATTGCATTTTCAGGACACGATCCATTTGTGCTGGAACGCAGCAGTGATGGCTGGTATCTGACAGAACCTGTTATCTATCCGTTGGCAGGCAGCGCTGTTGATTCGCTGCTGAGCAAACTGGAAGGCGTACGCTTTGCTCAATATGTTGGACGCGCTGAGGAATGTAATTTGGCTTCTATGGGCCTGGATCCGGCCGAACGCATGCTGACCCTGGACATTGCCGAAAGCACAGTAACAGGCTATGATGCAGACAGTCAGGTGACGGGCAGAACTCTCCTTCCGGCTTATCAGCTGAACCTCTCCATCGGTCATGAAGAAAGTGAGATCGTATTTTACTGTCTCTACCGCGGTGAGGTAAATAAGGCAACTTCTTTCTCTGCAGGATTTCTGCGTACGCAAAGCTGGAGTAGCTTGTTGCTGGCCGCACCTTTCAACTCAGATATTGGCGAAATCAATAGGTTGACCTGGTCACAGAATGGACAGGCACAGACATACAACCTTTCTTTTAGCGAGCACGTCCTGCCCAACAATGAACTGGAACGCGATGAAAACGGCAATGTGATCTATAATGTAAATGTCAGTTGCAACGGGCAAGATATAGACAGTGAAGCTTTTGCCGCCGCCTACGGGCGCCTCTGCGCACTGCGCATGGAAGACCGTCTTCCTTCAGATTATTCGCTGCCTAATGTCGAACCGCTGCTAACAGTAGAAATCACACGAAATGACAGTAAGGCGCGCACCGTAACGCTATGGCCTCTTGACGCTCTGCACGATGCTGTTGCTGTGAATGGTATAGCCCTCTTCCGTGTTGAAAAGGGCTGGATGGACAATGTCAATTTGCCCTAAAAACCGCAAAACAAACATATTCTTTATTGCACGGCATACGGCTTTCCGCTATAATAATTAGGAATTTTTGTTTCGGAGGCCCTTATGTTCAGACGTGCCGTGCTGCTTCTGCTGTTCCTGCTGCTGCTTCTGCCTGTTGTTGTACATGCAGAAGAGAATGGCAGCGAAGTTATATATGCCTATTTTCGTGACGCACGCTGGTTGCGCTCAGAGCCGGCACCTGGCACGCCTACAGTAGCCAATGTTCCCGAACGTACAATGCTGCGTCTGGAACCATTGGATGACAAATATGCTTACACCACTTACAAAGGCGCTCCGGGATACATCTACTACAAAGACTATGTAACCGTGAAATATACGGATCCGCACGGCCCCGATGCTGTTACTGTCGAGGGTTTTTTCGGAGCACCTGTATATATGCGCCAATCTCCATTGAAAAACGCTTCGCTGGTTGCTCTTTTGCCCACTGATGAGCGTTTTCAGATTACCTTTGTCACGGATGAATATGCCTATATTGTCTATGAAGGACAGGAAGGATATGTCTATATCGCGGACTTCGTGCAGATGGAATATGCTCGTGGCAGCGTGGAACCCTACATCTCATATGTGGATGAAGAAACACCTGCTATGGCAACGCCTTATTATGGAGCCGTCACAGGAGCTATCTTGACTCCTTATACACCGATCACAGTCGACGGATATGACGGCGACCATGTGACCATCCTCTATGAAGGCCAGCGCTTGTACGCCATGGCAGAGGATTTGACTCGTCTGAGTGATGATCTTCCGATTGATAACTTTTCTGCCGTCATTGCTGCCAAGGCGGACATATATGGATGTCCTCTCGAACACGCTCCTGTAGCTGGCTCTTTCGCCAAAGGCAGCACTGTTACGGTATATGGTCTGCACGGTCAGTTTGTACATGTTACCGATGGTACAACCAGCGGTTATATCTTTTTCAAGCGCTTGAAGGACAGCAAGGAAGTCAGCGCTGCGCGGAAGCTAATGGAACAGGAACAAGAACGCCTTGCTCAGCAACGTTTCCTCAACATTGCGTTTTCCATGCTGGAAGAAGGCAATCCCATTCTTGAGGCGCACAACGCTATGGGTGGAGACGCAGTGGCTCGCTTCCATTACGGTTGTCCCTATCTGTGGGCAGGCATGCATGAAAGCAGCCTGTTGCGTGCACGTCATCCTTCTTCCAACAGTAATTATTATTTCACAGACAAGCTATATTTGGGTGGCTTTGATTGCATCGGATACGCGCGCTGGGTCCATGCACAGGCTGGCATGAAGAAGCTCCCCGCTATCTCCGATTCCCGTTCGGCTCCGCGCTCCTCGCTGATCAATGTCAGCAAGCTGCCTTACAATGAATGGCAGAATGCAATGAAGGTTGGCGACTGTGTCAACATGCATCACAAGGGCGGCGGATACCATATAATGATCTATATCGGTACACTGCGTGATTTCGGCTTTGACGAAAGCGAGCTTGGCCTGCTTGCTCCGTACGTCGATAATCCCTTGGTTATTCACTGCGGTATGAACAATTTCCATACTGCATGGTATACACAATATCTCAAAGAAAGCCGTATGACTTCAGTTACCCCACCTGACGGCGGAGTTACCGTTTCGATTCTGGGTGTGCCATACAAAAACGCCCCGCATACCGAAACCATGTGGAACAATACCAAGAACAAGAAGACCTTTTATTGGTTTGATTTGAATGGCTATAATCTGACTGTAATCAATCCCACAGACGAAAGCGTCGGCTGGTTCTGTGTCTACCGCAATACGGAAAAATAAGCATGTTTGATGTCGTTGTAATCGGCGCCGGCCATGCCGGATGCGAAGCAGCGCTTGCCTGTGCTCGCATGGGGCAAGAAACGCTGTTATTTACCCTTAATCTGGATGCAGTTGCACTGATGGCCTGCAATCCGGCCATTGGCGGCACTGGCAAGGGACATTTAGTCCGCGAAGTAGATGCGCTTGGCGGCGAAATGGGTTTGGCCATAGATGACACCACCCTACAGAGCCGTATGCTAAATGCGAGCAAAGGTCCTGCTGTGCATTCTCTGCGTGCGCAGGCCGACAAGCGACAGTACCAGCGCCGCATGAAGCGTGCTCTTTTCTCACAGGAGCACCTTACCGTTCGTCAGGGTGAAGTCACCCGCGTTCTGACCGAAAACGGCCATATCAGCGGAGTCGTTACAGCTACCGGCGACCATATTGCCTGCCGGGCTGTCATTGTCTGCACAGGCGTATATCTTCATGGACGAATTTATATTGGTGAAGCACAATGGGACGGCGGACCACAAGGTCTGCTCCCGGCAAACGGACTGACGCAGAGTCTGCTGGACCTGGGTTTTTCCGTACGCCGTTTCAAAACTGGAACGCCTGCCCGTATCGACGCTCGCAGTATTGATTTTTCACGACTTGAACCGCAGCATGGTGATGAGCCGCCTGTACCCTTCTCATTCATGACTGATCATGCAATCGAGAACCGCATGGACTGTTATCTGACCTATACCAATGAGCGCACTCATCAGATTATCCTGGATAATCTCGACCGCGCACCTATGTTTAATGGTGCAATCACCAGTACCGGTCCACGCTACTGCCCCTCCATTGAAAGCAAGATTGTGCGTTTTGCTGACAAAGACCGTCATCAGCTGTTTTTGGAACCCGAAGGTCTGAATGATGAAGAGTGGTATGTTCAGGGCATGTCATCCAGCCTGCCTGAAGATGTTCAGTGGGCTATGTACCGCACCGTACCCGGGCTCGAGCACTGTATATTGACACGTCTGGCATATGCTATCGAGTATGATTGTATTGACAGCCGCGCCCTTTCTCCTGCGCTTGCAACGTTGCACGTTCCCGGGCTGTTTCTTGCCGGACAGGTCAACGGCACTTCAGGCTATGAAGAAGCAGCAGCGCAGGGCATTCTGGCCGGTATCAATGCCGCGCTTTATGTTCAGGAAAAAGAGCCTTTCGTGCTGACCCGTTCGCAGGCCTACATCGGTGTAATGACAGATGATCTGACAACCAAGGGCACAGATGAGCCCTACCGCATGATGACCAGCCGCGCAGAGCACCGGCTCTATCTGCGGCAAGACAATGCCGATTTGCGTCTGACTGCATCCAGCCACGCATTGGGGCTGGCCAATGATGAGCGTATGCGTCGCGCGGAAAAGAAAGCCCAGGAAACTGAAGCTTTGCTGAGCTACCTTCGTGACTCGCATAAGGAATCTCTTCTGAGGCAGCCAGGACAGGATATTGACTCGCTGCTGCCAAATCCCAATGAGTATAGATCAGATTCACGAAGGCAAGCCGAGCTTCAGGTAAAGTATGCAGGTTACCTCCAAAAGGAAGAGTCCGCTGTTATCCGTGCTGCCGCGCTTGAGCAGCGTCTGCTGCCTGACGATACTCCATATGATGAAATCTCCGGGTTGCGTACCGAAGCACGGCAAAAGCTTGCCGCCCAACGCCCGCGTTCGCTTGGCCAGGCCGGGCGTATACCCGGTGTCTCACCCGCCGATGTAGCTGTGCTTACTGTATGGCTGAAAAAACACGAAACCGAAAAGAAACAATGATGTTAAAAGGGGCGAAGCATTGCTTCGTCCCTTCTTTTTTGTCTTTAGAAGGTTCGCCTGTACTTATACGCGAGCACCATCATATGGGAACTCTACTAATCTGCCGCCATAGGAAGCGAGAACTGCAGTTACTTCATCGCGCAATGCGCGTCCGTTGCCTGTACGCCAGTCATCACCATGCACCACATAATTGGGATGCAGCAGTTCCAGGTTCTCCTTATATGAAACTGTCTTCTGTTCCACAACTTTATATACGCCCCGCAGGTTTTCAAGTACGATACGTCGGTCAGCATACGAAACACGTGGTATGCGCCCACGGGCTGCCACGGCTTCATCAGACAGCACGCCAACAATAACTCTGCCCAGCCGCCGCGCACGGCGCAAAATCGCAATGTGCCCGCTGCGAATTACATCAGTGGAGAAGCACATATAAACCGTACGAGCATCTACCTGTGCCAGCATTGCTGAAACGACAGCCAGGTCCTGCGCATCATCGATCTCGGCACACAGCATATCTCCCACATCTAATGCAGTTATATTCGCTGCCCCATTCAGTTCATTGAGTGCATTCTCCGCATAAACGCGGTCATTGCCTGCTTCACAGAATTCGCTGATCTTATTCAGCCACAGACGCATACTATCGCGTTTCAGATGATACAATGCCTGTGCAGCCATTGCCTCATTGAAAAACTCTATGCCCACTTTCATGACTTTTCCATCACGTACCACAGCTTTAAAATCCTTCTGCGGCAGTGGCAGCGTGGAGGAAACAGTCATGCAGGAAACAGGTGATGCCAATACACGGTCCAGCACTTCACTTTCGAAGACCAAATCACCATGCATCAGCAGGATATCATCATCCAAAAGCTCTTTAGCACAGTAAATACTGTAAATATAATTGGTCTCGCGGTAACGTGGATTATGTACAAAGGTGATATGCAGCGGCAATGCCAGGCTCTGGCAGTAATGCACCAGAACACTGTCAAAGAGACCGGTAGTAATCACCACTTCGGTCACACCGGTTTCTGCCAGCATGGATAACTGCCGCGACAAGATCGTCTCGCGTGGAGAAACCTCTGTCATACACTTGGGATGTTCACTGGTCAGTACACCCATCCGTGTACCCAACCCGGAGTTCAAAATCAGTGCTTTCATCTGTTATCTTTCCCCATGTATTTTCGTTCAGCCATGGCCAGGCTATCAATCACTTCATCAGTCATCGCACCGCGTATGCCATATCGTTCACCAGCTAGGCATCCTGCCAGCCCATGCCACAGGCAGGCCTGCTCCAACGCTTTTTCGATCTTCATCCCCTGCCCCAACAGGGAGACCAGGATACCCGCCAGCGCATCACCACTGCCACCTTTGGCAAGCGCAGGTGAGCCTACCGTATTCAGTCCCCATATTTTATCTGGTGAAGCCAGGACTGTAGTAGCTGACTTCAATGCTACGTAGCAGCCATAGCGCTGACGTAATGCGTCTGCCGCTGCCAGAGGGTCTTCCACTACCTGTGTCAGAGGCCATCCCAGAAGCCGGGCCGCTTCGCCAGCATGAGGTGTGATCACCGCTTTTTTACCCAGAACCATAGGCGAAGCAGCCAGCAGGTTTAATGCGCCGGCATCCCAAACCTCGGGGATTCCTTCATCGTGCAGGCAAACCAGCTTCTGCAGGTTTTCTTCTGTTGCCGCCATACCGCACCCAAAAAGACGGGCATCACAGCGAACCTGTGGAGCATCTTCCGCCGCACGTGCCATAGCGCACGGCACTGCAGTCTGCACGACAGGCAGCACTGCTCTTGGTGTAATTACCGTTACCAGTCCACTGCCAGCACGCAAGGCAGCCCGGGCAGCCATTACTGCAGCACCCGCCATGCCCTCACTGCCGCAGTACAGGGCTACACGTCCGCAGTCACCCTTGTGAGCATTACGGCTACGTCGTGGCAGACAGAGGTCCTGCGGCTGCGCATATTGCAGTCCTTGTGCGCCTGTCAAACCGATATCGGCTACTGTCAGATCGCCTACTATGTCTTTTTGCCGAGTCAGCAGCAACCCCTGCTTCGCCCACTGGAATGTGACCGTATGTGTTGCCGGGATACAGACCCCGCGCACAGCACCAGTCAGAGCATCCATACCGCTTGGCACATCTATAGCCAGAATCACTTTTCTGCCCACGGCACACGCTGTCATCAGTCTTCCCAACGAATCTTCTTCTGCAACCGCGCCGCCAAAGCCTGTTCCAAACAACGCATCCACCAGCACTTTACCTGCAGGCAGAACTGGTTCCATCCCTATCTGAACAGGGATTCCCAGTGCTTGCGCATACTCCAGATTGATCTGGGCATCAGGTGTGCGAGGCGGCAAAGGCATCACAATGTGCGCATCACCGCCATCCAGTTTCCACATGCGCGCAATTGCCAGTCCGTCGCCGCCATTGTTGCCCGGGCCGCATAAAAACAGGACCGGTTCACCCGGTGTCAACAGATTTCGCAGCACATCATATGCTCGGCGAGCTGCCGTTTCCATCAGCAAAAGCGAAGAAACACCTGCATCAAAAGCTGCTTGTTCTTTTGCACGCATCTCCTGTGGCGTTATTGCAATTCTGCTCATGTTTCTCCCTCCAGGATCGCCACAGCCATTGCTACTCCTCCATCATGACTGATTGACAGAAATGCTGCGGAGGCGCCTTTTTTCTGCAAGGCTGCCCATACTTTTTCATTCAGGATATAGTAAGGCGCGCCTTTTTCATCATGTCCGATTTCCGCATCAATGAGAGAAAGCGGCCCTATTCCAATCCCCAGCGCTTTAACCAGTGCTTCCTTGGCAGCAAACAGCCCCGCCGCTGTTTCCGCGGCGCGGCTGCGTGCAGCAATATAAGCACGCTCTCCCTCGGTAAAATATCGCTCAAGAAAGCGTGTATTGTCCAAGATTCTTCCCATGCGCTCAATCGCGCATACATCACAGCCCAAACCGCGGATCATGTATCCAATGAGAAGAGTACAGCATTGGCAATTGCCCTAGCCGTGACCTCAGCAGCGGCAGCACACAGCTTGATGAAGTTTACATCGCTGTTCACTTTGCCCGTCGCCATGCTGAACACTGTGTCACCATCCATCTGTGTATGCACAGGGCGAATTGCCCGCGCATAGCCGTCATGTGCAACATCCGCAAGACGGGTACACTGTGAGCGGCTCAGCTTGCAGTCTACCGCGACCACCGCTAAAGTAGTATTGGTACCAGGTGCCGGAATGTACAGCTGCCGCTGTGCAGCTGCCTGTCCTACCAGCAAGCCCTCAGCAGGTACGCGTGTACCATCATCCATATGTGCACAGGCAATACACTCGCCTGTTACGGGATGATATACATCACCAACCGCATTAACTGCTGCTACAGCGCCTACTGTGACGCCCTCAGGAAGTGTTATGCTTGCACTGCCCACACCGCCATACTGCGGCTGCGCGCCAACTACCAGCTTACCGACAGTAGCACCGGTGCCTGCGCCGACGCGTCCCTGCATCATTGTCTTTCCTGCGCTCATGCATGCCGAGTATCCCATTGTCGCATCAGGGCGTACACTGCCATCTCCTACAGCAAGATCGTACAGCACGGCAGCAGGTACAATAGGCACCCGCTGTCCAGCCATTTCCATTCCGACGCCCATCTGTTCCAAGTATTTCATAACACCGTCAGCAGCAGCCAATCCATATGCG
Organism: Clostridia bacterium; assembly: GCA_017544935.1. Taxonomy (GTDB): domain Bacteria; phylum Bacillota; class Clostridia; order Christensenellales; family Aristaeellaceae; genus SFMI01. Next base: position 32,738 of record JAFYDF010000001.1, read on the forward strand.
CTTCCACCCGAGAGCACGACTGCATGTACCTGCTCCACCAGATTACCCGGTTTGAGAAGGTCTGTTTCACGCGTGCCCGGTGCCGCACCGCGCACCGAAACGCCACCGGTAGCTCCCTGTGCAGGTGCCAAGATTACAGTTACACCAGTCTGCGCTTCAGCATTCTGCGCCTGACCGATACGAATACCGTGTACTTTTGTGATGTCTCCCGGAAAAGGACGATAAATATTCGGCATAAGTACCTCCTTTTACTATAGCTTGCTGTCTATCCAGGCAATCAGGTCTGCCGTAGCTTCATCGCGGTTAATCTCATTGAATGTTTCATGGCGGCCGTTTTTATACAGTTTTACTGTCACGTCCCTGACTCCAGCATCGCGGAACTGCTGAGCCACTGTTTTCACGCCTTCAGCGTTCTGCCCGCCAACCGGATCTTTGTCGCCGGATACAAAGTATATCGGCAGCCAATTGGGTATAGCTGTCAGTCGTTCCGTTTTGCTTAGTGCCAGCAGGCCGTCAAACATATCATAGAAACCACGCGCAGTGAAAGTGAATCCGCACAACGGGTCAGCTACATATTTATCAACTTCTTTTTCGTCACGGCTCAGCCAGTCAAAGTCTGTACGTGCCGGCTGGAAGGCTTTATTGTAGCTGCCGAAGCCCATCTTATTAATCATTGCTGCAGGTTTCTGCCACCCTCCGAATGCGCCACTCTCGGCAGCCATCGAACGAGCTGCAGTACACAACGCAGCAGGATGCCAACCAGTGCCGCTCAATATACAGGCTGCCAGCTCCTTGCCATAGCGGAGCAGATACTCACGCACTACAAAACTCCCCATGCTGTGCCCCAGCAGCACAATCTTCAAACCAGGAAACCGCGACCTTGCATATTCCGTTACACGGTGGGTATCCTCAATAAGATGATTCCAGCCATCCTTAGGCCCAAAATAACCCAGTTCCTCTTTAGGGGCCGTCGGTCCATGCCCAAGGTGATCGTGCCCAATTACGGCATACCCTGCTGCATTAAGAGCTACTGCCAAGCGGTCATAACGATCCATATGCTCAGCCATACCGTGAACCAGCTGAACAACCACACGGGGCGCATCGATTGCCCATACGCGTACGCACAGTGGTTTTCCGGTTACTGATGTAACAGTTGCTTTTTCCATTTTCCCCTCCTGTTACAGCTGATAGAGGCCAACTTTTTTATAGACCTTACGCATCGTGCGAATTGCCAGAGCGCTTGCACGTTCGGAACCAGTCTTCAGCACACCGTTGATATATGCTTTGTCTGCCAAGATACGCTTCTGTTCCTCCTGAATAGGAGTCAGCACATTGATTACGGCTTCTGTGGCAGCTTCTTTCAATGCTCCATAACCCTTACCCTGCAGCGCAGCACACACTTCATCGGTCGTCTGGCCGGTCATCGCAGCAGTGATAACAATCAGGTTAGTCACACCCGGTTTGTTCTCAGGATCCATCCGAATCTCACCGTCGCTGTCGGTCACTGCACGGCGCAGCTTACGGCGTACATCATCAGGAGTATCAGCCATGGAAATCAGGGAATCGGGTTCACCAGACTTGCTCATTTTGCTCGTTGGATCATTGAGCGCCATAATACGCGCAGCAGGTGATTTGCTGATATACGGTTCCGGAATACGGAAGACATCGCCGTATACACCGTTGAAACGTGTCGCGATATCCCGGCAGATTTCCAGGTGCTGCTTCTGATCAGCGCCTACCGGCACTACATCGGTCTGATACAGTAAGATATCTGCTGCCATCAGTACAGGATAGGTAAACAGACCTGCATTAATGTTATCGGCATGCTTTGCGCTCTTATCCTTGAACTGCGTCATACGTGAAAGTTCACCCATGTATGTGAAGCAATTAAGGACCCATGCCAGTTCCGCATGCATGGGCACATGGCTCTGGGCATAAATGATATTCTTTTCCGGATCCAAGCCGATGGCAATATACAGTGCGGCCACTTCAGCAGTACGGCGACGCAGTGCTGCAGGGTCCTGGCGCACGGTCAATGCATGCAGATCAGCCATGCAGAAAAGGCAGTCATAATCCTTTTCCAGCTTCACGAAATTACGCAGCGCACCGATATAATTGCCAATGGTCAATATACCGCTGGGCTGAACAGCAGAATAGAGAACAGGTTTACGGACGGGAGTTTCACTCATTGCAGGTCACTTCTTTCTGTTAAACTTCAAAAGGCTCAGCCGTTGGCTTCGCCGTCAATCACAAAGGAATTACGCAGAAATTCACCGTACAGCGTGAACTCCGCTTCGCGGTCTTCAGGATAGGTCAGCGTCAATGAATAGAACACGCCTTCACCTGCGATCACGATTAGGTACATACCGCTGTCCTGGGCAATCAGAGTACCAAGGTCTTCATCTATGGCAATCAGGATGTCTTCACTCTCACCGGCAAGGAATCCCGCATATTCAGCCAATGATGCACCATCTGCTTCTTCACAGCGGTAGCGGATGCCGGAAACAAGCTGGCCAAGTTCATCAGAATATGACCAGTCATATGCACCGCTCGTATCAGCAGTATAGATATCAGGAATACTCAGCATATACCCTGTGCCCTGTACAGGCACAGTGCGCTGCGAAAGATAATACTCACCCGTTTCACAGCTGACCAGTGTCCAACCGTCAGCAGCTCGCTGCACGCATACAGTAGCATCACACAGCCAAGTCAGAGCATCGTCCGGTGCATAACGTGGCATCGTGTCTCCGCCATCTTCCAGATACACGTCACATTCCAGCACATAGCATCCGCCGTCTTCTACGCAAGCATAAACATATGCACCAACGTACGTATTTTCATCATATTCTACAGGCAACGATTCACGTACCGCGCTGTCCAGCCATGCACGCATTGTAGCCAGTTCACTTTCACTGAGAACGCTCTCCTGCATGTCACGCACAGGTGCAGCCAGCGCACAGACCGGCAGCACCAGGCATAGCATAAAACAAATCAGCTTTTTCATGGAATCCTCCGTCAATTCTTCAGCCAGTCAAAAGTGGCACATTATTAGTAATCTGAATTGCTAATAAAAACAGTATTTTTCGATACAGTGTGCCTCATGTTATTCCAGTAAAGCAATGTCTTTCGCTTCGTTTATGGACGAGACACCAGACCATGTCTGCCCATTCGGTCCGTACAACATGTTTCCAATCAGAGTATACGTCCCACGATTGGTATGAATCGTGTTGCCAATAATATTCGTAAACCCCTGGTCTCCTATAACTGAACATCCATTATCTGTCATCATTGACCCGTCAGACCCAAACAGGCTTTCACCAACATGTTCAGCTATACCGTTTTCTGAAAAAACACTGCCACCGTTCCATGTGATCAGATCACCTTTTTTTGAGATCGCCATATAAATTTGATCTCCCTTCCTGCAAAGTGATCAGCTGTTCTGCCACACTGTAATCTGCCGTTATTTTATTTCTGCTCGCTTTCTTTTTTGTGCAGATATTTAGCAATGGAAAGAGCAGCGATATTGCCCTGTCCTACAGCTCGCGCAGCCTGGTAGGGAGCGCCCGTAATGTCACCGGCAGCGAATACGCCTTCAATACTAGTCGCCAGGTTTTCATCCACTGCCACAGCCTCACCATTCATTGCAAGATGTGGCAAAAGCGTGGAAAGAGCAACGGCAGGCCGCAGAATGAACACGCAATCATATGCCTTTTCGCCCCGGTCGGTAACAAGCACCACACCTTCGCCTTCCGCACGCAGTGACCTTGGCGCATCTGGACATACGGTCACGCCATCCGGTGCATCGTGCGGTTTTTCCATATAGTAATCCACAGGGCAGATGGAACAAAGGAAACGGACATCTTCTTCAAAGGAAGTATCTTGCGCAATTACGGCTACAGGGCGTCCACGATAGAGCATTCCATCACATGTAGCACAATAACTGACCCCTTGGCCAACCAGAGTATCCTCACCATCAATGCGTGCCACGCGTCCAATTCCTGCCGCCAGCAAGACCGCATCGCAGGCAATCATTTCTTCCCCCGCCAACACGGTAAATCCGCGACGAGATTTCTGAATGTAACGTGCCAACTCGTTTTTCAGTACTGCACCAGCCTCTTCCGCCTGCTTGCGAAAGTTTTGAAGCATATCTCCACCCGCTGTCTGCGGAAGGCCTGGATAATTATCCACACGCTTGGCTTTTTCCAACGCGCCTCCGGAAGCATAAAGCACTGTCACATCCACACCACGCAGCCGCAGTGTAAGCGCTGCAGAACAACCAGCAGGTCCTGCACCAATGATCAGCACATGAGACATAATATACGCCCCCTTTTACCACATTACAAAAATTAGTATATCACATTTTATAGAATTGCAACATATTCATATGGTAAAAACCATGCTTGCCAGTGCTCGGGCCGAATGCTATAATGCGGAAGCAGATGATTACAGGGAGGGAACTTGTGTGCGTCCGGAAGGCGATTTCAAAAAAGTGCTGCTGACGCTTGAATATGACGGTTCGGAATTTGCCGGCTGGCAGAGGCAGGCACGCTTCCGTACCATTCAGGGCGAGGTCGAGCACGCGTTGGAACGTGCGCTTGGACGTGAGACCACATTGTGGGGTGCCAGCCGCACCGATGCAGGCGTCAATGCCACCGGACAGCGTGCACATTTCTACAATCTCAGCACCATCCCCACTGAAAAGTTTCCTTTTGTGCTTAATACCATGCTGCCTCCCGATATCCGCGTACGCGCCGCACGTGAAATTCCAGACAGCATTCACGCGCGCTTCTCCTGCCGCGGCAAAATCTATACATACCGCATCTGGAACAACCGCCATGCCAGCGCCATGCGCCGCCACTTCACCACGCACATTCCCGTGCCCGTGGATGAATACAAAATGCAGCAGGCCGCGCTGCGTATGATTGGCTGCCATGATTTTGCAGCATTCCAGTCCGCAGGAGGTACAGCCAAGACTACGGTCCGCCATATATTTGGCATCGATATCGACCGCAGTGGTGATGATGTAACAATGGTCGTCCGCGGAAGTGCATTCCTTTATAACATGGTACGCATCATGGCAGGGACACTGATTGCCATTGGACAGAGCCGCCTGTCTCCCGACTGCATTGACGAAGCGCTTGCCACAGGCAACCGATTGGTGCTAGGCGTAACCGCTCCGCCCGAAGGCCTTGAACTGACAAGGATCTTTTATGATCTGGAAGGTGACCGTCCGCCCGAGGATATGCACATAGGATAAACCCAGACAGCGTAAACAGGCACAGCCGATCGGCTGTGCCTGTTGGTTTCTTTGAGTTCTCTTAAACGATGGTGCCTTTAGAAATAACCACCGGATAGGTACGTGGTGCGCTAAGCGTCAGACCTTCACGCACGGTTACCTGCTTATCCAGGATGCAGCCCTCTACATGAGCCCCTTCCATGATATAACCATCCTGGAATATGACAGCATTGCGAACAACGGCTCCACGGTGAACACGTACGCCACGGAACAGTACGCTATTCTCTACTGTACCTTCAATGATACAGCCATCAGCTAGCAGTGAATTCTTCACCTGTGCTCCAGGCGCATAGCGAGAAGGCATCTCATCGCGGATCTTGGTCCAGATAGGACAATCAGGGCGGAACAGCTGCCGACGCACTGAAGACTGAAGCAGCGCCATCGAGCAGTCAAAATATGCTTGGACACTGTCAAGTCTCCACGCCGGAGACTGGTTCTGCCAGCCATAAATCTTCAGGCTCTCATCACGCACAGCCTGCAGAAGCACCTCGCGCGTAAAATGATAATGTGCACGGCTGACAGCACGGTCGGTCAGCTCGATCAGCAGTTCACGACGGATAAGGAATGCCTCCATGTATACGCTCTCAAAACGCGGCAGCATAGGTGAAGACTCCATCTCGCGTACACGGCCATGCTCATCAAGACGCATATAATGACCGCTGCCGCTCCGCAGCAGACCTTTATCATTGGAATACATCAACGTAATATCGGCACCGTTGCGGATATGCTGAGAAAGCATAGCATCGAAATCTGCCGTATAGAGAATACCACTGTCGGTGACAAGTACATACCTTTCACGGCTCCGGCGCAGGTACTGCTGGTTGCTCCGGATAGCATCCATGAGGCCGCTATACACGCCTACACTGTCTGCCGTCAGGAAGGGCGGCAAAATTACTAGGCCCTGACGCTTACCATGCAGGTCCCATTCCTTGCCGCTGCCCAGATGGTCCATCAAGCTGCGGTAGTTTTTCTGCGTAATCACGCCTACATTGCGTGCCCCGCCTGCTACAAGAGAAGAAAGCAGAAAGTCAATCACGCGGTAACGCGAACAAACCGGAACAGCCGCTACAGCACGCAGTGCGGTCAGTTCATTCATCCGATCGCCGTTATCACCGGTATAGATCAAACCCATCAGGTCGTTCATGTCGGCACCTCCCTTACTGCTCGCACTGAGTGCCGGCAGGAACTTTGACGCCCTCCGGTACCAGTACGCCCTGGCCGACCACGGCAATGTCGCCCTCGGCCTCGCCTACCGTCGCGCCTGCGCCGATCTCAGCGTTTTCAGCCACAATAGCGCGGCGGACAACCGCACCATTGCGGATGATGGCACCAGGCATAATAACACTGTCTATTACCTGAGCGCCTTCTTCAATTATGACGCCAGTGGACAGAATGCTGTGTTTCACACATCCATGCACTTCACAGCCTTCAGTGACCAGTGAATCGTCTACTTCCGCATCTGCCGCAATAAACTGCGGGCCGCTGCCGAAGGAACGCGCATACACGCGCCATTTTTTATCATGCAGGTCGATGGGCAGCGGTGTAGTCAGCAGGTCCATATTGGCTTCCCACAGACTATTCACTGTGCCTACGTCCTTCCAATAATCATTGAAGGAGAATGCCACCATGCGGCAGCCGTCACCAAGCATCGTTGGAATGATGTTTTTGCCGAAGTCATTGCTGCTGTTCGTATCCTGCTCGTCGCGTTCCAGATAGGCACGCAGTTTTGCCCAGGTGAACACATACACACCCATGCTGGCATTATTGGATTTCGGCTGAGGCGGCTTTTCCTCGAACTCGACAATACGTCCTTCCGGATCGGTATTCATGATGCCAAAGCGGCTGGCCTCTTCCCAAGGAACCTGACGTACGGCAATAGTGGCATCTGCTTGGTGTTCAATATGATGGCGAAGCATTGCAGCATAATCCATCTTGTAGATATGGTCACCCGAAAGGATGAGCACATAATCCGGATCAAACTGCTGAATGAAAGGTATGTTCTGATAAATGGCATTTGCTGTGCCGCGGTACCATTCACCCGTTTTGCCTGTATGATACGGAGGCAGCACATATACACCGCCATTGCTGACGTCCAAATCCCACGGTGCACCTGAGCCGATGTAGGCATTCAGCTCCAGCGGCTGGAACTGTGTCAGTACACCTACGGTATCAATGCCCGAATTGGTGCAGTTGGACAGAGGGAAATCAATGATGCGGTATTTTCCACCGAATGGTACGGCGGGTTTGGCCATATGACGCGTCAGCACGCCCAGGCGAGTCCCCTGGCCGCCTGCCAGCAGCATGGCCACGCATTCTTTTTTGCGTATCACGTTACAGTCCTTCCCTTCGCATATTATTCAAGGTCGCTATTTCCATTTTATAGGATGAAAAAACGCCTGTCAATGGACAGGCGTTGACCAGAAAGAACAAATCAAGTCAAAGGGCGTATCAGAATAAAGGGCGTCAGTTCATCACCCTGGCCGGAAGGATTATCCTTGAGGGCATCCTGAATCTGTGCATCGGTCAGCGGAAAGCCATGGCATTTACCCAGCTGGTTCTGATCGATGTCATTAGCATCCATCAGGACGGTGGGAATACCTGTTTTTTTCAGAATCTCGTCGCAAAGCTCTTCAGCGTTCTCGGGGTTGATCAAAGCCAGGCTCTTATACCGTTCGAAGCTGGAACGGTAATAGAAGCCATCAATCCCGGCCACGCCAGGCCCGACAATCTTATAAAACACGCCTTTAACGCCAAACACTTTCGTCACCGCGGAAGCAATTGCCGCAAATACCACTTTAGGCGCACCGACCATATCAATTGCAAGCTGTAGTTTATAAGGATCATGCATGCCGATACCAGCAGTTGTCTCGCTGGCACGCGGAGCAAGTAATTTAGCCCAAAACCCCGGCTTAACCTGCTCTTTTGTTCGCACGGTCTTTTCGCACATAGCCATTACTTTTGCGCCGAAAGACAGCACATCACCCTTCTTATACAGCGGGCGAATATAGCGTTCTACCAGCTCGCACTTATCCTCGCCTACTTCGATAAAATGCGTTTGAACCGCATAGCGCTGATAGCTTTTTCCATCGTTACCCTTGAGTATGCCGCGATCATAATAAACGACGCCATTCTCCTCGCGCCGTGCTTCTGCCTTGTTGCGTGATTCTGCCGCCATATAGCTGGCCTCCCGTCCGAATATTCTGCCCTCACTTTACGCGCACAGTTCTCATTTGTCAATCTTTTTACATTGAATTCCATGTTTGTGAGGCGTATAATTACAGAAAAAACGAGGTGTGCAACATGAAGAACGAGAATCTGCCCAAATCTCTTTATGGCGGCGCCTGGGCTAAGCCAGCCAATCATCTGCAGGGCATTGCCTGTGATGAAGAGCACCGTTATATGTATATGACTTTCACTGATCGCCTGATCAAAGTGGATATGGCGAAAAACGAAATCGTAGCCAGCGTGACCGGCCTCCTGGCCGGCAGCATTTACGGCGGTGGAGCACATCTGGGATGCCTTTGCTATCGTGACGGAAAGGTGTATGGTTCTCTCGAATACAAAGCTGCCGAGAAGTTCTATGTAGCGGTGTTTGATTGTGAAAAGATGACCGCCATGGACATGAATTATAAGACCAGCGGTGTTATGACCACCCTGTATATGGACGAAGTAGTCCGTGACTACACTGACGACCTGGACGTCGGAGAACATGACAACACTCCCGATACGCTCGGTCACCGTTACGGTTGTTCCGGTATTGACGGCATCACCTTCGGCTCTATGCCGGGTGACAAAGGCGGGAAGGAGTATATGTTCCTTTCTTATGGTATATACCGCCATCTAACACGCCAGGATGATGACTATCAGGTGCTGCTGGTATTTGATCCCGATACATTTGTGTCACTACCTTTTGACCAGGATCACCCTCATATGCAGGGTCCGAAACTCTACAAAAAACTGTTTGTGTATACAGGCAATACCAATTACGGCGTACAGAATCTGGAATATGACCAGGACACAGGCGATCTGTGGATGATGGTATACGAGGGTCGTAAACCACAGTACCCCAATTATCCGGTTTATTTGGTGGATGGGAGCATCCCCCCGCATGAAGAGACGCTGCGCATCTACGGCAAAGCCTATCCTGAAAACCTGCGCGGCGAAGTCCTTACCCTCAAAGAAGGCGCCGGCCAGTATCATTCAGAAAGCGGTGTCTGGGGCATCCCCGTCATGCCGGGCAAGGCAGATACCGGCTTCATCTCGCTAGGCGGCGATCTTTTCTATGTGGCCGAATCTGGGAAAGAAAATGATCTGCAATACGGATATGCTACTTTGATGCGCTTAAACCGCAAAGACTGGACTTTCAGTAAAGTAGAATAATGTAGAAAAGCGTGAAAAAACCGCATCCACGCTTGTCATCAGAACTGTTTCATGATAAAATGGTTTCGTGTCTACACATGAGGCCATTTTTTGTAAGGACGTGATCAATTTCCATGGTATTCCGCCGTTCCCTGCTTTGTCTGGCAGCAGTCCTTTGTCTTGTGCTGTGCAGTTGTGTTCCGTATGAGGCAAACGCCGTCTCGTCCATGCAAAAGTATAGCGGGACTTTCTATGGTGCCTTTGATACCATAATCTCCTTGATCGGTTATGCCGAAAAAGAGGAGACATTCAATACTGCTTTTGCTGAAACACAGAAATTGTTCGAGCACTATCATCGCATCTATGATGCATACAATGCTTACGAAGGCGTCAACAACCTGTATGCCGTTAATAAATATGCCGGAGCCGGTCCAGTTCCCGCAGAACCGGAACTGATTGATCTGCTGCTGTACATGAAAGAACTGCAGCCGCTTCTGCTAGACCGCGTTAACGTGGCGCTTGGCTCTGTATTGTCCTGCTGGCATGAATATCGTACCATCGGAGAAGCCGTACCACCAATCGAACAGCTGCAAGCGCTTGCTGAGCACTGCAATTATGATGATGTCATCATTGACAAGGATGCAGGTACTGTGTTCTTTGCAGATCCTCATCTGCTGCTTGATGTGGGTGCAGTAGCCAAAGGTTATGCTTGTGAGCGTGCAGCTGAGGCTTTGCTGAATGGACCTATGCCCTCATTTATCATTAGCGCAGGTGGAAACGTACGCTGCGGGCTTGCTCCAAAAGACGGACGCAAGCACTGGGGGGTAGGCATTCAGGATCCTCTTTCAGAACCATTCCTCAACAAGATGCTGGATGTGATCTATACACATGAAATGTCTGTAGTTACCAGCGGGGATTACCAGCGCTTTTATGAGGTCAATGGTACGCGGTATCATCACATCATCGATCCTGATACGCTTTTCCCTTCGGACTACATGCACAGCGTAACTGTCCTAACGCAGGATTCTGCCTTGGCCGACGCGCTAAGCACCTGCTTTTTCCTTCTTCCCTACGAGAAAGGCCGAGCATTGGCTGATAGTTTGGAGGGCGTAGAAGTATATTGGGTGCTTGAAGATGGCAGCATCCATTTTACCGATGGGATGGGGGCTTTGCTGCAAAGCCAAGGCGCCTCATCATTGCGCTGACGTGGAGGGTGTCCATGCATCTGATTGAACTCAGCGCACTAACTGCATCTTCTCCCTGCGCGGTATGTCTCGGTACTTTTGATGGCGTTCATCTTGGGCATCAGGCATTACTTCATGCTACTGCAGATATCGCCCATGAAAAAGGTTTGCTTCCATGTGCGTATACCTTTGATGTCCCACCTGCAGCTGTTCTTGGCAAAAGCCATGCGGCTGTACTGACAAAGATGGAAGAAAAAGCTGCTCTTATGGCCGCCTGTGGTGTGGATACGATTATTTATTCCCGGTTTGACCGCAATGTGGCTGCTCAGTCAGCCGAAGACTTTTTTAATGATCTGCTTCTGCGTCAGTTGAATGCACATCATGTAATTATCGGTTTTCATTATCACTTTGGCTGCATGGCCCGCGGCGATGCCGCTCTTATGCGTTCATTCTGTGAACGCGCTGGAATAGGGCTTACTGTAGTACCCCCTGTACGGCTTGCGGATGGCACGCTTGTATCCAGTACTTCCATCCGTGCCTGTCTGGCTTCCGGAAATCGCCGCGGAGCTGAAGAAATGCTCAATCGTCCTCTTTCCGTTCGGGAAGAGGCATTGCTTGGAGGAAGAGAACATGAGTAAAAAACTCCCTGCCTGGTTGGTTCTGACGCTGATTGCCCTGGTAGCTGCCCTTGCACTGGGTGCTACCTACAATGGCACCAAAGATCGTATTGCCACGCAAGAAGCCGAAAAAGCAGTAGCAGTACGTCAAGAGCTGCTGCCTGCTGCTCAGGACTTTGCACTGTGCGATGCTGAAGAAGGCGCCGCAGAAGTTTGGCGCGGGCTCAATGCCGACGGCAGTGCTGCTGGCTATGTTTCCACGGGTACTGTTACCGGTTTTGGCGGTCCTGTTGAAGTTACAGTAGGTACAGACGCAGAAGGCGTCATTACCGGCGTACGCGTAGGCGGTGCCAACTTCCAGGAAACTGCTGGCCTTGGTGCTAAATCCAAAGAACCAGCGTTCTATGAGCAGTTTACCGGAAAAGTCTATCCGGTTGACCTGAGCAAAAACGGCGGAGAGATTGATGCCATCACAGCCGCAACCATTACCTCAAGTGCCGTTGTGCGTGGCGTGAATGACACGCTTAAAGCCATGTCCGCTGCTGCCGGCTTCAAAATCAATGAACCGGTAACTCTGGTGGATGAATTGGGTAACAATCATTACGCCACTAGCAAGAAGGGCTTTGGCGGTGATGTTTATGTTGAGTTAACTGTTGAAGATGGTACAATTTCCGGCATAATTATCGGCGATGATCGCTTCAACGAAACCGCTGGTTATGGCGCACGCGCTAAGGAAGAAAGCTTCTGGGGACAGTACATTGGCAAATCCGGCACCAATCTCGTATTGGGTCAGGATATAGATGCCATGTCCGGTGCCACCATTACTTCTACTGCGGTTAATGATGCCGTAAATATGATCCTGCTTTATGTGAACGATCCCGCTGCCTTTGCTGCGCAAATGGCTTCCATGCCCGAGGAAATTGATGTTTCCATTCCTGAAGGCGCAGTAACTGCAACAGCCAGCGCCAAGGGTCTTACCGGTAAATTCGATGTTACAATCGGTGTCGATGAGAACGGTGCGGTAAACGGCATTGAGATTGGCGATGCAGACAGCGATGCAGATGCTGCCTTCCTCAGCCAGGTAAGCGGCAACAATGCTTTCCTCTCTCAGTTTATCGGCACTACAGGTAATGTTTCTGCTGAAGGTCTTGACCTCGTTACTGGTGCTACCATCAGCAGCCGCGGTGTTGTTGATGCCGTAAACAAGGCCTACAATCAAGCCATGGGTATTGAAGAAGAGCCCGTTGCAACAGAGGCTCCTTCTCAAGAAGCTGATGGCAACACCGTTAAGGCTGACGGCCTAACCGGCAAGTTCCCGGTGACTGTAAATCTTAATGATGATGGTACTGTTGCCAGTGTTGTGCTGGGCAAAACGGAAAGCGATATGGATGAGAGCTTCCTGGCCAAACTGGACGATGCTTTCCTGGCTCAGTTTGTTGGAAAGACTCTGCCTGTTGCCGGTATCGACACCGTATCTGGTGCGACCATCAGCAGCAAGGCCGTTATCGCTGCAGTTAACAGCTTCGCTCCTGCTGTAGAAGCAGGTTCTGACAACAACACCGTAAAGGCCGATGGCCTGACCGGTAAGTTCCCGGTGACTGTAAATCTTAATGATGATGGTACTGTTGCCAGTGTTGTGCTGGGCAAAACAGAAAGCGATATGGATGAGAGCTTCCTGGCCAAACTGGACGATGCTTTCCTGGCTCAGTTTGTTGGAAAGGCTCTGCCTGTTGCCGGCATCGACACCGTATCTGGCGCTACCATCAGCAGCAAGGCCGTTATCGCTGCAGTTAACAGCTTCGCTCCTGCTGTAGAAGAAGTCAAAGAAGCTTCCCCCACCGTCAAGGCTGACGGCCTGACCGGTAAGTTCGATGTTAC
>JAFYDF010000081.1 GCA_017544935.1 Clostridia bacterium
GATTCATCGTCAGAATCGTAGTACATATCCCACCACAGGGCGATCGTGATATGACGGGGCTCTTCGGCAGTGGCGAAGGTCGAGATCATGCTGAAGGCCATCGCCAGTACCAGTGCCAGAGAAAGAATGCGCTTCATTTAGGGTATCCTCCTTTTGTTTTGTTTGAGAAACGTATCTGCCCCGCCGCCGTACTGACGGCGGGAATCATGGCTTATTTCATAGCGGTGCCGACAGCAACGCCATAGACGGTCCAGTCAGAAGAACCTTCGCACTGCATCATGGCGCCCCAAGTGGCCTTGTCTTCGCCACATACTGCTTCAATCTGTTCGTAGGTTATCTGTGCAATGTGGCCGTCTGCCACGTCTGCACCGTCATTGCCCACGCGGCTCCAGCCGGCGGCTGCCCAAGGCATGACTAGCCAGATATTGCCGTCTGCGGATTCATAGCTGATAGTTACTACGCTACCGGGAACCAGCGCATCTACAAATTCCTGAGGCATTTCAAAGCCATTCTGGGCCCATGCTGCACCGGAGGTTTCGAAACCTTCGAAGCGGACCAGGTTGGTCAGGCCGTAGAACTCGCCCATCTGGCCAACGCGGATGCCGTAGACGGTCCAGTCAGAAGAACCTTCGCACTGCATCATGGCACCCCAAGTGCTCTTATCCTCGCCGCACACAGCGACGAACTGATCATAGGTGATATAGGCTTTGCCATTGATGATAAGAGCTTCACCCTGCGCCACACGACTCCAGCCGGCGGCTGCCCAAGGCATTACGACCCAAATGGCGTTGTCTCCAGATTCGAAGGTGATCTCGACTACGCTGCCGGGAACCAATGCGTCAACGATAGCCTGAGGCATCTCAAAGCCATTCTGACTCCAAGCACCGCCGGAGGTCTCGAAGCCTTCGAATTCAACAGCATTTTTCAGCACAATCTGGTTCTGACGCTGACCAACGCGCAGACCCAGTACGTTCCAGTCGCTGGAGCCTTCGCACTGCAGCATGGCACCCCAAGTGCTCTTATCTTCGCCGCAGAACTGCACAATCAGTTCATAGGGGATCTGAGCGATGTTGCCGCTATTGTTCACAGCATCTACACCGTTGCCACAGCCGCCAACGCGCATCCAGCCAGCCTCAGCCCAGGGGAAGACCAGCCACAGTGCGCCGTCGCCACTCTCAAAGTCCACTTCGATGACACTGCCGGGAACCAGTGCATCTACGAATTCCTGAGGCATTTCAAAGCCGTTCTGAGCCCAGGCGCCGCCAGAGGTCGCAAAGCCATTGAACTCGACCACATTAGTCAGAGTGACTAGGTTGGTCAGATCACGGCCGCTGTCTGCTGCAACATACTCAGCAGTCGGATCCAGAGCAATAGCATTGCCATCCTTGTCCAGCAGCTTGATGTTGTCGATGAAGAAAGCTACAGGATCAGCACTCGCATGCTCCTCAAGTGAGATCATGACATAGTTGCCAGCACCGGCAACAAAAGCCGGGATCTGGAAGACCAGGGAGCGGGGGTTCTTGCGCTGCAGATATACAGACCAACTGGCCTTGCCTTCTGCATTGTCCTCGCCGGTGTAGCTGTAAACAACACCACTGGCTGCATAGAACTTGCCGTCGCTGCCCAGATCAATACCGATATCGACGCTGATCGCGGCTACATCCGCCAGGCGTTCGCCGGCCAGACCCTCAACGTTGATAGCCACATAAGGAACTTTTGCATCGGGAGTGATTTTCAGCGCCTTGGAGCCGTTGAATTCAGCTACTTCCAGCGCCGGTACACCAGCGTTGGCCTTGGCCTTGGAGATGCCCAGGAAGCCATATGCGCCATCTTCAAAATCAAGCACTTCTATAGTAGCAGACGGCTTCTCGGCAGCTTCTTCAGCGGGCTTTGCAGCAGCTTCTTCAGCAGCCTTAACGGCAGCAGCTAATTCTTCCGCTTTTGCGATTGCGGCTTCTTCAGCAGCCTTAGCGGTAGCGGCTTCTTCAGTAGCTTTCGCAGCGGCTTCTTCAGCAGTCTTTACCGCAGCAGTCAGCTCTTCAACTTTCGCAGCGGCTTCTTCAGCGGTTTTTGCAGCAGCTTCTTCAGCAGTCTTTACCGCTGCTTCCAGTTCTTCTGCTTTTTTAGCGGCAGCTTCTTCAGCGGTCTTAGCAGATTCAGCAGCTTTCACAGCATCAGCTTTTAGCTGTTCGACCTGTGCCTGTACGTTGCTCAGCTCTTTCTGCAAGTCGCCTTTTTGTCCGTTAAAAACGAAACATAGTATGATTGCCGCCACGGCAACCAGCGCGAGGATAATGGGAAGAATTTTGTTCTTCAAGTTGACAACCTCCTTTTTATTTAACCCAACATTGGGGTTGGATACGAGTAACAATGAGTTATCCGACTATGCCTGAGCGTTCTACGCCTTCGATGAAGCGGCGCTGCAGAATCAGGTAGATCAGCACAACGGGCACCAGGACCAGTACGACGCCCGCATCGAAGTACAGCTGCAGTTCACGCAGACTATTGATCTTCTCAGCGTTTGCGATCACATTGATCAGGGTATCAAGCTTGCGTGTGATTAGGATCGACGAGGGTATATTGAAAGTATTTGCGAAGAACGAATCATTATACTGCCACACAATAGAGAATACAGCTACAGTGATGATGGCTGGGGATGCGTTGGGCAGCATGATGCCGAAATAAGTATACCATGGATTTGCGCCGTCTACCAGTGCCGCTTCTTCAATTTCCTTTGGCAGGCCGCGGAAGAACTGATTGAAGATGTAGATATATAATCCCGAACGAAGTCCGCAGCCGAAAGCCGACAAGATAACCATAGGCCAGGGTGATTTCAGCAGGTTGACCGTATCAGAGCCAAAGCCGAAATAACGGAAACTCATATAGAGTGGGAACTGGATTGTCTGCGGCGGAACGACGATCATGATCACCACAAAGGCGAACAGCAGCTTCTTGAGCGGAAACTTATAACGTGCAAAACCGTAGCCGACCATCGAGCATGTCAGCAGTTGCAGGAGTGTGACACCAATCACATACAGGATAGTACGACCAAGTATGGGCAGATAATCCATGTACTTGATTGCCATGGTATAACGACTCACTGTGGGGTTGATTGGAATAGTAAACACCATTGGGTTGATAGAGTCCTGCGTGGAGAAGAAAGAACGGGAGACCGTACCAATCACAGGTGCTAGAATGACATAACTGATACCTACGATGATGACGAACCGGAAAATGCCTAAAAGCAGATTCTTCATTTGTGTCATGGCACGGCTTTTCCGGTCATTATACTTGGCAGAAGAGCGGAATCTCTGCCAAGAACCCGTCTTTAATTCGGTTTTCTGCATCTTTCTGCCCTCCTTAATTGTAGTAGAATGCGCGCTTGTTGAGCAGGTAAACGATCAATCCGAGGATCAGGCAGGTTGCCAAGGTGGATGTGAGCGAGAATACCGAAGACAGGCCGTAGTTGTACTTCTGATAAGTCTCATTTGCCAGCCTGACTACATCGCTCGTGACAAAACGGTCAACCAGTGTATAGATGGTGTTTGTGATGATGTGCGGCATGACCATCGGAATGGTGACTTTCCATAGCGTTTCGTAGGCAGTTGCACCTTCGATCTTCGCAACTTCGTAAAGAGCGCCGGGAATAGACTGCAGCGCTGCGATGAACAGAATGATCTGTACACCGGAGCCCTTGATGATGCTGGCAATACGGTTAACCGCACCAACGATGTAGTCCAGGATCGAGGCGGGAAGGGCAATATCACCGAACAATTGGATGTAGTAAGTAACGGACACTGTTCCGCCCCCTGCCATCTCCTGAGCTGCAGCGGTCAGACCTGCGTTCATGAGCTCGCTTGCGCGGGTGATGGCTGATCCGACCGCGTCAGCGCTTAAGATAACCGGCAGGAAGAAGATCGCACGGACCACTGCGCGGCCTTTGAACTTGCGGTTGAGCATCAACGCTACAAACAAGCTGAAGAAGATGATCATGGGAAGATCGATAACCATGTCCATCAGCGAGGAGGTCAGCGTCTGTTTGAAGGTGGCGTGTGCGGTGAAGGCTTCCACATAGTTGGCGAATCCGACAAAGGTGTCCACACGGCTGCCAGTCGTGGCATCGATCTTGATGTCCAGCAGACTGAAGCGGCCCAGCTGGTACAGACATCCCAGATAGAACACAATGAAGCCGATCAGCCAGGGAAGGATGAAAGCGTATCCTCGAGCTGCGTTGCGCTGCTCATACGAGAGATGAAAGAGTCTTTTCTTACGCTTTACCGCTGTCATTGTGCCTCACCTCCTACAACAAGATAATTCATCGCACCGACAGTGTACCCGTCTGCCAGAGCATCAGTATCACCATGATTGACATATAAGGTTACGCCATTGGAATAAGTGACGCGACTGAGAGTTTCGTTCAGGCGTACATGTTCCGTTATTTCAGCACCGTTCACTGCACGGAGAGCACCGTTTACGAAGTGATAAGCCTCTACAGCTTCATCTTTCCAGGTGGAGAAGGTAGTGGCAAACAGGCCGTTGAGACCGGTATACTTCATTTCCGCTGCGTCTTTCCAGGTGAACGTGTAATGCACGGAAGCGCCGTACTCGATAAGGTGAAGCAGATCTTCACGCGGATCCTCACTCTGGGCTAAGTTAATGGCAGTACCTGTGTAATCGGCGGAGCCGCGTACGATCATCTCCCAGAGAGGAATCTGTTCGTCTAGAATGGGATAGAGTGTGGCTTGTAGAGGAGCGTCCAGTATGTCAGCCGCGTAAGTGATGGCATAGTCATTGCCGCCAGTCACCATCAGCCCGCGTCTGCTGCCCTGCAAGGTGACAAATGCATTCTTGACGAGATCCAGGGCGGACTCACGATCGATCACGTTGGTACGGCGCTTGTCTGCATGCACTTCCTGGCCCAGATCGCGCAGACTCAGGTTGTTCAGCTGAAGCTTGTCAGCTGCTTCCGCAAAGCCTTCGGCATATCTGGGGAGGAATTTAGGCGAGAGCAGTTTGAATCCACGCTCCCGGTAACCTAAAGTACCTGTACGGCGCAAGTTGATCGGATTGATTACGCCTAGGTTCACGACATAACCTTCGGCATAATACCGGGATGCTTCTTCGCTTGCAAAGAAGCCTTTGGCAATGTCAGTAACAAATTGCAATGCTGCATCGGGATAGAGTGCGCCTCCGGAGCGTGCCAGTGCGTCCTGCAGAGAAGACAGGCCTTTTGTACCGCCCAGCTTCCTGAGTACGCTCACGCTGGAGACCGGATCATGATAATAGCCTCCGTTCATCCAGCCCTGAAGGTTCATCTTCTGGTTGGAGATGTTCTCATGCTTGAGAGAGGCAACGATGTTTTCAGCTTCAGCAAAGGTGGTCATGGGCAGTACACGCAGATACTGCACGCCTAGCCAGTGAGCTGTTTCCTTTACACCGCCGATCACATCATAATAGAAGGGGATATCTCCTGCTACAGGCGTAGCCTTTTTCAGAAGGCCCTGATCGACCAGCTGTTTTCGGGCGGCACGGGCCAGCCCATTATAACCGGTCTCGTTACTGCCAAGCAGTGTATAACGTACTGAACAATCTACGGGGTACAGGTCGCGTTCAGCAACGATCACAGTCTCATTGGAAATCATCAGGGTGTCTGTGCGCCGCAGGACAAAGGTGAAGTAGGCAAAGTTGTAGCTGTTGTTGCGCCCTGCAACATCAGCAGTGATGTTTGCAAGGGACGCACCACGTTCGCATACAGCCAAGATGCTGCTCTCTTCACGACAGATGCCATAGAGCGCAAGCCGGACAGTTTGCATATTCTGCGTTACTGCATAGTCACTGTCAACCAGGTCAATATCGTATATGCTCTTGCTATACTGCGGAGAGGTGCTTTTGCCGTTGTTGAAACGCATGAGTGCGCCGCTTCCATCAGGAAGAACAATTTCGCCTGTTTCCTGTGCACCGGCTGCTCCGAAGAAGGGGAGCAGCTGAATAGCGCGGATTTGTCCTCCACCGAACTCTCCAAGGCCTTCGTAAGGAATGCTCACGCGTACACCGTCATTTGTCAGCTGCCAATCCAAAGTGATCGTGAAGGAGAGGGCTTCAGCAGCGTCAGCTTCATCTTCCGGTACCCTGAGCGCCTGCATCTCTTCATAGTCTTCCATAGTGAATCCAGCGTTGCGGGCATCCTGGTCCATCTGCTGCTTGTTGCGGCCGGTGACACCCTGTGACTTCATTATGTAAAGACCACTTGTTTCGTCGAATTCATAGATCTTGGGTGCAGCTTTTTTACCTGCCTCAGCCAGGATGGCATACCATTCAGCGGTCAGCTGATTGGGAACCATCAGAATCCTTTCGCTAGAAAGGTTATAGACCACACGTACGCCGTCTGGAATGGATTGGTATTCCATCTGCCCGTTTGCTACGGCTTTTGCGTAGGAACTCCAGGCTGTTCCCTCTTTGGCGTTGGCATCCAGATAGCTGAGGATAAACTGACTCTTGAGGTTTTCAAGATTGGTAGCACGTGCTACCGGATCTTTGTCCGCGTCCTGCGGATTAGAATAGACTGTGTATCCGTCTTCTTTGTCATAGACAGCGACCTCAGCCGTATCAGTCTTGACGTAGAGAGCGACACGGTCATTTTCAGCTGCCAGCGAGAATCCTGGGACAGCCTTCAGATCATCCTTGAGTTTGGCAAAGTCCGTGCCTTCAGTAATCGTCTGCGGGTTCTGCGTCAAGGTGCGGTATACGTTGTAACTGCGATAGTGCACGATATACCAACCGACGAGGCACAGGAGGGCGACGACCAGAACAGCTACAATGATCCAAAGGATTTTTTTAGCACGCGGCGAAAGCTGCCAGGTGTTTTCGGTATTTTCCATCTTGCCGTCCCTCCTTTCAGAATCTGAATATCAGTTCAGTGTAGATGCTGCGGAAGAATGTGTAGACCTGCGTGATGAAATTGAACACCAGCAGGGTCAGGAACACGATGATCAGCACAGCAACTATGGTGAGAAAAAGAGTGACAATTGTTTTACCAAGCGTGTAATTATGAATCTGCATGATGCCGATCAGCATCATGACAACAGAATAGGCAGTACCGATACCCATCAGGATGGTATAGAACGCTTCCTCGTTCTCTGCGACGCCCTGTGACACGATGGTAGCCAGTACGGTCGTAATGATCATAGGTACCAGTGAGTATCCGATGGCGATGAGAATATCCTTGAAGCGGCCTTCACCTTCCATCAGGCAGGTAATGGACCAGTTGCCCAGGCACAATACAAAGTAGAGCATAAGTACGCCGGCCAATTCCGCGATGGAATTGACAGTACGCGGTTCGATATCGTTGACTACGAAGCTCGCGTAGATGCGGTTCATTGAGAAAGCGATGGCATAGAGGATTACCAGAAGCACTGCAATTGCAACACTGCCGCGCTCCTGATGACGGATCCAGTAGAAACCATCAGAGGGGTGGCTTACCGTGTAGAACAGATATTTCCACCGTTCCTTGCTGAACAGGTTTTTCATGCCGCTTTCCCTCCTTTCGCACGCCGTACGCCCCGTTTAGGCTTGATGAAGCGATTCCATACGACCAGCAGGATGACCAATACGACTACACCGGTCAGGAACCAGCTGATATTATCGCGAAGGGCTTCATTGCGCCAGCGCTTGAAAGCCACGGAGTAATATGCACGGTTCATGCCACGGCGCAGATAGAGCAGCGCATTCTCGTTATCGCCGGCAGAGAGGTATGCTTTTCCGATACCGCTGTTGGCCAGCTCATTGTTCTCGTCCAGTTTCAGAACTTCCTGCCACAGCGGGATAGCAAGACTTTCGTCACCGTTGAAGCGGAGGCCGACGGCTTCGTTGATCAGGGCGCCGTATTCTGTTACAGAAAAGATGTTCACGGTTGCCTGCAGGGAATCAAGCACCAACAGGTTGCGGTCCAATTGCTCAATGGCTGCGGGCATGCGGAAAGTGCCTTCCTGTGTGCCGATACCGCCGAATATGTAGAGCAGATTGCCCTCGTGATCATACGTGAAAATCCTGCCGCGTTTAGCATCAAGCAAGGAATAAATACCATGGTCGCGGTAGACTACGTCCACAATCTGACTGGGTCCGGAATAGATACCGATCGAATTGAATACGAGGTCACCGCCAACGTTTTCTTTGGGACCTTTGCGGATGACATCTTCGCCTCGAGGGTTCAGGCGGCGTACAGCCTGTATGCCATCGGTATCTTTATTGGAAGCATACACAAAGCCTTCTTCATCCACATCGATACCGGTGAACTCGGTGGGGATGAACAGCTGCTGCTTGGAGCGCTCTTCCTTGGTAGAGACCTTTCTCCAGAATCTTTCCCACAGACTGATCTTTACGCTGATGGTACCGAAGAAACCGGTGAAATCGCCTTCGGATGAGAACACCATGATGCCCTGGAACATGTTCTGTGCCACGCAGTAGACACGGTCAGCATAGTCCACGGAGACCTTGAGCGGTGTGAATACGAATTTCTCATCCAGGACTTCACTTTGTGGATTCTGAACATACTTGACGAACGTGCCGTCAAGTTCCAGCACCACGATGCGGCGGTTCTGTGAGTCGGCGATGTAGAGCTGCTGGTTTTCAGAGACGGCTACACCGTAAGGCGCATTGAAAGTCTCATGCTTGCCTTCGGCCTCAAATCCGTCAATCACCTGCAGGACCGTTTTCATGTCTTCGGACAGCACCACGATGCGGTTATTTCCCGTATCAGCGATGTAGAGCTTTCCGTCAGGGGAAACACACAGATCCTGCGGAGAACGGAATGCGCCGAGGGATTCGCCCTGCCAGATCAGAGACACACCGGAGATATTTCCATTCGGAACATAAGGAGCCGGAGTATACAGAATGTTATTCCAGTAGTCGTAGTTGTAGCAATCATAGGGCAGAGACCCTGTGGCAAGTGCATAAGGTGCCAGAAGGCACAGGATGGCTGCCAGGCACAGCGTGCGGAGAATCATACGTTTCATCTTTCGCACACCCCCTTAATCCTTCATGCCCGAGGTGGTCATGGTCTCGAGAATGGAGCTCTGGCAGATGAGGAAGAACGTAATCGGGATTGCTGCGATGATGAAGGTCACCGCCGCACCTGCACCGGCGCGGCTTACGCCGCCCGATGTGATCTGCTGCAGAGCATACTGCAGAGGCTTGAGTTCTTCCGAACGCAGGAACATACCGCCCGTGTTGCCCCACATCTGCTGGAACTGGAAGATAGCCAGTGTCAGCCAGGCGGGACGTACGTTGGGCATGACGATATGCCAGAAAATCTGCCATTCGGTCGCGCCCTGGAGGCGTGCGCTTTCCATCAGAGAGTCGGGAAGCTGTTCCATAAACTGCTTCATGAGGTAAAGACCCATGCCGAAGGACCACGCAGGCAGGACCAGTGCCGCATAAGTGTTGTTGATGCCCAGCCAGGAAATGATCAGGTACTGCGGGATTTGCGTGACTGTCCAGGAGAACATCATGGACAGGACGACCATGGAAAACAGCAGCGCCTTGCCGGGGAACTTATGCTTGGCCAGGGGATAAGCGGCCAGTGATGCAACGATGACGTGACCAACCATGCCGCCTACCGTGATAATGATCGTGTTGAGAATGTAGCGGGAGAAAGGTACCCAGCTTTCATTCATAAGCACGAACAGATCACTGAAGTTGGTAAGAGAAGGGTTGCGTACAAAGATGCGCGGCGGATACTGATAAATTTCATCCAATGGCTTGAGCGCGTTGTTAACGATCATTACCAGCGGGAGAACCATGAAAACGCCGCAGATGCCCATCAGAATGAAGAGCAGCGTGTTGCCCGCCATGGAGCGGTTCAGTTTCTTGCCGCCCGTGCGGCGGCGCATCTTCTTTTCCAGTTTAATGATTTTGGCGGGACGGTTGTCCACGGGCTTGTTCTTAGGCATTGCCGTCATATCATTCACCTACCCTTCTGAGCAGGCGCTGCACCAGTTTATTGGTGCCCACCATCAGCAGGAAGAGGATGGTGGCGATAGCGGAGGCATAGCCCATATCCAGACGAGTCGATCCGTAGTCAAGAAGATGTGTGACAATTGTTGCACCTGAGTAGTTGACCGATGGGTTGCCGGCCAGTGCGATAGAAATGTCGGCGACAGCAAAAGATTGAGTGATCTGCATGACGGCACCGAACATCAGCTGCGGCTTCATGGCTGGGAGGGTGACGAACCAGAGTTCCTGCCAGCGATTCTTTACACCATCGATTGCAGCGGCTTCGTACATGCCCTTGTCCACAGTCTGAAGACCAGCAATGAACGACAGGAAACCGGTGCCCAGACTCAGCCACAACTGCACGATGATCAGTACCGGCATGACGTATTTTTCGGTCTGCATCCACAATACCGGCTGGTTAATGAGGTCCAGGCGCAGGAGCAAGCCGTTCAGATATCCGTAGCGGTCGCCGGTCAGGATTAGGTTCCAGATCATATACGCATTACCGCAGATGGACGGGGCATAGAACACCAGCGTCATGACCGCACGCAGCTTGGGCTTGAACTCATTGATGATCCATGCAAACAGCAGGCACAGCATATAGCTGACCGGGCCTGTAACGACTGCGAACAGCAGTGTGTTTCGAAGCGAAACGATGAAGATATCATCTTCGAGCAGAAGCTTGGTATAATTGGCCCAACCAATGAATCTTGGAGCCTCCAGCATATTGAAATATGTGAAGGATAGATAGATTGACATGAGAACAGGAAGCACCGTGAACAGGAAGAAGAGAATGAAATACGGTGCTATGAGCATGTAGGAAGATCTGTTTTTCCAGATCTCATGCCTGAGTGTCAGATCGCGTGCAACGGTCTGACGGCGTTTTGCAACGGTCTGACTCATCTTATTCCCCCTCTCTGTCCGCTGCCGTGGGCAGACCGAATTCGATGCGCTTGTAAGTGATTTCTGCGTTGATATAGTAGATCTTATCCATCAGTTCCTCGCGGGGGGTGTTGCCCGATTCATTGCGGCCTTTGCTGGCGTTATCCGTGGTAACAGCATAGAATGCGTTGTTCACATTACGCCAGGTATAATATCCGCCGGGCACCTGTGGGATGCCGATGACGTTAGCAAACTGTGCGGACAACGCCTTATAGTCGCGGATCGGCCAGGACAGGTTGGCCAGGGCTTCCTGGTTTGCAGTGGCAACACGTGCGGAGGAGCCCATCAGGGATTCCATCTCGCGGCCATACAGGGTCTGCGTTGCAGCGCTGGTCCACCATTTCAGGAACTCCCAGCAGGCATCCGGCTCCTTGGTCGCGCTCATGATGATATCAGCCAGGCCGCTGCAGCCTGTAGCGGTATTGAGTGTACCGTCGTCGCGGAGCGTACCGGGAACGTGTGTGAAATCCCAGAGACCTTTGATGTCAGGTGCAGAGACCTGCAGGTTGTTGTATGTAGTATAGTCACTGATAATGATCGGGCACTCACCTGTACGGAAACGCTCTTCCACACTTGTGGCACGATCCAGTCTATAATCAGTATAGAACTCGCAATAGCGGCGGAACACATTGATGGCGGTATCGGTATCAAGAGCAGAGGCATCACCGTTTTCGGTGTAGTAGGAACCGCCCGCCTGGTAGAGAAGCATGGCAAAAGTCTGCTCACCGGGCAGCATGCCAAACTCCATCTGGTTCTTGCTCAGCACGCTCATGGCGACCTTCACGTCATCCCATGTCTGCGGGAGTTCCAGTCCGATCTCTGCGAGAATATCTTTGCGGTAGAACATCATGGGGAAGGTCTGGGTATCCGGCAGCGCGTAGGTAGCACCATTGAAGGAGAAGGGGACGAGTGCACTGGGCATGAAGCGCGCAGCGACTTCGGCAAAGTCCTCAAATACGGTGAGGTCCATGACGGCATTACGCAGGCCGTAGTTCATGGGAGTATCGTTGCCAGTATTCATGACCGCACCTGCGATACCAGTCGTGTTTGCTACCTGGATGGCAACATCAGGACCTTGCCCGGACAGCGTGGCGCGCAACAAGGTGTTCATATCGACCAGCTGCACGTTTACACTGATTCCGGTCTCGGGTGTGAAGTTCTCATCGATCAGGTCTTTGATTACATTGGCCTGGTCACGGCCGGTACCAATCCACAGCGTGATGACCTTACCGCCGCTCTTTTCATCTGCAATATTACCCACCTGGTTGTAGTCGATAATAAACGAATTGTACAGGCGGCTTGATTCATGTGCCAGACCGGAGAAGAAGCCCGTATTCTCTGCAGCGGGGTTTACATCAGGTGTATGGATATAGATACGATCCATCTGCAGCGGCTGACCGAGGACTTGTGTGATCCAGTTACCGCAGGCACGTACATTCGTTTTATATGAAGAGAGCACCTTGGTAAAGCGTTCCTGGTCACGGATCAGCTCTGTCAGCTGGTCATCCATGGTCTTCAGTACGGTCAGCTTATCACTTGTATGCCCGGCTGTTGCTTCCAGCCAGGTAATGGCGCGCCTCAGATCTCTCTGAACGTCGATCAGTTCCTGTTCCAGACCGGGCAGGTTGCGTTCGATCTGGTAGTCACGGTACTGGTCGGGGGATACGCCGGTGATATAAAGTACCTGGCGGTAAATACCGTTGAGCTGCAGTACACATTGCTGAACTTGGCTGATAATGGACGCCATGTCGCCCAGCACTACTTCCATACGCAGGGTATGCTCGCCTGCGGGCAGATGAATGAGATAAGGAGTGCCGTCTCCGGAGGATGCTGTTTCCATACGCCAGTTCTGGCTGTAGTGGAAAGGCAGCGCGCCGAACTCGCTGAAGGGCACTGTACCGTCAATGAAAATCTTGCGGTACACATCAATACCACGGACAAAATTCTGCTTGTCATAGAAGGACAGGCAGTAGTCGCCTTCCTCGGGTACTTCGAACTTCCATTCAACCCACTGCCCAGCATTCTTCCAAGCGTTGCCGCCGATGGTATTGTTCAGCAGATAACGTGCACTTGAAGGATATACCGCGGCAGATGCCTGATCCTGTACGGGATAGAGCATCTGAGAAGAAGTCTTATCTGCGGTCTCTGCCTCAATGCGTACACAGATTCCGGACGGCTGCGCGGAGCTCGCCTGTTCGGTTTCAGCATAAGGTACCGGATGCTCGGTATTTTCGAATACCAGGCGGCGTACGAGCATTGGCTCACGCAAGGAAAGCATGCTCAACGTGTGCTGCCCTGCATCAAGGTACAGGCTCAGACAGTCGGTAATGTAGCCATTGCTGTCATAAATCGCTGTTGTGACCCATTCAGGCATCTCTTCCGGAGAAGGCTTGAGGTCATTGCCCTGATTATCCTTGCGCCAGGTGATTACGTTTACACCGTTTTCGTCTGTGACGCGCTCAAGGCCTTCATGCAGATCGTTGCGCCATACACGTGTGAAGGCAATCAGTGAGAGCTCATCATACGGAAGCTTTCCATCCAGGAAGAAAGCACGCTGAATCTCGGAGTTTTTTCCGGAATAAGGATAATACTCCACCTGCAGGTCGTACCAGCCAGCCTGCTCCACATCGAACTCCCATTCGACAAGCGCTTCTTCACCTGTCAGAAGAGAATCGCCCTGAGTCCCGTCGTAATCGCTGAGGATTGTTGGCGTATCCACACCTTCCTCCTCGTAGCGCACATACTCAGATGCTTCCAGTATGATTCTGGCATCCGGACGCTCGGAAGCGAAACGCTGCAGGTATTCGTCATAAGCCGGGATGCTCTTATCGATCGAATACGTGCTTACCAGCGCTTCGTAGTCTGCCAGGGACAGGTCCGTGACAGCTGTCGCAGAAAATGCGATCGATACGAGCGCCAGCGCCATCGCCAGCAAGATCCATTTCCTCATTTCACTCGCTCCTAATAATGATTGTATCGTTGAAGCCGTCCAACGGCTTAAATACCGTTGCCTTTAAGATCTGGAATGTCTGCGCGGGTGATGACACGTTCGTCGGCATACACTTTTTTCAGCAGCCATATCTCGGTATACTGCTCACTGGGAGCGTTGAACTTGGAGTTCTTGAGTACAAACTCACCGCCCCATGTACAGAAGCTTCCCCAGACAGTACCGTCACGGAAAAGCAGTTCCGCATCGGGCACACAGCCGTTTTCCGAAAGGATGATCATCTTGCGCGCATCCGTATAATCCAGACATTCGATAAACTTGGCACTCTGTGAGGAATATACGCGTTCGCCGGGATAGATGTCTTCACCGATAATGTCCACAGTGTCATCACCAGGATACCATTCTGCATTCTGCCCGTTCCAGATCCAGATCAGGTTGTTCAACCCATGCAGATTGCAAAGACGGTCATACAGCAGATTCCATAGCTGCTTATACGCATCTGCACCTGAAGCGCCCCACCAGAACCAACCACCGCTGGCTTCATGCAGAGGCCGCCATAAAACGGGCACACCCGCATCGCGCAGTACTTTGAGCTCTTCCGCAATGGCATCAATATCCCGAATCAGGAGATCATAACCTGCAGGATCCCGACCATCCAGCGCTTTGGAAAGATTGAAGGAGGTATACTGCGTATAGAACCCCGAATACCAACGATCAGACTGGAGATAAGGCTCAGGCGCATTCCAATGCCAGCAGAAAGCGACGAGTCCGCCCTTTTCCCAGTAATCGATGGCAAGCTTAACGGCGTTTCCTGAAGCACCATACGCTACACGGGAGGGCGAATACTCCATCATATCAAGCCCAAGAATTGCCGGATACGATCCGCCGGTTGCCCGCCAGATCGCTTGGTTTTCCATGCCATACATACCGCCGTCGCAGAATTGCCCTGTTATGACTTTTTTCCCATAGCATTCGCAGAGCCAGTTGAAAAGGCGCTGCGCTTCAGGTGAAGGATCAGGATTGCAAAGGACGGGTTCGATTTTATACAGATCGTCCGGAAGAGGGGCAGAAGGCGTCACTTCGATTGCATCTACTTTGACCCAGCCCCATTCCGTATCCATGCCGAGCGTATGATTTCCAGCGGTAAGATATACATATTTCAGCGTGTTCCGGCCAAAAGACTTGCTTTCGGTGATCACTTTTCCGATGCTGCTGCCATCCAGAATCAGCGGGTTCTCTTTGTGTGAGCCGTCCATGCTGGCCAGAATGACAGAGATATCATATGAGCCATCCTTCTCGACCGAAAGAAGCAGCTGGAAGCTGTCGCCTGCAGACCTGAAGCCTTCGACCCAGCCGGTGCCCGAGGACTGCTTTGCTTTTACGTTTCCGAAGAAGGTGCCATCCTCTGCTTCCAGATGCAAGACTGCGTTTTCCGCTGGTGACTCCGCAGAACTGTACAAAAATGTGCAGCAAAGCACGGTAACCAGTATCATAATCGTGATGATCCTTTTTCCGGTCTGCTGCATTTCTTCTCCTCCTGTTCTGTATGCTGATAAAAGCCCTTGTTATTAATCAAAAAAGCCCACACAAAAGTGGGCATGTGCAATTATTGCACATTGGTCATGGCATAGGTCGTGAGGGCTTCCACAATCTGCGGATAAATCCAGGTGCAGTTGTAACGGCGCAAAAGGCCAAACCTTTCGCCGTCTCCGGTAAAGCAGTTGTTGTCCCACCAGCAGCAGGGCATATTGCGTGCACTGGCATTAGCTACATAGAAAGAAGTGAAGTCTACGCGCGCCTGCAGGTTGCCGTTCTTTTCACGTGCACCGAACTCGCCAATGATGACGGGAATACCATTAGCGATGTATTTCTTATACAGACTGTCCATGAACTTGGTGATTTCGCGGGTGGAACGGGTGGACTTGAGACTGAACTCGGAAGTACCGCCATCCTGCAAAGCGAAGTTATAGGGCGTATAGGCGTGCGCAGAAACGATAATGCGGTTGTCTGCCGTGTCATTGGGCAGAACAAAGAAAGCGTTTGTGGCGGCGGCCGGCGTGGCGGCATAGGCGGGCACCATCAGGTAACGCGTCTCGTTATAACTGCCGGCAGCGCGTACGGTGTCAACAAAGACCTGATTAAGACGGTTGATGCACTCTGCAGCTTCCCTGCAGGCAGGGACAGCCCCTGTGAAGGTCCATTCATTAGTGGGATGACCCTTGAGACGGGGCTCGTTCAGCGATTCGAAGATCAGGTGCTCATCATAATCTGCAAAGCGCTCAGCCAGCTGCGCCCAGATGCGTGAGATATAGCGCTCACTGGTTTCATAGTATTCTTCAGTGGGATAGAAATAATCTTTTCCCTCGTCATGGTGGGTGTCCAGAATCACATACATGCCGCGACTGTAGGCATAGTCCAATACTTCCTGGACACGGTCCAGCCACTGCTCGCTGATATTAAAATCTGCATCCACGTGATTATGCCAGGTTACAGGCATACGGATTGTAGTGAAACCTGCGTCGTGTACAGCAGCAATCATTGCTTCAGTGGTCTTTGCTCCATGCCAGATGGTCTCCTGATCCATTTCACGGGATGCCGGAAGAGCATCATTGTAAGCATCAAAAGTGTTTCCAAGGTTCCAGCCTACACCCATAGTACGCAAAAAAGCCATTGCTTCGTTGTCCGGGACCTCGAATGCCTGTACATCGACTTCGGGCACCTGAACGGCTTCTTTTTCAGCAAGTCCCGTACAAGCGGCAACACAGCAGATCAGAGAGAGAAGTAATGCCAGCGAATGTTTCATTAAATGAGACATTTTCTTCATCCTTTTTGCAGTAATTCTGGTACGAATACGTTTTCGTAATTTTATTATAACATACTATTTACATGTTGAAAAGCAGATTTTTTGACTTTTTTCTGTTCAGATGCTGTCCTCAGGCAGCGTGGCTGAGAACGGGAAGACAGGCAGGGCGCTCTGCCCGAACAGACAGGCATCCGGTGCATTTTCCTGCCCGTATTCGATCTTAGCTCCGGACGGAGCAGAAACAATCAGCTTGTTTTCGGAAACAATCGCATCTGAAACAGGCACGCCGTTCACACGAAGGGCGGAAGTCAGGTGTATGGGTGATGCAAGCGGCATATCGAAATGCAGCACTGCATGACCATCCGCATATTCAGTACTGATCAGAGAGGGGGAAGACGCGCCATCACCGATCCCATATGCCAGGAACAGTGCTGCATCTGCCATGCGCAGCGCAGCGGTGCGTTTATCAACAGGATGCAGATTGTCCTTTTCACCGCAGTCCAGAAGACATACTGCCCTGCAGTTTGGATCAGAGGCACAAACCTTTTGCTGTGCTTCGCGTATGCCTGCCCAATCTTCGTTATGCGGATCTGCGCCATAAATGGGCAGCTGTGCAGCAATGAACGGAAGAGTTGGGGACTCAAACCCGCGGCGCCAGTCACGGATCATCGCTTCAAGAAGAGCAGCATACTGCATGGCGCGTCCGGAATCGGATTCACCCTGATACCAGAAAAGCCCGCGCGCAGTGAAAGGTGTGATGCGGCAGGTCATGTTTTCCCACAATCCTGCCGGACGACGCGGCATGAAAGGCCCGGCGGGTGGCGGCCACGGATAAGGCCCGAGACGTTTTTCAATCTCCGGCGGCCGGATACCCGGATTTTCGGTCTGGAGGCGTTCACTGTCACGCCAGTAGTTGACCAGCTGCTGCTGGTATTCAGCAGTATCATGCTCATAACGTTCTTCAGTGATTCCATCTACCAGGCGTGTAAATGCGGCAAGCTGCTCCTGACCTTCCGGCATGGAAGCGAGGGTTTCCCTGGACATCCAGTGTGCTATCTCGGTTCCGCCGAGGCAGCAGATTACCATACCAACGGGCACGCCCAGTATATCACGCAGCCTGCGGCCGGCATGATAAGCGATGGCACTTACATCTGCGCAGGAGTTCGGGGAAAGTGCCTTCCAAATGGTATGTTGCTCTTTTTCTTCAGCTTCAGTTTCACGTCCTGCATCCGGTACCGTATAGAAGCGCAGCATAGGATCATTATCCTCAGAAAGTTCCTTTTCACTGCCTTCCTCCTGATAGATGCGGAATTCCATGTTGGACTGACCGCCGCATATCCAGACCTCGCCGATCATTACATCAGCGATCTCGATCTTTTCACCGGCGCTTTCCAGCTTCAAGACATATGGCCCGCCTGCCGGCAGCGCAGGCAGACGGACAAGAAAGCGTCCGTTTTCAGGAACCGCTTCAGCACACTTATCTGCCAGGGTAACAGTGACAGTTGTGTCACAGGTGCCAAAGACTGCTGCAGGGACATCCCGCTGCAGCACCATATGATCACGGAAGATCGCGGCAGGTCTGAGCACGGCAGATCACGTCCTTTTCAGATATTCAAGGTTTCTGCGAATAAAGTCTGCACGCTGGCGGACACAGTCCGCGCTGCGCAGAGGATCCGCAGGAGTGTTGAATACATAGTCTGTCAGGCGGGCGATATCGGTTGTCGCGACATGCAGACGTGTATCGCTCGAAGCATAATAGATATAGACACGACCATCCGGAGCGGCAATAGCGCCGTTCGTAAAGACTACATTGCTTACATCACCCGTGCGCTCACTTCCAAGCGGTGCGATCAGGTATCCTCCGGGTTCGGCAATGACACGACCCGGATCATCCAGCGCGGTGGCAAAGGCATAAATGACATAACGCAGGCCGGCTGCCGTAGTGCGCACGCCATGAGCAATATGGATCCAGCCCCTGTCTGTCTTAATCGGGACGGCACCGGCACCATTCTTGCTTTCCGTGATCGTATGATACCGGCGCACGGAAGTCATGCGCTCCTCGTCGATCACCGCATGCGTGATATCATCGCACAGCCCGAAACCGATACCGCTGCCCGAGCCCGTCTCGATGAACCCATCCATCGGGCGGGTATAAAATGCATATTTCCCGTTCACAAATTCGGGATGCAGGAGCACATTGCGCTGCTGAGGCGAACGCAGGGTGATCAGATCCCGAAGCCGTTCCCAGGTGCGAAGATCTTTTGTGCGCACGATGCCGGCAGCAGCTATAGCGGCTGACAGGTCCGCCTGGCTCGGATCTTTGCGCTCTGAACAGAACACACCATAGATCCAGCCGTCTTCATGCTGGGTCAGGCGCATGTCATATACGTTTGTTTCTTCGGGACAGGTATCCGGCAGGATCACCGGTTCGTCCCAGAAGCGAAAGCCTTCGGTGCCGCTGTCAGACTGTGCAACAGCGAAAAAGCTTTTCCTGTCAGCGCCTTCCACACGTGCAACGAGCGTGTATTTTCCGTCCAGCAGAAGTGCGCCGCTGTTGAATACAGCATTAATGCCCAGACGCTGCATCAAATACGGATTCGTGGCGGGGTCCGGATCATACATCCAGAAAGGTGGGACGTGTTCCCGCGTCAAAACAGGATGAATCCACCGTTCGAAGATGCCGTTATAACGGCTTTCATCCACAGTATTCGGGCGTGCGATAAGTGCTTCATAACGCGCATTCAGTTCCGAATAAGTCACAGCTGATTCCTCCAGACACTTTGCAGAAAAGCAGAAATCTTTTCGGCCGCATGCCGATGCGCGGCGCGGCTGGGGTGCATGCGGGATCCGACATCACCGTTGCAATCCGGTATGGACAGAAATGCGGTACATGCATCGCCTGCTGCCTGACGGGCGGAGACTGCCTGTTCGATATACGGGGCGATGTCATTGCCGCACAGTCCGTACGCCCAGACAATATAGGCATCCGGTTGATGCACCCGGATTTGTGCCATAAGCGCTTCTGCGCAGCGGACAAACTCCGCCGCCGCTGCATCATGGTCTTGTGCCTGGCGAAGCGCAGTTGCATCGTTTGTGCCGAGGTTAATGACCACCGCATCTGCTTTGCGTTCATTGAAATCGTATGGGATATCTCCGGCAGGGATCAAGGCACACAGGCGTTCATAGACAGCACCAAGCCGATGTGCAGGATCGTTGTCCCAGCTGCGCCATGCGCCCCAGCCGCTGACAGAAATCTGCCGTTTGTCAGCATCCAAAGCTTCCGCGGTATATGCCGCATAAGTGCACATGCTGCACATCCAGGCTGTACGCCATTCTTCCGCGCCGCATGGGCCGGTGCAGCCTTCGCCTGTGGTCAGGCTGTCGCCGATGAACTCGATCAGCCGCGTCCGCGGCGAGACTGACTCAAGCGTGCCGTCTGTCTCAAGACAATGCAGGGTAACGGGCAGCGGTTCATCACCTGCAGGCTGTGTATCACGCAGGATCGTGATCTCGTGCGGGACTGAAATGTCCATGCCTGCAAGGAGGGGATAGCTCCTGCGGCCGGGCAGCAGCGGAAAACGTGCAATCGGCGCACCGTCGGCGAGAACACCGAGCCAGACTGCGTGCTCTGTACAGAATGATTCTGCTTCGACTGTCAGAAAAGTACATGCCGCATGCAGGCGCACACCACTGCCGGACCACCAAAGCTGGCAGTCTTCCTCGTTATTCTTGTGTCTTCCCAACTGCAGGAACGTGCGGGGATCATATCGCTTTATACTCATGCCTTTAGTGCCTCAATAGTATACAGCAGGGAGGCTGCATCGCCACGCGGGAATGGACATAACAGTCCTGACTCCATCAGTTCGTCTCCGCCGAAGATTTCGCCGGTTTCCACGATCCGGTAGCAGCGGCGGGGATCCAATCCGCGCAGACGGATCAGCGGCGGGCCGAAGTTGGGCTGTGCAAGACTGCGCACGGCTGTGAAGACCGCCTGCGACTGGTCTTGCGAGACGGTCATCCATGCTGTCTCATTGCCTTCGAAAGGAGACCGCAGACGGTAGAATCTGCCGTCCAGACGCAGTGTCTGTGTCTGCTTCGCGACAGCGACCTGCCCGCGTAGTGCCTCGCGTTCCTCATTTGTCAGTTTCGTGGGATCCAGTTCATACCCGAAACATCCGCTCAGTGCGACCGCAAAACGTGTTTCCATAGGCGTGACGCGCCCCGTCTGATGATTGGGTACGGCGCTGACATGGCTGCCCATGGCGGAAGGTGGGATCACGAGTGAGGTACCATACTGAATCTGGCAGCGGCACAGGGCATCTGTGTTGTCAGAGCACCAGAACTGCGGTACATAATAAAGCAGGCCCGGGTCAAAGCGACCGCCGCCGGAAGCACAGCCTTCGATCAGTACATCAGGGAATTTACATGTCAGGCGCTCCATGACTTCATAGAGACCCAGCATGTACCGGTGCGGGAGCTCAGCCTGATATTCGGGAGGCAGAAGCGCGGAGCCAATGTTGGAAAAATTGCGGTTCATATCCCATTTGAGATATACCGCGCCGCTTTCTTGCAGAGTCTCAGCTACTGCATCGCAGATAAAATCACGCACGTCCTGTCTGCTTAGATCCAGCGTCAGCTGATTTCGGGAAGTGACAGACTCGCGGCCGTCAATATGAATACACCAGTCGGGATGCGTACGATAAAGATCGCTCTCGGGGGAGATCATTTCGGGCTCCATCCAGATGCCGAACTGGATACCGAGTGCACGGACGCGTTCACCCAGACGCCGGATACCGCCGGGGAGCTTTTTCAGGTCACTGTGCCAGTCACCCAGCGAGGTGGTGTCATCGTCACGATGGCCGAACCAGCCATCGTCCAGTACGAAAAGATCCACGCCCGCATCGGCTGCAGCCTTCGCGATGGAGAGCAGTTTTTCTTCATCAAAGCTGAAATATGCGGCTTCCCAACTGTTGAGCAGCACCGGCCGCGGTTTATGCGCCCAGCGCTGGGGAAGCAGATTCTGCTGCCAGAGCGTATGGAAAGTACGGCTCATGTCGCCAAGTCCACTGGTTGAATATACGAGCACTGCTTCCGGTGTTTGGAAGCCGTCTCCCGGATCGAGGTGCCAGCGGAAGCAGCGGTCGTTGATGCCCGCCAGCAGGCGGGCACCGCCGTACTGGTTTACGAAAACAGAAGCTGTGAAATTGCCGCTGTAGACCAGAGACGTGCCGATTGCTTCGCCTTGATCCTCGTTTGTTCCCGGCCGTACAAGCGCAATGAAGGGTGATGTCTGCAGGCTGCTGGCACCGTTGCGTGAGCCTGTTCCTTGTTCACCGGGCATGAGGGCGCGGCGGTATATGGAGCGTTCACGCGCCCAGGCACCATTCAGGGTGATCAGCTCCCAATTGCTGTCCGGAAGATCTAGGCACAGGCTTAGCGCTTTTGTGAGCCACATTGTCGAGCTGCCGTCATTCGTCAGGCGGGCACTGCGTGCGATGACGTCAAGATCGTCAAATATCGTATACAGAAGCTCTGCTTTCAGCCCGGTATGTGCATCACGAAGCGTGAGCCTGAGCGTGCGGCAGTCCGTTCCGAACGTAGCCGGCAATCCTTCAAGAGTTGGCTTTCCGTTTTCTTCTGATGCGGATACGAAACGCAGGTCAACGGCATCGGTACCGTCTTTCCCAACGGCGGAAAGTGCGCCTTCGCGCATATCGCCCAAGCCGAAGGAAGGGTATTCCTGGCTGAGCCTATCCAGTGCGCAGCCCTGGATGCTGAAATTCTCATCCGCGCTGACACCCATGTGGCGCAGCAGAGGTTCGGGCCGGATGCTCTCCAGACGTGCACCGAAATAGATGTGTGCCGGAATACCGCCCGGCACGAGATACAGCACATAGCTGATGTGTCTGTTGCGCAGGTGGAACAGATTGCCTTCATGCAGGATTTCACTCATGTTACACAAAGTCCTTTCTGTATTTTTCCGCACGGCGCAGAACTTCCATTGCCATGCGGCCATTATGATAGGGGCATTTCCAGGGCTCGACGATAGGCTTGACATTGGGCGTTCCGTCCGGTCCTAGGCTCCAGAACCATTCACTGTCGGGACGCTTGTCAATCATATGATTTTTTATATATGTCCATTGGGACAGCGTTGCGTCGAGGTATCGGGTCTCACGGGTATGTTCCCAAGCGTTCAGAAAACCCAGCAATGCTTCTGCCTGTACCCACCAAACACGCGTTTCATCCACACGTCCATGCTCACTCTCGTTGACAAAACCTTGTTCAGTAAATGCCGCAGACAGAGTGTGATCTGCCAGGTCAAGAAGCTTTGGACGAATGCGTGCAGTCAGTTCTTCATCGTCCAGTATATCCAGTGCCTGATCTGCCAGCCAGCTGGTTTCAATATCATGCCCGAAACTGTGCAGATCGATCAATGAATGATATCCACGGTCAAAAAACACTTCCTGACGATGCAGGACAGGATTATAGATATATTGCTCCCAGATGCTGAATATCTTAAGGAGACGTTCACGTACATGGATATCCTTTGATGCTTTATAGAGCCCGGTATATCCTTCCAGAAGATGAAGCAGTGTATTCATGGTACGCTCTGCCATGACACCGTTTTCGCTGAGCTTTTCATTACTCTCAGGCCGCCAGTCTTCTGTGAAGGCCTCCAGATATCCGCCTTCGTCACAACAGTGGCTTTCGATTGCGTCAAACAGCGCGAACGCACGCTCAAGTGCTTCGGCACTGCCTGCTGCGCGATGATATGCAGACAGTGCATATACGGCAAAAGCCTGGTTATATGTATGCTTTGTGCTGTCTGCAATCTGCCCGTCGGCGGTCAGTGACCAGTAAACACCGCCGTTGCGTTCGTCGGTCATGCGGCATAGCATGCTGAAAGCGTGATCGGCCGCAGAACGCAGTTTCCCATCACCAAGCAGAAGATATGCTTCCGAAAAAGTCCATAGAATACGGCTGTTGAGAATACAGCCTTTGACGGCGCCGGGATGACGGAGGAGATCAAAATCCACCAGGCCGATATAACCGCCATTGATATTATCGCATAAGCTGAGCCAGAACGGCAGAATATGCTCTGTCAGTTCTGCACGGACTTCTGAAACAAACTGTTTGTTCATTGATTGCCTTTCATGTAAGCGCATGGATCAGCGGCATGTTCTGTGAATACTTACTGCCCCCAAAAAGGTATCGAGAAAATGTTGGATTCATAATATTTATATTACCATTTTTCATATTCATTTTGCAATAAAAACCAGCTGCTTCTGCGGCATGCTGAACAGAAAAAAGCCGCCGGATTTTTCCGACGGTATATGCCTGGGATTTATGCTTAGAAATCTTTGAATTCAAAACGGCGGCAGTAAACATATTTGCTGATGGCCGAGCGTACCGCACCGTCGCGCAAGGCAAAAGAGAGAATGTTTGCGATATAGGGCGGAAGCACCTGATTGTATTTGACTTCAAGGATGATCTCATTGTGATCGAACGGCGGTACTGTAGGTACGTCCGGATTGAACATATCCACACGGCCTAAGCCGCTGCGGAGCTGCATATCAAAGGTGATGCGCACTTCCTCGGCGGGATGCAGATATGCTTCGCGGAGATAATCGACGATAACGACCGGATGCAGCAGCCTTGTACGCATTTCACGGTATACATCACCCATCAAACCGGATGCTGTAGACTCGAGTCCTGTCGGATCTGCAGAAATCAGCTGCTCGGCCAGATCACGCGTAATGCGTACCGAGCGTTTGCTGATCAGATCACGATACTTGCTCTTGCATTCCAGTCTGATCATTCGGTCGCTGAAGTTGTAGATGCGGATACGGTACTTGCTGCGGTTGGCAGAGCCGTTGACCTTGTCATAGAGTGCGGCGTCGTCAAACGTATCAAAGTACAGCGACCGGATATGGTACTGGTTTTTCTCATTGCCGTGCGGGTCAGGGTTCAGCGTTGCTTTCAGTGTGCGTGAAAGGACCTCATACTGCAGCGGCGTGATGAAAAACTTCAGTTCATGTCGCAGGGGGACTGCCATGGCTTAAGCACCCGTTTCGTTCTGGCAGGCAACCAGCGTGGCATCGGTGACACCGGCAATATCCATCATCTCACCGGCAATGCTGGAGCGGTTGCTGACGCGGATCTCATAAGTAGCTTCTACACCGCCACGGGTTTCGGTCTTGCTGCGCAGACGGCTGAAACGTGCATACTGGCGGATAGTATGTTCAACGGAGTCGCCTACTTTGGGATCGTTGTCATAATGCACGACGAGCAGATAGGTGTCCGGATTGCGGAAGCGTATGAAGGAGAGCAGGATCAGGATCGCGCCGATTCCAACGACCACGACCAATGCGATGGCATACTGGTGTGCACCGAGCAGAATGCCCATGGTGATTGCCCAGAACATATAACAGGTATCCAGCGGCTCCTTGACGGCTGTGCGGAAACGTACAATAGACAGCGCACCTACCATGCCCATGGACAGGGCAACGTTGCTGCCAATGGCCATGACGACCGGAGCGGTGACCAGAGTCAGCATGATCAGCACCATGGAGAACTGCGGGCTGTACAGCACGCCGCGGTAAGTAATGCGGTAGATCACCGAGATAATAATGCCGGTAATCAGGGCGCAAACCAGGCAAATCACTACATTTAGTGGGGTAAAGCTTGAAAACTGCGAGGTCCAGAAATCACTGGACACAATATCCGACTTGGACAGAGTGGTGAGGGCTGGAATAAGATTCATGTCGGTACCTCCGTATACAGACGCATCCAGGATGCGTGATTAACATTATTGATACAGGGTTTTCCAATTGGGGCCGTACAGATAGGTCATGGCATTTTCCTTCTGCTTCTCGGTGTCCCAGGTAGCTTCTTCTGAAATGATTGGAATCGGGCCGAAATAATAGGTCATCTGTGCATCAGTCATGCCGAACCACTCGGCTACCTGACGCCAGCAGTAGGCGGGGCGTTTGCGCACAATGTTGCGCAGACGGGTCACGCGCTGATTCCACCAGCGGATACAACCGTCCTTGGTCTTGGGTTGGTCGAAAGAGATGTTTTTGAGGTTCTCTGCTGCCCAGCGGTCAAAGTGCATTTCCATTTCGGGTTCCAGAATGCGGTAGCATTCGTCGATCTGGGCGAGCATACGCTCAGTGGTGAAGAAGCGGAAGACCTCACCGAAACGGGTTAGGAACTTGTCTTTCATTTCGCTGTTTTCCAACAGCTTGAGGATCAGGCTGTTATCGATATCATTGTTGGCACCGTGCCCCTTGGGATTCAGATAGTTTCCAATACCATTTGAACCGTAATTAAACAAACCATAATCCATATCATAAAGAAGCCAGCGCCATTTGCGACCCGGCACTTTGTAGAAACGGATATTGCCGGTGTCCGTATTGGCAAAGAAACTTTCAAAGATGACATAATCAAAATAGTTGTCGACATCTACACGATCAAGGATATATTGGAGATCGGCAGCATTGGTTCCCGGTGAGAGGGTTTTGACAGTACTGATAAATTCTTTCCATTCAGCATTACTGCCGTTGTTGACCTGTGAGCTCTTGGTACCGTTGCTTTCCAGAACGTCAATGGTCTTTGCCTTGCTCATGTCCAGACCTTCGTGCTGGGCAACGAAGTATTCGCTGACACGCTCACGCAGGTTATAATGTCCCCAGTACTGGCCGTTGATGTATACAATGACCGGACGCCAGGCCTGATGAATAACGGTCGTATCAAGCTGGTCGATCAGACGGCTCTGCACGCCGTCCACCATGCGCGTCCAGACACAGTCATTGCCGCTGTTACGGAGTACGAAAGCGCGGTACTGCGTGAACTCACGGTCAGGGAACAGCGCACCGTTAATGTATTTGCTGCCATAGCGTGCCTTAGCGATCACCTTTATTGATTTCTGCGGCATGTCCAGACTGTACTGGCCGATGATGCCGAACTCGACCCCCTGACTGAATACCACC
Source organism: Clostridia bacterium (assembly GCA_017544935.1). GTDB lineage: Bacteria > Bacillota > Clostridia > Christensenellales > Aristaeellaceae > SFMI01. The sequence continues at coordinate 26,675 of JAFYDF010000081.1, forward strand.
TCGCCGCTCTGTTCAAACATTTCGGCATAGGATGGAACACGGACATGGTTTTCCTTCTGGATACGGTATGTCGGGGTTGGGTTTTTGAACGGAATCTTGGTATAGCTGGTCAGATCGATACCGTCGCCGGCAGCAAAGATACCGGTCTTGCTGTCCCACAGACCATTAGGATCAGTAACTAGACAGACAACAGGCAGGGTGAAGAAAGTCTTGAGGACATAAGTAGCAGAAACGACTGTGGAAGGTTGCTTGCCGGTTTCAAAAGCGCGTGCGCGTACTGCAGTCGAACCGGTCAGAGTGAATGGCTTTGTATAGAGGGTGCCTTCACTTACAGTCGGTACACTGCCGTCCAGGGTATAATAGACGCGTGCACCGGCAGGCACGGAAATAGAAACAGTCACATTTTCCTGGTAAAGACCGCCGGCCTGGGCGAATACGGGAGCTTCGGTAAATCCACGGAATCCGGTCTTGTTTTCAGCTCCGGGGGATGGGGCATCGAAATAAAAAAAACCGCCCATGCCCCACGTGCGGCCGTAGCTGTAATCTGTGGGGATCTCGGGCAGAACCAGTTTGTCAAGGATGCGCCCGTCGCTTGTGGACAAAGTCAGTGTTTCACCGCCTGCACGCTGTAGCTTGAAAGAAGTGTGTAGCGTGCCTGATGTATCGACGGAATTGTTCCCATCGAGCATAACGATCTTATACTGTCCGGGCCAGATCAATGTACCTTCGGGAAACTGCCATTTGCGCGGCCAGTTGATATTATCTGACAATCCCCAGCCAGACAAGTCTATTGCGTCATTGCCTGAATTCCAGATCTCCACCCAGTCCTTGTTTGCACTTCCGGCAGCAGCGACCACATTGTCATTGGAAGACATGACTTCGCTGAGATAGACCTTGGTCGTGTTCAGGGCGCGCAGATATTCATCCGCCCGGGCCTGGCCGTTCTCGGTATTGGCGGCTCCTGGCGTGGCAAGCGTGTAGACCTGCCAGGAACCGGTTGCATCATTACGGCCATAACTGCAGTCCACAGGCAGATTGTCAAATACTACGCGGTCCACCAGCTGCCCCAGCGCGTTGGACAGCGTTACTGTTTCGCCCTCGGCAGACAGACTGAAATTCGTGTGCGGATAACCGGTCGTTTCACCGGTGCGGTCCTTGCCGGAGCAGAAGACGATATAGTATTGACCGGGATCGATATAGGCACCGGCTGGGAAGAACCACTTAGTCAGCTTGGCCTCATTATCGCTCAGCGCATAATCACCAAGCTGGATGCGCTGGCTGCCTGCATTATACAGTTCGATCCAATCCTGAAGTTCGCCATCCTCATCGCGCAGACCGCTGCGAGGAGCAGCAATAAGCTCATTGATACGCAGGGTGTTTGCCTGAATAGTATAGCGGCTGAGGTAAGTAACATGTCCGTCTTCAGTATTGGGATAGCCGGGACTATACATGGAAGTGATTTCAAAACTGCCATCTTCCATACGCGCATAACTTTCGTTTGTGTTAAGCGTAGGCAGTTCTACGCTGTCAATAGTAAAACCGGAGGGGTTGAAAAGAAAGACAGCGTCCTTAATCGAGGATAGCTTGAATTTGGCGTGATAAGTAGCGCCTGCCTGATTCTGATTAAAGCTGTCACAGAAAACAATCACTGTTTCGCCGGGTTCCAGTACATGGCTGGGAAAAATGAACTTTGCCTTGTCACTGCGGTCGGAAAGTGAAACGTTTTCCAGGTTGATTGCCTCATCAGAGGTGTTCATCAGCTCGATCCAGTCACCGAAAGACCCATTATCATCAGGCAGCGCAGAACTGTTGGCGCTCATTACTTCACTGATGACCAGTCCCTTATACGCTCCCGCACCGCTGCCATTAGCATTGTATGCCTGCCCGACGGGTTCGAGCGGGCTGACAACAATCATGAACAGCAGAAAAGCGACAGACAGTACCAACACCGCAGCACGCATATCATTGCGAGCGCGGCGACGCTTATTCTGTCTGCGATTACTAACGAGCTGTGGCATCGGCAATTCCTTTCAAAAATACGATGAACATAACAATTATAGCATATCCCAGCGTATTGTGCTACCGCTATTTTAGAAGACATCAGGGATTTACATTTTCTGTGCATCCATTGTACTGACCAGGGTGTTCAGAGTGGCGGCCAGTATTTTGAGCGCATCTTCATCTTTCTGGCGGACATTCAGCGGGAGAACCAGGCCGGGTACACGGGCGGAGGCAAAGCGCAGTGGGCTGTCTGGCCCCATGGCAGCGCTGAGCGCATTAAGGTCAGGAATATAACGCACATCAAAACGCATCAAAATGCCTGAAGTGTTGCGTGTGACTACGGAAATGCCTAAACGAACGCACATTGCACGTACAAAAGAGACATCGAGCAATGCGGTCACACTGTCAGGAAGATCGCCGAAGCGGTCGATCAATTCGTCAATGACATCAGCCCGGTCTTCAGCAGTACGCAGACCGGCAATGCGCTTGTAGATCTCCACGCGCTGGCTGCTGCCCCGTACATAATCCTCAGGCAGATATGCATTGACAGCTAATTCTACACGCGGCTCAAGCTCGTCGGGTATGGGTGCGTCGCCACGTGCTTCGCGTACGGCTTCCTCGATCAGTTTGCAGTAGGTATCATAACCGACGGCAGAGATATGACCGCTCTGTTCAGGCCCGAAGATATCGCCTGCACCGCGAATCTCAAGATCGCGCATGGCTATGCGGAAGCCTGCACCGAACTCGGTAAATTCGCGGATCGCTGAGAGACGCTTTTCAGCGGCTTCAGTCAGCATCTTATCAGGCCGGACTGTGAAATAAGCATATGCGACACGGTTTGAACGCCCGACACGGCCGCGAAGCTGGTACAGCTGGGACAGACCGAAACGATCTGCATCGTAAATGATGATAGTATTTGCACTTGGTACATCGAGGCCGTTTTCAATGATTGTTGAACACAGCAGAACATCATATATGCCGGCATAGAAGTCCAGCATCACGTCTTCCAGTGCATGTTCCTGCATCTGACCGTGCCCGATAGCAATGCGTGCTTCCGGGACCAGCTGGCGCAGGCGTGCAGCAAAGGCATCGATGTTTGCTACACGGTTATACAGGAAATATACCTGGCCACCGCGGCCGATCTCGCGCATGATTGCGCTGCGGACCGTGCTTTCGTTATAGTCGGTCACATAAGTCTGTACAGGGATACGGTCCTCGGGCGGAGTTTCCAGTAAGCTCATATCGCGCACGCCAACCATACTCATGTGAAGGGTACGGGGAATGGGGGTAGCTGAAAGCGTCAGAACATCGACGCTTTTTTTCATGTTCTTGATGCTTTCCTTGTGCGAGACACCAAAACGCTGCTCCTCATCAACGATGAGCAGGCCGAGATCCTTGAAACGGACGTCTTTACTAAGCAACCGGTGCGTTCCTATGAGGATATCCACCTTGCCCAGCGCAGTATTGGCCAGCGCCTCCCGCTGTGCTTTGGGTGAACGGAAACGGCTGACCACTTCCACTGTGACCGGGAACTCTTCAAAGCGCTTTTTGCATGTATAGTAATGCTGCTGTGCCAGAACCGTGGTCGGGGCCAGCATAGCTACCTGCTTGCCATCACTGACCGCCTTGAAAGCGGCACGCAGGGCGACCTCAGTTTTTCCGTAGCCTACATCGCCGCACAAGAGACGGTCCATGTTGCGCGGGGATTCCATGTCGCGCCGGATATCATCCACGGCCTTGGCTTGGTCAGGAGTCAGTTCATAGGGGACACCATCATTGAACTGAGCGGCCCATGGCCCGTCAGGAGCAAAGGCGTGACCGGGGGTAGCTTCGCGTGCGGCATACAGTTCGACCAGATTGAACGCCAGCTTTTTCAGACTGGCTTTGACGCGGGATTTCTGTTTCTGCCATTCACCGCCGGACAGCGAATTGACTGGGGGCGGAGCATCGGTCGAGCCGATATATTTCTGCACGCGGTCAAACTGGTCTGTAGGTACATACAGTCTGTCGCTTCCGCGGTACTGGATCAGCAGATAATCGCGCCAGGCACCTTCGCTCTGGATGCGCTTGACACCCATATATACGCCTACACCATGCATTTCATGCACGACATAGTCGCCTTCCTTCAGATCAGTAAAGGCTTCAATACGTTGCCCGGCAGTATGCTGCGCGCGTGCTTTCTTATGAGACGCACCATAAATATCGGCATCAGAAAGCACATATACTCCAACGGCAGGCCAGAGAAAACCGCGGGATAGAGAAAGCGGAAGCAGGTGTACGCCTTCATCCAGCTTAGCTTCCACGCCTGCCAGCGTCTCACGCAGGCGCTCGCCGCGTGCTTCGCCGCCGCTGAGCAGCCAGCACTCTCCGCCTTCCTTGCGCCATAAAGCCAGGTCGGCAGCCAGGTCACGTATACTGCCGTGATACTGCGGCGCGGGGAGCAGATCCAGACGGACCGGTATGCCCTGCTTGAAACCGGCAGCACCGCGAAGAAATTCCTGAACAGTCAGACAATCGCGGGCGTTCACGGAATCAAGCGCTTCCTCAGGAGTGAGAAGCAAATTCTGCTGCTCCGGCACGGCTTCCATGCGTTCTATAGCCAGTGCCAGCTCTTGCTGATAAGTGCTTTGGGCGTCATCCATGCGCATGCGGCAGCGCTCAGGTGTATCTACGAGAATGATGGGATCCGTAAGGTATTCTATTACATTGCAGGTCTCGGGCATGAGCAGCTGTGCCCACAAGTCCAAAGAGCGGCATAATCCGCCTTCGGCAAGATGCTCAGCTTCGCGCAGCAGGCGCATAAAACCATCTGACCCTGCATAGTCATCTTCATTATCTTCTCGGTCTAATGTTTCAGGCAGTATCTGTGACTGAGGCCGCGACTGGGCAGTGCGCTGATGTGCCTGTTCGGTCAGAGTGCGCATTTTCTGTGCAGCTGCAGGACGGTCGCTGACCTGAAGCAGGTATTCACCGGCAGGTGAAATGCGAACTTCGTCCATGTGGCGGAGACTGCGCTGGCTGACACAGTCGAAAGCACGGATGCCGTCGACTTCGTCTCCAAAGAATTCGATGCGTAGCGCGTCATCCTCTGCAGGCGGGAACACATCCACAATGGCGCCACGCAGCGCACACTGCCCGCGGCCTTCTACCATATCCACGCGTTCATAACCTGCTTCAATCAGCTGACCGATCAATAACGCAGGCTCGACCGTATCGCCTACACGAAGGGTGACTGTCAGCTTTTCAACCAGGGCAGGCGGGGTAAGACGCCAGAGCAGTGCGTCTGAAGGAATGCACAGGATTCGCACCTGGCCTCTGTGTGCGCGTTCCAGTACGCCAAGACGCTGCCACTCGCTTTCACGGCTTGCGGCGGCGCGTGCAAACTGACGTTCACGCATGCGAAGAAATCCTGCAGCCTGAGGCAGATATTGCTGGAGATCACCCGCAATACGGGCCGCTTCACGGTCGCCCTGGGTGATATAGAGCACCTGGCGTCCGGTCTTTTCTGCTACTGCAGCAGCCAGTGCGGCACGCCCGCCGTCGCACACACCATATACTGCGGCACCGGATGGCGTCATGATACGCTCACACAGATCTGCCAGCAGAGATGAGTCAAGCATTCGCTTCAGCACGGGGTTCCTCCGTTCTTGTACGCAAAATCACCCGCCCGGGACATTTGATACCCCCGTGCAGGTGAGAAAAGTATAGCAGTATGGCGGTTTATTGTCAATTACACTCAGCGGCGAACAGATATCTGAATGGAATGGTTCTCGTCTGCAGAGTCTTCAAATACCTGCAGAAGCCGCGGCAGATAGGCGGCAGCTTCCGGTGCAGGTGCAGAAGGAAAACGAAGAACAAAATTCGTGCTGTAAGGCCAGCTTGTCAGCATATCGTGAAGAGCATCCAGGTTTTTGCCGTAATAATCGGGGAAAGACAAGGCTTCAGTCAGATATTCCTGAATGGCAGCCGGATTGGCAAGCGTGCGAAGATCAAGTGTAAGCTTCATATGTTATCTCCTCCTCAATACAGCTGCACAAAGCTCTTGAATCCGTCATCGCTGAAGTAGATCAGGCCGTCACTCGAAAAGACAATACGCTCATTGCTGCGCTTGCCATCATCACGATTGACATCGCATTCATACCAGGTCCGCGTCTCGGTAGCAGGCAGCAGGCCTTCACGATTCATGAATTCATCACCGCCGATGGTATAGCCGGGAGCGATGATATCCAGATTGTCTTTCTTGCTGCTCCAGCCCAGCTCGCGTGCTTCTGCCTTGGTGATATAGTTGGCAGGCAGACCCCAGAATTCATAGATATACATGGCTACTTCATCACGGGATGTATACAGGCCATCTTCCTCGACTACGATTGGTGTAGGCTCTGGAGAAGCCGTTGGCATCGGTGCGGAAGTGACACGCGGCGTAGCAGTAATACGCGGTGTGGCGGTGGCGCGGATGACACGGACTTCAGAGAAAGATGAATAGTGATTGGAAGTGTAATAGATCAGACCATCGTTGGAAAAGACGATGCGTTTTCCGTTTCGTGTTTTTCCGCCATAATCGATATCGCATTCTTTCCATGTCCGGCCGTTTTTAGAAGGTAGCTGCCTTTCGTAATCACCATAGCGGTCACCGCCGATGGATTTTCCGGGTGCCACACGCCAGAGACTGCCCGCACTCTTATCCCAGCCGAGCTTTGTGGCATCGTTCTTGGTTATATAATTCCCGGGCAGACGGCCATATTCGGAAATATAGACAGCCACTTCTTCCATCGTGCTGTACCAGCCGCTGCGGGTCACGGGGTATTCCGCGGCGTTGACAGTGATGATGCCGTCAGCCAATACAGCAACAGGCAGCAGTACCAGCAGGCACAGCAGTGCTATGAGACGTTGCAGATGTTTCATCGAAAGCTTCCTTTCCAAAGGGGATGCTCTATTTTACCGCGGACAAACAAAAAAGGCAATGCTGACGCAATGCCCGGAGATTGTAAAAATGTTCAGCTTTCAGAGCGGATCACCGAAAGCGCCTGAAAAGGCGTGTCGACGATGCGCTCGGCGCCGGCTGCAATGAGTTCCTTGGTACTGCGGAATCCCCAGGATACGGCAATCAGTTCCATGCCCGCTGCATGGCAGGTGTTGATATCAACGGCGGTATCGCCCAGATACCAGCATTCTGCCGGCGCGACTCCCATTTCTGCGGCAATGGCAAGCGCTCCGGCAGGATCCGGCTTAAGTGGCATATGAGGCAGATGGCCGCGGATGATTTCAAATGTATCCGCGGGGAAATAGTGATTGATCATATTGAGTACATCCGGGTCTTCCTTGTTGGAGAAGACAGCCAGCCTCAAACCATCACTGCGGAGCGCATCCAACAACTCCTTTATTCCATCATATACAAAAGAGAGATCATAACAATGAGCTGCATACAGCGGGCAGTAGTCAGCATACAGGGCTTCATGCATTTCTGCAGTGACATTGCCCGCGGCACGTCCTGCCATGACGCGGGATCCGTTGCCGATAAAATGGCGATAAGCATCTTGCGGATGAACCGGAAGACCGTGCTGCTTCAGCACTGTATTCATGCAGCCGGAGATATCAGGCAGGGAATTGATCAGCGTTCCGTCCAGATCAAACAATACGACTTTCCTGCGCAAAGATGCCACCTCATCCCAATAATTTACAATTTATCATAGCATATCAGGCGTTGTGAAACAATGCACAAATTGACAGAAACAAGGCACGGCAGTATACTGAAACCGCGTTTTTGCGTTGGAGGAAAGGCAATGAGAAAGAGAAAAACCGGCATCTCTCCAGTGGGGATCATACTGATTGTTTTGCTGGTAGTCGCGATATTCGGAGTGGGGATTGCTGCCCTGAGCAATCAGCAGGCGTATGTACGCGAGGCAAGGATCACACCTACACCGTCTATTACGCCTCGGACGGTCCTTATTACGGAGAATCCGGCCTATCCGACTTCTACACCCACACCGCTTGTGCTGCAAATGAATTCGGTCGGCATTGAAGTCAAACAGCTGCAGATGCGGCTTCAGGAACTGGGTTATTACAGCGGTGAAGTAGATGGCCAGTTCGGTGGCGGTACGCGGACGTCGGTGGAGGCTTTCCAGCGCCAGCATGGCCTGGCAGCAGACGGTATTGCCGGCGGCGATACGCTTGCACTGCTGTATAATACGCAGGCACAGACTTTTGTGCCTACACCTGTTCCTACTCCTACACCTGAAAACAACACACTGTCTTCCGGCTCACAGGGAGAGGCGGTGAAGCGCCTGCAGACCCGTCTGCAGGAACTGGGCTATTATACCGGCAAAGTGGATGGTGACTTTGGTAAAGGAACCAAGAGTGCTGTTACGCTGTTTCAAAAACAGCATGGTCTTGACGCGGATGGAATCGCCGGTGCCAAGACGTTGGCGATGCTGTATTCGGATGCTGCCCATGCAATCGTGATCACACCTACGCCTGAACCTATCCGCGTGTTGGGTGGAAACCTGCCCATGCTCGTTAACAAACAGCATCCGGTGGGTGCAGATTTCGTTCCTGCCGACCTGGTAGATCTGAACTCTTATTGCGACAGCAATCTGGTCAAAATCAAGTACAGCGGAATGAAGGCTGTGCGTGAAGCGACGGACGCACTGCTCAGAATGCTGACCGCAGCCAAGACAGACGGAGTGACCAACTGGCAGATCAGTGCTGCCTACCGTAGCTATGCTGACCAGCAGCAGATTTTTGATGAAAACGTCAAGGAGTATATGAACAAGAACGGCTTGAGCCGGTCCAAGGCGGAAAGCGCGGCACGTCTGACGGTAGCTGATCCCGGTACCAGCGAGCATCATACTGGATTGGCTTTTGACGTGACTGTGCCCGGAGAGACGTTCAAGTTTACAAAACAGTGCCAATGGCTGCATGAACATTGCTGGGAGTATGGATTTATTATCCGCTATACGGATGACAAACAGGATATCACCGGTTTCCTTGGAGAGGAATGGCATATCCGCTATGTAGGTACCGAACATAGCATGAACATGAAGAACAGCGGGCTTTGTCTGGAAGAATATCTGGAGCATGTGCAGACTGAATAACAGCTGTAAAGTGATTTTTTAGCACAGAATTTGACGGATACACGGTTTAGTGCTATACTTTTCAAGATAATTCGAATACTGAGGGGGATCCTATATGTCAGGTCATTCCAAATGGCATAATATTCAGGCAAAAAAAGGTAAGGCCGATGCCGCCCGCGGCAAGATTTTTACTAAGATCGGCCGTGAGATCGCTATTGCAGTTCGTGAAGGCGGTGCTAATCCGGAAAGCAACGGCAAGCTGCGCGACGTAATTGCCAAGGCTAAGGCCAACAACATGCCTAATGATAACATTCAGCGTTCCATCAAGAAGGCAGCTGGTGAAGGCAGCGGCACGTCCTATGAAGAAATCGTTTATGAAGGCTATGCTCCCGGTGGTGTTGCAATTATCTGCAATATCGTGACGGATAACCGCAACCGTACCAGCGCAGATGTGCGTCATATTTTCGATAAGAATGGCGGCAGCCTGGGAACGCCCGGCAGCGTTAGCTACATGTTCGACAATAAGGGTGAGTTCGTAGTCGAACGTGGCCCCGGAATGGACGAGGATGAAATGATGATGATGGCGCTGGAAGCCGGTGCCGAAGATGTAAAGGTCCAGGATGATGTGTTTGTCATCTATTGCGCGCCTAACGATTTCTCTGCCGTACGTGAAGCGCTTGAAAACCAGGGCCTGTCTTTCCTTTCCGCAGATAAAAAGATGATCCCGCAGAACACTGTGGCAGTCGATGATCCCGATACCGTGGCTAAGATCGAAAAACTGCTCGATATGCTGGATGAGAACGATGACGTTGCGGACGTATATCACAACGCCGAACTGCCTGAAGAGGAAGAAGAGGAATAATACCGAATACCACTAGCGCCGGATACAACCGGCGCTTTTTTAGTGCCCGAAAACCAGGAAATGAGAGGATTGATGTGGGGCTAAAAATGTAATATTTTGGACCAAGTCGCCCGCATTTGCGGGCGAAGCAACGCTGACCCAAGTTGAATAAAAAGACGGCGAATGCTTGCAAGCGGCGCCGTTTTGATTTACTCTTTTCAATATAAAGAACACGCTTGTAGACACCTAAGCCTGGC
>JAFYDF010000082.1 GCA_017544935.1 Clostridia bacterium
CCTGATTGGCGGGCTGACAAGGATTTGCTGAACTTCCTCAACTCCTTTTAGCGGAATACGTTATGCCGAGATAATTGGTCATGAAACGATAGAATTACAGGAATTTCAATGATTAACTCAGCATAACAACTATCTCCGCATAAGGTGGCTTATGCCGATATCCACATAATCCTCCCTGCGGGGTTCCGGTCGGCGTATCTTCGTACTTTCCGTTGACCATGACTCCGGCTTGGAGATATTTACGTATCAGTGATTCCGTGTCTCCGTCATGAATTGTACGGTTAATGATGCTCATCAGCCTATCCTGCGGTACTGTATCGAAGAACTTCTCCAGATCGATGTCAACGATCCATATGTTTCCGTCGTTGAAATACTCCAGCAACTTCACAATGGCTTGTTCACAGCTCCTGCCAGGCCTGAATCCGTAACTGTTCTCGCAGAATTGTCTTTCGAATATCGGCGAGAGCACCTGGGCTATTGCCTGCTGGATCGTTCTGTCCACCACAGTTGGGATACCGAGCTTTCTTACTCCTCCGTTTTCCTTTGGGATTTCCACCCGCTCTACTGGCTGCGGTTTGTACCGTCTTTCCCGGATCGCCTGTTCAATTTCCTTCCAGTGGTCGAACATATACAGGTCCAAATCCTCAACCTTCATGCCATCAACTCCGGATGATCCTTTGTTGGCGCACACCCGTTTCATGGCTCGCTGTATATTGTCCCACTCCAGAATCTTTTCAAGCAGGCTTCCCATGCCTCCGTCTCCTTCCTTTCCGCTCCCAGCCGCATCATCCTATGTGCGCCGCTTCCCCTCATTTACGTTTCGGTTTCCCGACCTGTCGGACTTGCTGATGGGACATACATTCATTTGACGTCTTGAATCGTTCGGCCCTTCGCCTTTCGGCTATTATGGCCTCTGCTGACTTCTCGCAATTCGTTGTTACTACGGCTAATGAGACCGCTTGCGAGACCTCACGGGATAAGTCCCGAACCTTTCCTCGTTTACCCGGTCGATTTACGCAGCAGGGTTACGGTTGCCTTTAGGACTTTACTGCTTATAGCCAGCTTGTCCGTCTGCTACGCCTTGATATCGGCTTCCTGTTCGTCGGGCCACGATTTCGCTATGGCTTCTTCTCCCCTCTACCTCGCGGTACAAAGCTTGCCAGTTGCTATCGGGTTCGTTGGCAACTACGCCCCTTGGGACTTCCACCCAAGCTTCGGGACATGCCCGTCATACTACAAATTACGCCCGGATCATTTGATCCGGGCGTATTGATTTGTTCTTCAGATTTGCATAATTAATCAGAGTATATCAATCCAGATTCCGATATCTCTCATAATCGAATCCGGTACCGCCTTATAGAAGCTTTGCGCTTCATCATTAGCCGCAGTCAGTGCAACCAATGAAGTGATATTTTGTTCTTTCAGCCTTTTTTTCAGTTCATTCAGCAGCTGCTGAGCAATACCTTGATGGCGACAACTTTTCAAGACACAGATCCAATCGAGATATGCTTTGGTAGTACCGTCAAACCTGCTTCTGATCAATGACGCATCGATACGTCCTACTACTTTCCCGTCCACATATGCCAGCAGAGATAGTGCATCTGCAAATGAAGGATTTTGGAAACTATTTCTGACACTTTCAAGATACTTTTCATCAATCTCCCATCCCCAGCAATCTTCCTGTCGACGCAGTTCCTGCTCAAAGAGCACCACATCCCCGATTCTGTCAGCAGTATATGGCTTGATATCAGTCTTCATGCTCATGTCTTTCTTTGCAACCTCAAGCAATTCCTGTTCCACAAATATCTATTCAACGTCTTCTTTCCTGCAACATCCCGCCAATTTCAAAAGCAGTCTTCTCTCCATGATTACCAATCAGCTGAAAATCATTTTCACGACGGATCAACCGCAGCATCAGTCGTTGTTCTGGAAGAACTTCAGCATTGTAGTTGAGAATCAGAGATTGTAATTGATATTGTCGCATAGTTTCAATTCCAAGCATATTACACAGCCAGTCCGCATATTTCGTATTATTTACATGTCCGTTCACATCCAGATCAGAGTATACTGCTTCATATTCTTTCACAGTTTCCGTACCCTGAAGCTGCCCCACTGTAGCAGGAAGTGCCATAGGCGCTGCCAGTTCGCTGTTATCAGGCAGTAATGCAGCGATCTCACCCGCTGGTACCGTCTGGCGCGTGATCAGATCCATTAACAACCACAATGTACCGGCTTTACCAATTACATTTCCCTGTGCATCTGTAAACAGGAAATAGCGCGGGAAAAAGCGAAGCCTTACTGGCTTATGAAATGTCTGTACTGTAATCGTTTCCCCAATTTCAGGGTAACGAGTCATCTGCACTTCGCTTCGTGCAAGAATCCATACGATGTTGCGTTTCACCAAATCATTACGGCCGCAGCCTAACAACGTGCAATGCATGTCCGCGACTTCCTGCATGGCTTCCAATATGGCACTTGGCCTCCATTGGCCATTTACATCACAATCGCATGTGCGCAGCAGATATTCCTGTTGATAACTTTTCATAATTTTCTCCATTCCTTCGAGTTTTCTAATGATCAGGAAACATTACAGGCAGCAAGATATTTCTTAATTTCCGCAATATAACATTCTCCCATATGGCTCAGAATGCTGTTCTTGCGTGTCACATAGCCGATCTCCAATACACTATTGGGGTTCTCCGCATCAGCCTCATAAGGAACAGCGATATAATCGCTTCCATTTAGCTCTTCACAGATAATGCCGGAACACAGCGTATATCCATTCAGGCCAACCATCAGATTGAGCACCGTCGCACGATCGCAGCATTTGATCTCACGCGGATATTCATTAGCTGGAAGGATCTCCTCTGCCAAATAGAAATTACTGTCATCTCCCTGTTCAAAAGAGATACAGGGATACGGTGCCAGATCTTCCAAATTGATTGCTTTCTTTCCTGCCAACGGATGGTTACGCCACAGATATACATACGCCTTGCAATCGATTAAATGTGTAAAGGTCAGGCTACCCGCAGCCAGCAGTTTTTCCATTGCCTTGCGGTTAAAATCACTCAGGAAGAGTATCCCGATCTCACTGCGTGAGGAAGCTACATCATCAATTACGTTTTTAGTCTTCGTTTCACGCACAGCAAACTCATATTCTGCCACGTCAAAGCTGCGTGTCATTTCCACAAACGCTTTTACTGCAAAGGAATAATGTTGCGTGGACACAGCAAACTGCTGCCGCCTTGCGCCCTGACTGCCATAGGCATCCATAAGGTTCAAGTACTGGCCGTATACCTGCCTCGCATAAGGCAAAAATGCAGCACCTTCCGCTGTCAGAGTTACTCCGCGCCCTGTACGGTTGAAAATTACTATTCCGACTTCTTTCTCCAATTCCTTCACCGCGCTGGTCAAAGAAGGCTGAGACACATACAGTCGCTCTGCTGCCTTATTGAGTGAGCCCGCTTCAGAAATGACAATCACATAGTTCAACTGCTGCAGCGTCATGCCTTTTCCTCCATATGTTCAGCTGTCAGAAGCCTTGAAATGTCACAATAAATCGCTAATAGTCCAAGCTTGTTATTCCTGGCTATCATCCACCATGACACGCAGACGTTTAGCAGCATCATAGGCACGGGTATAGAATTGATCAATCGTTAAGTCATCATACCGTCCTGATTTCTTTGCTGCAATCTCCAACGTCAATGTTCCCTGATACTTATACTTGCGCAGAAGCTCCGCTGTACGATGATAATCAATTTTCCCATCGAATGGGATTAAATGCATGTCTCCGTTGTACACTTTCTCATTGTCGTGAATGTGCGTATAGACAAGCTTTTTACCAAACAACGGCATATACTCACGTCCAGGAGTAAAGCAAGCTTCATGGCCGACATCCCAGCAGAAGCGAACTTGCGGTACATTGTCATACAGTTCAAGAATAAAGGATAGATTCCCTATCTTGCGTTGGTTTTCAAATCCCAGCGTCACATTGCAACGCACAGCCTCTTCAATCACCATATCTAAACGCGCATGGCCGATATCACTGACGCACGGAGCAAAATCGCCCGAGCTTAAGTGAACTACAGCAATACCCACGCCGTTTCTCTTGCACGACCGTATGCTTTCAATCAGATGATCGTGCATAATGTCGCCGTCTTCTCCCGGCAGCCAGAGGCTGTTACAGCCCGGTTTTCCAAAAGGTGCATGGATGCATTCAAACCACAGGCCTGTTTTTGCTGCGGCATTGGCATATGCCGTCATTTTTTCTTCCATGTCAGTCGTACATTCGTAGCCAGTAAAGAAAGCGTCGAAGCCCGCTTTACGTACAGCAGCCAGCGCCTCATCCACAGGCAGATCCCAGGTCGATGCATTTATGCTTGTACCGAGTTTTCTCACAGCAGCGTCCTCCTACTATTACTCAGCGGCAATTTCAGCCAACACAGTCAAATCGTTTGTCAATAACTTTTTAGTAATATGTTCCCCTGGACAATATTCAAGGATCAGATCAGCGTCAGGAGAGCAACGGTGAATCACATGCAACAGCTCTATCATTTCCCCTGCTGAATAACGCCCGCCTGCCTCAAACATGGGACGGTGACTGTCTGCACAGCCATTATTATTGTGTAAGTGATAGGAAAAGACGCGTGTATTCAACATATGTACAACATGGAAGATGTCCCAGCGGTTAATTAGTGCATGCCCTATATCAATCAGGCAGCCGATCCCTTTGGGCAACTGATCAAACATTGTGATAAACTGCTCTTCATTAAACAGCACATTGTTTTTGACCCAATGTCCCACATTCTCCACTGTAAGGCGAACACCACGGGAAAGAGCAATCTCACCTACTGTGTTTATGTTTTCTATAGCCCAGCCTCGCATGCGCTCCTTCCCAAATTCAGGGATATCACGCATCTTATGAGTGTGCAGTACCATGGACTGTCCGCTAAACTCCTCATAGACATCAAAAGCATATTTATAGGCGTCAATGAACCGCTGACGATCTAATGTGCCGGGAGCACTGGCTGCTTCGACATCCGTGAACGGTCCGTGGAATGTAATCGGAACATCAGCAAAACGAGCCTTTTGATCCTGTTGGTTTTTCATAAATTCGGGTTTGTCTGAATAAATGCTCAGTTCAATTCCTGTTCGAGCTGCTGTAACGCTGTGCGCCACATCCAGCAGAAAATCATAATTGTCATAATTAGCACAGAACGCAGCATTAGTGATAATATGCATAAAACGCGGCTCCCTTCACACGTCAATTTTTCCTGTTCCAGTATAGCATTATTTGCCTTTTTGTCAATTTGAGAAGCACTAAAGAACGCTCTCATCCAGCAAGGCTTGTTTGCAGGTTTCAGGCATCTGGTATATAATGTAAAGGGGAGGTGAAGCTATGCGCGTCGCGCTTTTTAACGATTCCTTCCCGCCGCTCATTGACGGAGTGGCCAATGCTGTCGTCAATTACGCGGCGGTTCTGCAGAAACACGGTCATCAGCCGTTGGTTGCTGTTCCCGAGTATCCAGACGCAACGGATGATTTCCCATATCCCGTCTTACGCTATAAAAGCATCAACACCACCCGGCTTGTCGGTTATCGCGCCGGTTATCCTTTCAGTGCTCCAGCGATTGCTGAGCTGGAAGCTTTCAAGCCCAGCATTATCCATTCACACTGCCCCATTGCCTCAACGCTGTTGGCGCGCACACTGCGCGAAAGCACAGGTATACCGGTAGTGTTTACTTACCATACAAAGTTTGATATCGATATCCGTACCGCAGTACGCGGTCATCTGCTGCAGAATGAGCTGATCAACGCTTTGGTGCGCAATGTAGAAGCATGCGACGAAGTGTGGACAGTTAGTCGCGGTGCCGGTGAAAACCTGCGTTCCATTGGCTTCCATGGAGAATACCGTGTAATGGCAAACGGCGTGGACATGCCCAGAGGCCGTGCCTCTGAAGCTGATATTGCCCGTCTGCGCTCTCTGTATCCAATGCCTGACGTTCCTCTTTTTCTTTTTACCGGGCGCCTGCGCTGGTATAAAGGCATTCGGCTAATCATAGAAGGTCTGGCCGAAGCCATGCATGCCGGCGCGGATTTCCGCATGGTATTCGTAGGAGACGGCACAGACCGTACCGCTATCGAAGCCTTATGCTCGGAGACCGGGCTGATGCCGCGCTGTCTGTTTACAGGTGCCCTGCGCGACCGTGAGCTTCTGCGTGCACTGTACAGCACCGCTGATCTGTTCCTGTTTCCCTCCACATTCGATACCAACGGCATCGTAGTACGTGAAGCAGCCGCCTGCGGACTGGCAGCCTTGCTGGTACGCGGCAGTTGTGCAGCTGAGGATGTCACAGACGGTCAAAACGGGCTGCTAATGCGCGAAAATGCTGATGATCTCTGTCGTCAGGTACTGTTTGCCTGCTCACACCGCAGCGAAATCCACACTATCGGCGAGAATGCACAAGCACAGCTCTACCTGTCCTGGGAAGATGCCGTATCACGCGCTGAAGCCAGGTATGCCGATATCATAGAATCACACCGTGGACATCCTTCAGTCAAGCCCCGTCCGGACCTGTTCCCTTACGTTTCTGACTGGATCGGTACTGTCAATAAAATGCGCGACCTATCGCTTCGCGTCTGGGATATGCTGAAATAATCAAACCGATCACCCCTGGAGAAAGGCGGCACAATCATGAGTGAACTTCCTGTTCTGCCTGAAGCAAAAGAAAAAGTCCTGCCAAAGATAATCAAGCTGTTGACATTGGCAGCAGTCATCGCATTACTTCTCACTGTTATCCGCCCCATCATGGTCCGGCAGTCTACCTATCAGTCCGCCTTTGATTATCTGGAAGAGAAAATGGGAAATGCTACCATGATTTCTCTTGGTGTAACTAGTGCTTCTTTTGTCATAAGCCTGATTCCAGACGATGCCGGTTCAGCTATTGCTAATGAATTGGCAGAGTATTCTGGCTATATGCTGATTGTCATTTCTGCTATTTTCCTGGAGCGTTACCTGCTGACTACCATCGGATTCATATCCAGTTCCTTTATACTGCCACTAAGCTGCTTAATTGCCGGTCTGGCAGTCATTGCACGGCCGCAGAGCCGCCTAAAACTAAAAGAATATGCTTTTCGTCTGCTGATTTTTGGTGTATGCATCGCAATGGTCATTCCATTAGGTTGCTATTGCGGGCAGATGATAGAAAACGCCAACTCCGCATCTATTCAAGCCGCTTTGGATGATGCAAAGAATGCCAATGAAATCATGGAATCGATTCCGGAAGGCGAGCAGAACAAAAACATTTTTGATAAGGTAGGCGACTTCTTCTCAGGCCTCTGGAAAAGTGCCACAGAAGCATATGACTGGGCAAAGACACGATTGAGCCACTTCATGGCTTCTGTTGCTGTCATGCTAGTAACAACAATTGCTATTCCGATTCTGATATTTTTCTGTTTTCTCTGGCTAGTTAAATTCCTGACAAAGCGCGATTTTGTTATTGCACTGGTTGGTTTCGCAGATCGATTTGCTGACAGCACAAAAAACGTGATCGTTCACAAGAAAACACCTGCAAGAAAACGTCTTAAAGCTTAATCTCCTGTTCTGAGAGGAAGAAAATGTCCAAAAAAACTACCCTTACTTCTGATCCCCGGCGCAATCACAATGAACCGCCCCGGCGCAGCGTGCTGGAAGAAGTGGGTAATGCAGTCACCCACGGTATAGGCAGCCTACTGAGCATCGCTGCCCTTATATTGCTATTAATTCGGGCTGATACAACGCCCAAGATTGTTGCCGCTCTCGTTTATGGAATCTGTATGATCCTCATGTTTACTATGAGCTGTCTTTATCATTCATTTCGCAGTGGTTCTACTGTCAAACGTGTGTGGCGGCGTTTTGATTACATCAGCATATATCTGCTTATCGGCGGTACTTTTGCTCCGCTATGGCTGGTCTACTGGGGCGGAAAAACAGGCCTTTTACTGATGATTCTCCAATGGGTTGTCATCATTACTGGAGTAACTTTTGTTGGAGTATTCGGCCCTGGTCGATTGCGCCCTCTTCATATCGCTCTGTATATCATTCTTGGCTGGAGCGCATTGGTCTTCCTGCCCGGAATGATTCGGAATGATCGCCTGCTTTTCTGGTTTATTCTTGCCGGTGGCATCATATACACACTTGGAATTATCCCCTTCCTTCTCAAGAAAAAAGGGGCTCATTTCCTATGGCATTTCTTTGTGTTATTTGGGGCCGTTGCCCATTGGCTAGGTATTTATCTGTATGTATACTGACGCACAAATGCCATTTGTATCATAGCTTGCATAACTTCAGATCCGCTTCAACGCTACAGGAGGATATCCGTGAGAAAGAAAATGTTACGCATCACAGTATTGCTGTGTATCGTGATGTTGTTTGGATGCGGCATTGCCACATCGGAAAGCAGTTATTTCGGCCACGATGCAGGCAAGGCATGGTATAATGAAATGCTTGCTCGTTCGCTGCTTCTGGCAGGGAATAATCTGCGCCTGAAACGGGTGATTGAACGCGCACAGGCAGGAGAGGATATCACAATCGCAACAATTGGCGGTTCCATCACCGAAGGTGCTGGCGCCTCAAAATATGCGGACTGCTATGCATCACGATTTGCCAAAGGCTTTTCTCAACGTTACGGTTCCGGTAATGGCAGCAATGTGCATTTCGTCAATGCAGGTGTCGGTGGCACGCCCTCAACCTTCGGTTTCATGCGCTATGAAAACGATGTTGTCAGTCGTATACGCGACAGTGATGGTCTGCCGGATCTTGTTGTTATTGAATTTGCCGTCAATGACTACAATGAACCGACAAAGCATCGCTGTTATGAATCCATGCTCAAGACTGTTTTATCCCAGCCTAACGATCCGGCTGTCATTCTGCTATTCTCTGTGTTTCAGGACGGCAGAAACCTGCAGGACAGCTTTCTGCCGATAGGTAAGGCCTACAATATCATGATGGTCTCCATTCGTGATGGCGCTTATCCGCTTGTCGGCAAGGAATGGTCAAAGGAGCAATTTTTCAGCGACGCATACCATCCCACTTCATTTGGCCATGCTGTAATGGCTGACTGCCTGCTCTATGCTGTCGAAACCACTGCTGCGCAGGGTCCAAGCACGCAGGATATCAATCTGAACATTTCTCCGGTCTATGGCGATGATTTTATGGGCCTGCAAACAATCTATGCCGGCAGAGTTCCCGAAAATGTTCAGTTAGACCGCGGTGGTTTCATGCACGATGACAAGCACTCATACCAAAACGCTCCGGTCGGCCGGGTTTGCGGAGAGAATTTTCATCATGCCACAGGCGATTCAAAGGAACCGCTGACATTCACCGCAACATTCAAAAAGCTTCTTATCGCTTTCCGTGCAACGAACAATTCAGATTTCGGCCGCGCACAAGTCAAGGTAGACGGTCGGATCGCAGCAATCATTGGTGGCGGTCCGGACGAATGGGGTCAGTCGGAAGTCATCCTTGCTTTCGACGCCTCGACTGCTGCAGAGCATACGGTTATGATCGAGATGACAAACCGCACTGCAGAAAAGAAGTTCACGATTACCGCGATCGGTATCGTCCCATAATCCTTTTCTGTTGTATATACTGTTTTACCAAACAAAGCAACTCAATAAAGCACACTTGGACAGAAATAAAATCCGCCAAGATTTCAAAAAGCCTGAATACTTACAAGATAACAACAGTAAATTAGTTATCGTGTTGTTCAATATTTCATCATCCTGTTGCCGTGCTTCTTAGAAAGTGCTATAATCATTCCCGTGCCGAAGTGGCGGAATGGCAGACGCAGGGGACTTAAAATCCCCCGGCTAACACCGTACGGGTTCGAGTCCCGTCTTCGGCACCAAAAAGAGACCGGTCGTCCGGTCTCTTTATCGTTGTCCAGAAACAATGATCTTGAAAGAATCGCGCAGCCGCTGATGCCGGATGGTTGTTGCATCAAAGCGTACCGAACGAAACGCTAGCTGCATGATTGGTCCCGCACCCAAAGCACAGAGGATAGTTCCAAGCCCCACTGGTCCGCCCAGCAGCCAGCCCGTCAGAGTAACAGTGCTTAGCAGCGCAACACTGACCAAGCCGATCGGTACACGCTTTACACGTTTTGCAAGGCCAACCATAAGTGTATCACGAGGCCCACAGCCCAATGATGCAATCATATAGGTATATTGAGTGTAGGCTATAATGATCAGCCCTATAATCAGCACTGATATCGAAGTCAGCATTGAACTGCAAGGCGGGACAATCCGAATCCAGTTGAAAAAGTCCACCGATTTTCCTACGACAACTGCATCAATGAACATTGCGATACCAATAGGTTCTTTTAACAGAATATCGATGACAAGGATCGTGATTGAAACAGCTATCGATGCTGTCCCATACAGAATTCCAGTCGTCTTTGAAATACCGAGGTTAAGGACATCCCACGGTGCGGCCCCAATATTCGCGTGTATCGTCAGATATACACCAAATCCGTTTACAAACAGGCTGACTGCAGCGATCAGTGCATTCAGCAGGATGGCACCAACAGTCCGGTTCTCCCGCAGATCCTTCATCGTGATTGTTTCTCCAATTTATTACCAAACTGGCTGTATACAATAATGACAGCACCTGTCCAATGTAGCACGGGTATCGGTCAGAATCAAGCTGACAGCTTGTATTATTCCGCTTTATTTCTGTTCTTTCTTTCTCGACATTCAGAGCGCTCTGCGCTATAATACAGAAAAAGCATTTTGGCAGGAGGTCTTCTCATGAACGATACCCTGAAGCTGAACGGCAATAAACCAAAAATGATTGCCCACCGCGGTATGAGCGGAATCGAGTTGGAAAACACATGCTCTGCTTTTGTAGCTGCAGGCAACAGAAGCTATTTCGGCATCGAGACCGATGTACACCGTACTGCAGACGGTCAGTTCATCATCATCCATGACGACAACACCAAGCGTGTAGCTGGCGATGAAATGATTGTAGAAAAAACATGCTACGAAACACTACGTGCTATCCGTCTGGTTGATAAAGACGGTGCCAAAGGCCGCAAAGACTTGCTGATGCCTTCATTGCGCGAGTATATCCGCATCTGCAAGAAATATGAAAAGATTGCTGTATTGGAACTGAAAAACCACTTCCGTCCCGCAGATATTGACAGCATTATTGCTATCATCCGTGAAGAGGAATATCTGGAAAACACCATCTTCATTTCCTTTGATCTTCCTAATATGATCTGCATCCGTGAGCGCTTGCCTGAGCAAAAAGCGCAGTTCCTAATCAGTGAATATACTGACTGGCTGCTTGAAACGCTACGGAAGGAAAAGCTGGATCTAGACATCAAGTATGTCGCCCTCACAAAGGAGCGTGTAGATGCCCTGCATGCTGCCGGCATCGAGGTCAACTGCTGGACAGTTGATACGCTGGAAGATGCCCAGCGCATGACTGAGTATGGCGTAGATTATATCACAAGCAATATTGTTGAATAATCTCTGACAAACAGCTGCCACCTATACAATGTGTTCATTGCATAGGTGGCAGTTTTGATTATATACGGATTACTGTCCAGAGATCGTAACTCCATCAAAGGCAATATACGGCACACTGAGCGAGCCATCCTGCAACACATCACAGCTGATATCGCGGATATTATTCAACATATCAGGCACGCAAGCACTGATCATCGTTTCGCTCAGTGCGCAGGTAATTTTTCCGTTTTCAATCAGGAAGCCATTTTTGGCCACACCGGAAAACTCTCCGCTGGCTGCCGGCTGACCGCCAGAGAAACGCATTACCAATACGCCCCGTTCTACGCCACTGATAATCTCATCCAGGGTCTTTTCACCTGCCGTGATAGAGCCTTCCCAGCTGCTGCACGCCGCGCGCTTCCCACCTGTCTTATTGGCACCATACTGTGACAATGCAAAACTGGTCAGACGGCCTGCGCGGATCAGATCATAACCCTGCGCGGGATAACCTTCACCTGTATAATGCTGGCCACCCACCACATGCTTCGCATGCGGATCAAAGGTTATTGTCAGACGCGGATCGGCTACCTGCTCACCCAGTTTATCCTTCCAGATGCTTGTACCATCAATCAGGCTCATATCACTTACAAAATTGCTGAGTATTGTCATGACCACGGTTTCAAGCAATGCCATAGGAGCCATTACAGCCGTACCAATAAACTTTCCAACAAGCGGCTGTGTTTCAATCTGCTTTTCCACAGCACTTAGTTCGCGTTCAATCAATGCGCAGTCAATCACCGGCTTGTCCAGAGTTGCAAGTGTCACATCACTGCCATAGAAAGAAGAACTCTTCTCTCCTTCATGTGCAGAATACATTAATGAAAAATGATATGCACCAGATGCAGTACGGTAAGTCACGCCCTGGCTATTCTTATATACTGCATGGTGAGCATCATGCTCAGTGATCATCTGCTCCATCAGAATCTTAGGATGGCGGGATGTCACATCAGCCATCAGCTCTTTTGTACGGGCAAACAATGCTTCAGTATCGCATTCAGGTGCACCGTCTATATAGCTCTCATCAACAGGTCCTTCAGCAAACTGCCAAGCCGGATCAGGCTCGGCGCTTTCGCTGGCAGCCACGCTGTCAGCAACAGCAGCGCGCACGGCATCCTCATCAAAGCGATTGATCTGAACCGTTCCCTTACGCTGTCCTTTCAACACGGTTACATTTACCCCGCGGTCAAAAAGCGTACGCATTAGGGAAAAACGTCCGCCATCCACATTGAACTCGCGCTTTTCGCTTTCGCTGACCGTACACTGGCAATAATCCGCGCCCAGCGACTTTGCTTCAGCCAGAATAAAATCAGCCAGTTTCATCATATTGTCCATATCAGCGACCTCCGATCGTTACCTGGCACCTTAATGCCGGTCCACCCATCCCAACAGGCATCGGCTGTTTCTTGCCACATACGCCCGAGCTGGTCCATACTACTGTATCACCAACCATATCAACCGTTTTCAGCATTTCAAACGCCACACCAGAGATTGTGGTATCCAGTAATGCACGACCAAGTTTGCCATGTTTGATCTCATAGCCCATTGTGACGCCAAACATAAACTCGCCTGTGGTATCAGCCTGGCCATTGCCACTGTCAATCAGGTAATAACCATCCTCGATAGAAGCGATCATATCTTCCAGCTTGTCCGTTCCAGGATGTACCGCCGTATTGCGCATACGAATCAGCGGTTCGTCTGAGAATGACCATGCACGAGCATTGCCAGCAGGTTTCATGCCAAAGTGCTCTGCGCTCTCACGACTGTTCATATATCCCACCAATATTCCGTCGCGGATCAGTGTCACATCTTCGGCGCGAGTCCCTTCATCATCCACAAATACTGGCAGTGGGCAGCGTTTTCCAAAGGCTTCATTGGCAAAGTCTGTCAGAGTAACTTTTTCACTGGCTACCCGTTTATTCAGGCATGGCCCGGCAACACTGCCACCCAGTACCAGATCTGCCTCCACAGTATGTCCAACCGCTTCATGTGAAAGCATACCTGTCATCATACCGCCCAGAATCACTGTCTTACGCCCGGCGTCTGCGTACACACCTTCACGTTTTTGCATCAATTCATCATACAGACGGTCAATATCTTCATATAATGCAGCAGGATCTGTAAAATTCAGATCAAACGTTCTCTCACCGCCGAAAGCGCGAAACCGCTCCACCGGTGCACCAGCAGGCGTCTGTGCCGTCATTACTACATAGCAGTAAGAACACGGCAGGATCGTGTGTCCATCCATGCCATCCGAGGTCACCAACAGCTTTTCCATTGAATCCTCGCTTGCAACCGTTACACGGCTGATCAGCTGTGGGCAGTGTTTAGCGATATACTCATCAAGTCCCTTAAGAAAGTCAAAATAAACCTTCTGAGCCGGATCATGGATATCTTCCTGGACAGTGTATTTGCCACTAGGCAGTGCTGACAAAGCGGGCTTTCCGGCCGGAACATGAGTATCCATAAACACAGCATTATCTGCCGCCGCACGCAATACACGCTGTGCAGCCTCCTCAGAAAACTCAGCCATGGAAGAAAAGCCATAGGTGCCGTTCCGATATACTCTCGCAGATACACCTGAGACATCTGAGCGCACATTGGATGTTACATTTCCTGATAACAGGACGACCCTGCGCTGTCGGTTTACCTGACCGCGTAATTCGGTATGCATTCCTGTTTCAAAAAACGTCTTCTGCGCCGATAATACATCTTTCAGCATAAAACCCTCCTATTTCCTGCACAGCCATCAGCCGTACATCTTGGCACATATTTTATCATAGCCGCAGTTATCTGACCAGTCCCAGATAATATGATGAGAAAATTTGATGAAGATAAAATTTTCTCTTGACAAGCCTGCCGATTTCGTTTATTATATGCTTTGTCACCGAACGCTGTGCGAAAGCTTACGGGGTGTAGCGCAGTCCGGTAGCGCACGTGCTTTGGGAGCATGGGGCCGGGGGTTCGAATCCCTTCACCCCGACCAACTTGCTTTCGCACTGTCGTGGCCCCGTGGTCAAGCGGTTAAGACATCGCCCTTTCACGGCGGTAACTCGGGTTCGAGTCCCGACGGGGTCACCACTTCCTCCCTTTGGGGGCGCGGGCCTTTAGCTCAGTTGGTCAGAGCAGTCGGCTCATAACCGATCGGTCCGGGGTTCAAGTCCCTGAAGGCCCACCACCATGTGGCCCGGTAGTTCAGTTGGTTAGA
>JAFYDF010000083.1 GCA_017544935.1 Clostridia bacterium
ACTGTTTGCGCTTCGCGCATGCCGTATGGCGGAAGGTGAAGATGTGCAAGCGCTGGCAGACCGGGTTGAGGAGCTCAGTCATCAGCTGAACCTGCTGCAAAAAAACGGGGTCGTTATTCAGACAGCAGCTCCTCCACAGGGCTCAGAAAAAGTGGAAGAAAAGAAAGAAAAGAAAAGTTCCTCTATAACACAAAAGCTGCCGCCCCGTGGCTCCGGAGCTGACGCACAGACGCCTGCGGGAAAACGTCCTGCGGATGTTTGGAATGCCGCACTCAAACGTCTTGCCAAAGAAGCGGTTGCTGTCTATGCGATCGTGAATCAGGGACGTTATGGAGGATATGCGGATGGGACATATCGCCTGACATTTACACCGGATGCTGCTATCAGCCGTGATTATGTAAATGCCCAGGAACGTAAGGAAATGTTCGAACGCCTGCTGAGTGAAGAAGGCGGAGAACCGGCGCATTTCGAGGTAGTCTTGGAAGGCGATACGAACACAGACACACGTTCTAAGCAGGATTATGATGAACGACTGCTCATTGAAACGTTGGGACGCGATAAGGTCCAGATTGATAATGACTGAGTCTTCTGATTCCATAACCTTCATTCCGCCCGGATTCCGGGCGGCTTTTATGTGCATACGAATACGCTTGTTTACAAATAAATGTTTACTTTTTGTTTCAATATGTTATAATTGTATTTGCTTTATGAATTATTCATGACGCGGAGGAAGAGCAATGAGTGATAACAGAAAAAAATATTCTTCCTCGCCGCTGTATGGTATGAGACACACCCGCGGCGGCGGGTATTATGTGCCGCCTGAGCGGCCGCAGAGGCGGCGCGATGGCAATACGAGCGTACCGCTGCAGATTATGATGACGCTGCTGCTGCCCATCCTGTTTATTGTTGCGCTTATTCTGGGCTACAGGGAACTGCATCTGGCATTTTTAATTCTATCAGCGATTGCTCTAATTATCATGTGGGCTGCACGTATTTTCCTGCATCAGGCGCGCAGCACACTGTCGCTGATCTATGCTGCAACGATGGTTGTATCGCTGATTGCTGTTCTTGCGTTTTCAAAGCCTCTCCCAAATACAGAGCAGCAAGCAACAAATAAAACAGGAACAGATCTGAGTGCGCTCTTCGGACGTGATACAACTCCGCAAGACGTGCGTGATTATGCTAGCGCACAGAACCCGAATGCGATTGTAACGGCGGCGCCGACGGCGACACCTAACTCGCGCTCAGAGGCTCAGCAGCAGCTTGAGCTGTTCATGAACAGCTGGATGAGCCTGGATTACGACGCAATGCTGTCCTATTGTTCTCCTGCATGGGTCAATGCTCAGGAAAACCCGCAGCATTCCATCTTCAAGATCCGCGGTACCAGTACACCGGTTGATTTTGAAGTCACGGCTGCTTCCGGCACTGAGGCAGATGACTCACGTACGCTGACTATGATCGCGAGCATTGATAAGGGAACGGGAAAGGCCCCACAAAACTATCGCTACGAGGTCCTTATGCTTCGCATCAACGGCACATGGTATGTAGACCCTGCTTCCCTGTCTTCCGCTACAGAGATCAAGGAAACATCTACACCAAGGCCTGAATATACGATTATGCCCACTTATACGCCGGACATGAACATGGTATTGTATTATAATCCCGATGGCGGTTCTTACTATCATGCTAATGATAGGTGTACTAAAATCGACCAGAAGTATCTACCACTGAAGGGCAGCTTCCTGTACAGTCAGTTGGGAGAAGATCGCTATAAGAATCTGAAGCCGTGCGACAGATGTAATCCGCCCGGCCGCAACGATTGAAAATAGCCTGAAGGAGAACCGGATGCGCTATCATATCGATACCATACCTGTATGGGATGCCGTCAAGCTTGGAAGCGAATGTCCTCTCTGTGCCCTGCGCCGCCGAGAGGAACAGGGGCAGGTGGAGCGTTTCCTCGGCGGTTCTGTAATGGAGCCGGATACCCGAATACAGGTCAATGAAAAGGGATTCTGCGCACGTCATCATGTACTGCTGTATGCGCAGCAGAACAGGCTGGGGCATGCGCTGATGACGCATACGCACTTGAAGGAGACCGACAAACGGTTGAAAAAGATCCTTGAGGATGCCGTGCAGGGCGCACAGGCAGCCGCCGGTGCGCCGCTTATGAAGCGCGCCTTCGGCAAGGACGGGGGCAAGGAAGCCGTTCAAGCAGCTGCTGAAAAGCTGGAGCAGCTGACAAACAGCTGTATCCTGTGCGACAGACTGCAGGACAGCATGGCGCGCTATGCATATACGCTGCTGTATCTGTTTTCGAATGATGGCGCGTTCAGAAAGGCACTCGAAGGAAGCCGCGGTGTATGCCTGAAGGATGCTGCGCTGCTGCTGCGTATGGCGCCTGAAGCGCTCAATGCAAAACAGCAGGCTGAGTTTACTGAAGTGATGCAGCGCCTGATCACAGAAAACATGCACCGGCTCGAGGATGAGCTGGAATGGTTCACGCTAAAATTTGATTACCGCAATGCGGATAAACCCTGGAATAACAGCCGGGACGCACTTGAACGCGCCGTGACCAAACTACGTGGTTGGTGTGTTGGTGCTGAACCGGATGGAAATAAGAAATAATGAAAAAATTCTTTTTTGCAATCCTGCTGATTTCTGTTGCGATTCTGCTTATTGCCTGCAGCCGCCGTCCGCCGGAGGCGTTGATTTCTGAAAGTGCACCTGACACACAGGCAGTGTCGGCAGCACCTGAAGATGGAGCGGAAGCACGGTTTACAGCTACGCTTTATTTCCGCTACGCGAATAGTGCAATGCTCAGACAAGAAACACGCGAGATTACTGTTGCTCCGAACGAAACACGTGAAAAAGCATTGGTCAGCGCGCTCCTAGATGGTTCTCGCGAAGCGGGAAGCCGGGCATTGTTCCCTGAAAAGACAGAAGTATTGTCTACACAGGCTCAGGACGGGATTATCTATGTGACTTTCAGCGAAGCTTTATATGGACGTTATGCGGATGAGACAAAGGAACCGCAGGAAAGTGCGATGCGCCGCAGGCTGGCAATGGCGGCGCTTGCCGCAACGCTGACTGAGAGCGGCGAGTATCGAGCAGTACAGGTACTGGTACGCAGTGAAGGAAATGTTGGCACGTCCATGCGCCTGAAAAACTCTTTCTTTGATGAAAAAGAAGAGGGAACTGCTGAGCCGATGACACGTGTGCAGGCATACCTTCCTACACCAGGAAACATCGCTGCTGCTGTAATGCGAGCTTGGCTGCAGCGTGACTGGAATTCCCTCGACTTGCTTATTACATCTCGTGGAAGCCTTTCAGCTGCGCAACTGGGAGAACGCCTGGGATCAGCTCCTGTACTGATCGATTATGGTACTGCGGAAGCGACGGTATCTCCAGATGGCGCAAAGGCTGTTGCCTGCGTAGATATGACGCTTCGCCGTGTTGATGGCAGTGAATATGAAAAACTATCAGTACCGCTGGCCCTGCTTCGTGAGGGTGGAATCTGGCGTGTCGACGTACAGCGGCTGCTTGCACTAATGGAGGCAAACAATGAATAAATACATAGTACGCCGCCTGATGTGCGGGCTCTGCTGCATAGTGACTGCATTTGCCCTGAGTGGCTGCGCGACCGGTGTGGAAGTACTGCATAAGGACGCGTCAGCGACGCTTCCTCCGGCTTCCGTTGCCTGGAGTGCACCAGTCGGAGATACCGAACAGGAAACAGCCCAGACTGTCCTGATCTATGTACCCAATAGCGCGGGAACACAGCTGATCGCACAGGCAGAGCGCGTTGCTATTTCCGCTGCAAGACATCCGGCAGAAGCAGCTCTGCGCAGGCTGTTTGCTTTTGCAGGATCTGATACCGCACTGCGACTGGGACCTGAATCTACCCTGCAGCTGTCACCGGTGAATCCGGTCGAAATCTCCGGGGATACAGCCGTTGTCAATCTCGCGTCCTCGGCTTTCATGCTTTCACACAGCGATTTGTATATCGTATGCCAGGCAATTGCTAATACGCTTTCACAGTGGGGCGATATTCATTATGTTAATGTGCTTGTCAGCTCTGCACAGCCTGGGTTGGACGTAGGTGCTAGCGTTCCGGCAGGATGCTTCACAGAAGATCTGAATGGGACGATCGATACGCTTGCAGCAGCAGTAGAAGCTCAGACGGCAGTAGCATCGGACCGGCGCATCTCCCTGAATGCGGTACTGTACTTTCCTACTTATGCCGGAAAGGGTATTCTGGCAGAAGCCCAGACAATCAGCTTTGATGGACGCAGCAAACCCGTACTGGCTGAAACGCTTCTTGCCGCGCTTTCACAGGGAGCACGTCAGCTGACGAACGTGCCTTCGCTGCCGGTGCTTAGCGAGTACCTGATTTCTACTCCAACTGTACAGGAGATTCCTGTTTCCGGTGGACAGAGGATCATACTGCGCTTTTCGGCTGAATTGAATGAGGCATTGATTGAAGCGCGTATTCCGCGGTCTGTTATGCTGGCTGCCCTGACTTACACGATTACCGGCTTTATTCCGGGCATCGGCGGTATCACAGTGTACATTGGCGATGAACTCGTTACTGCCGTTGTACCCAATGGTATCTATGAAGGCGCGGGAGAAGCTGTTATCTTTGCTGATGGCGTAATGCGTCGCAGTGATTTCTCCCGTTTCTTGCTTTCCAACTGTACTTTGTATATGGGCGATGGAAGCGGGAGCCTGAGAGCAGTACAGCGTCCGATCCCGTATTATGAAACGCGTTCTGCGAGATATCTTCTGGGCTGCCTGATGCAGGGCCCCCAGACTTGCGACAGTGAAAGCGCGCAGGCAGTGCTCCCGGAGGGCTTAAGCGATGCGGATCTGCTGGGTGTAGGACTCAGTGATTATACGCTGTTGCTGAACTGGTCCTCTCGTTTCGGAACACTTGCGAAGAACCTGGATGAGACGGCCGAGCGCCTGCTCGTATTCTCAATCGTCAATACGCTGACAGAACTTCCGCCCGTTCACGGTGTGAGCCTATTTATTGATGGCGAACAGCCGGATACTTTATCGGGACGTATTTATTTGCCAGGACAGTTCATGCGAGACGCAGGCTTGATCGGCAAGTAAAACCGATGCCGAATACGAATAATAAATGAAGCCCGGTTCGTTGTGAACCGGGCTTTTCAATAGCTTTGCGGTCATTTACCGCCAGTCATGTTCCTTCAGATATTGCAGACAATGGCTGACCCAGTCGGTCTGGATGATATTAAACCCAAGCGAGGCAAGATATCCCCATCCGTCATCTGCACGTCCGAGTGCGAAAAGGTCGTCTGTATGGCCTGCAGAGAGCACAGCCTTATAATCATAAACGATGGAATTGACCCATGTCAGAAGCCCTAGACTGTGCATCTTCTCCTGATAGGAAATGGAAGCGAGCTCACTGCTTTCATTTGCAAATATAGCTTCAGTGCCAAGATAATTCAATGAACGGTGTACGAGCTGCTCAGAATCACGATCACTTTCCATTGCAAAAGTCATATAGGCAAAATCAGGGGCGAGATCTTCCATCATGTCGTAACAGCGCGAGTCTTGCTTTGTCTTGACAAGCGCCTGATCCACCATTCCGTGACGACGTACAGCATTAACAATCTCCTGCGGATACCGCGGAAATTTATCAATATTGATTACACATCGCCCCTTAAGTGCTTCCAGTATATCATCAAAAAGAGGAACGGGATACTGGGTTTCTGCACCGTCAGTATTAAAAAGCCGGAGCGAACGGATCTCATCATCCTTCATGTCAGCAATGAGTTTTTCAGAGTGCATATATTCTTTTTCACGGCCGGGATGAAATACATAGAGCGTGCCGTTCTGACTCCGGGAAATATCAAGCTCTATGATGTCTGCACCTTCAGCCAAGGCAGTGTTGAAAGCCATGATCGTATTGCAGGGTATATTGCCCATCCACGTACCACGGTGCGCGGCTACTAGTACCCGTTCACGGGCCATATCACGAAGATCAAACATGTTGGCTGTCTCCTTTGTTTGCTGGGTTCAGGGCTATCCTATCATGTTGGACAGTGAGCGTCAAGGATGCGCTTGCCTTTCTACGGAATCTGCGATAGAATGCGAACGGGTATTAAGCCCGTAAGCAACCGATTTCTTTGTCATTGTTTGGGAGGATCCTACCGGCATGAGCCGTAACTTTACGCCAGCACAGATGGTTGAGCAGAGTATTATCCGCACGTATCACGATGAACTGTGGAACCCGTTTTGTAAAGCAATCAAACGGTATGAGCTGATCTGTCCGGGCGACCGAATCGCTGTGTGCATTTCCGGAGGAAAAGACTCCATGCTCATGGCTGTAATGATGCGTATGCTGCAGCGGCACAGCGAGGTTCCTTTTGATGTGGAATACCTGATCATGGATCCGGGCTACAATCAGGAAAATCGGCGCTTAGTCGAGAAGAATGCGCAATTTCTTGAACTTCCATATACAATATATGAAAGCGATATTTTCGAAATCGCGAATGTGCAGGAAAAGAATCCCTGCTTTCTGTGCGCGAGAATGCGGCGCGGATGCCTGTACAAGAAGGCGCAGGAGATGGGCTGCAATAAGATTGCGCTGGGACACCATTTTGACGACGTGATCGGCACAACACTGATCGGTATGTTCTATGGTGGCCAGCTGCAGGCCATGATCCCCAAACTGAAATCGAAAAACTTTCCGGGAATGGAATTGATCCGGCCTATGTATATGGTACATGAAGAGGACATTCTTACTTGGAAGGAAGCCAATAATCTCGAGTTCATTCAATGTGCCTGCCGGTTTACGGAAAATGATGCTGTACAACATGATTCGAAACGTCAGGAGATCAAACAGCTGATTCGAAGCTTGCGCGAGGATAATCCGAATATAGAGCGCAATATTTTCGCAAGCATCCATATGCTGCAGTTGGATATGATGGTTTCATGGAAATACAAGGGGAAAGAGTATTCCTTCCTGGACAGATACGACGAGGAGTAGGAGTGGACGAATGGAACAGTTCACCAGGACACAGCTGTTGCTGGGAGAAGCGGCCATGAGAAAACTGGCGTCTTCGCGTGTGGCGGTATTCGGGATCGGCGGCGTCGGTGGATATACTGTCGAGGCATTGGCACGCTCGGGCATCGGTGCTTTGGATCTGATCGATAATGATAGGGTCGCTTTGAGCAACCTGAACCGCCAGATCATTGCAACACTGGATACAGTCGGACAGTATAAAGTGGATGCGGCTGCAGCACGAATCGCTTCGATCAATCCTGAGTGCAAAGTGACGGTCTACAAGACCTTCTTTATGCCTGAGACACGGGGAGAGTTTGATTTCTCAGAGTATGACTACGTAGTAGATGCCATCGATACTGTTACCGGCAAGCTCGCATTAGCGGAATGCGCACAGGCGGCGGATACGCCGATCATCAGCGCGATGGGCGCAGGCAATAAACTGGATCCCACTGCTTTTCGCGTCGCAGATATCAATGATACTTCCGTATGCCCGCTTGCAAAAGTAATGCGCAGGGAATGCCGCCGTCGTGGTATCCGGCATCTGAAGGTCGTGTACTCACAGGAGGAAGCGCTGCAGCCGTTGGGAAGGCCTGCAGAAGAAGATACTGTCCGTCGTTCTATTCCCGGCTCGACGGCATTTGTACCTCCTGTAGCAGGGCTGATTATTGCCGGAGAGGTCATCAAGGATCTGACGAAAGTGGAGCGGAGTATGGTCCGCAAAGAGGCGAAGACAGATTGAACAATATAATATCACCGGTATGAGCTGCGCTGCCTGCAGCGCACGTGTAGAGAAGGCAGTTTCACAGGTCGAAGGCGTTACTGCCTGCTCGGTCAGCTTGCTTACCAATTCTATGGGAGTAGAAGGAACGGCATCCCCGGAGGCAATTGTGCGAGCTGTCGAAGAAGCAGGATATGGTGCATCACTTAAGGGTGCTGAAAAGAGCATGGTACAGGATGATGATGCATTGCGTGACCGTGAAACGCCTGTGTTGAAAAAGCGCTTGATCGCATCGCTTTGCCTGCTTCTCCCGCTGATGTATGTGTCCATGGGCCACATGATGTGGAACTGGCCGCTGCCGGACTTTTTTGCAGATAACCATGTGGCAATGGGCCTCGTGCAGATGGTGCTTGCGGCACTCATCATGGTCATTAATCAGAAGTTCTTTATTAGTGGATTCAAGAGCCTGATGCACGGTGCTCCTAATATGGACACGCTTGTGGCGCTGGGTTCTTCGGTATCTTTTGCTTGGAGCGTTTATGTGCTTCTGGCCATGACCCGCGCGGTGACTGACGGGAATCATGCTGCTGTTATGGAGTACATGATGGACTTCTATTTTGAGTCCGCAGCCATGATTCTGACACTGATCACGGTGGGCAAGATGCTAGAGGCGCGTTCCAAGGGCAAGACGACCGACGCGCTCAAAGGCCTTATGAAGCTGACACCGCAGACGGCTACGGTACTGCGTGACGGGCGCGAGGTAACCGTGCCGGTAGCGCAGGTGCGCCGTGGCGACCAGTTTGTCGTACGTCCAGGCGAGAGCATTCCGGTAGACGGCGTGGTTCTGGAAGGCACGAGCGCGGTCAATGAAGCTGCGCTGACGGGAGAAAGCATTCCTGTCGACAAGGCAGAAGGTGATGCCGTGTCTGCTGCTACCGTTAACCAGTCAGGATTCCTGCGCTGCGAGGCAACCAGAGTTGGCGAAGATACCACGCTGTCACAGATCATCCGCATGGTCAGCGATGCGGCTGCGACCAAAGCACCGATCGCAAAGATCGCGGATAAGGTCTCAGGTGTGTTTGTGCCGGTAGTAATCAGTGTCGCTGTTGTAACGGCTGTTGTTTGGCTGCTGTGCGGACGCCCGCTCGGTTATGCTTTGGCACGCGGGATTTCGGTGCTCGTTATCAGCTGCCCGTGCGCTTTGGGCCTGGCCACACCGGTCGCAATCATGGTCGGCAATGGCGTAGGCGCGCGAAACGGTATTCTGTTCAAGACAGCTGCTTCCCTGGAACAGACTGGAAAGATCGAGATCGTTGCGCTGGATAAGACAGGCACGATCACACTGGGTGAGCCTCGGATCACCGAGATCATTCCGGCAGAAGGTATTACCGAAGAGGAACTCCTGCGGGAAGCTGCCGCGCTTGAACAGCACAGCGAGCATCCTCTTGCACGCGCGATCCTTCATGAAGCGGAGAATCGCGGAATCGCGGCGGAACCCGTCACTGATTTCACAGCGCTCAGCGGCAGCGGTGTACGTGCGCTGAAGCGCGATGCCGTACTGACAGGCGGAAGCCTGCAGTTCATTAAAGGTCAGGCAGAAGTGCCGCAGAAGCTTCTGGAAGTCTCTGAAAATCTGTCGGCAGAAGGAAAAACACCGCTGCTGTTCCTCCGTGGGGATACGCTTCTCGGTGTTATTGCAGTGGCAGATGTAATCAAGGAGGACAGTCCGCAGGCCGTGAAAGAGCTGCGTGGTATGGGAATACATGTCGTAATGCTCACTGGTGATAACGAACGGACAGCACAGGCAATTGGAAAACAGGCAGGTGTGGACGAGGTTATTGCAGGTGTGTTGCCGCAGGGCAAAGAGAGCGTGATACGCCGCTTGTCCGCACAGGGCCGTGTGGCTATGGTGGGGGATGGC
>JAFYDF010000084.1 GCA_017544935.1 Clostridia bacterium
GACCGCCTGCTCCACATAGTAGAAATAGTCCTGCAGGCGCACCTTCAGATCATAGCTGGCCAGCGCGTCAAAGGTCTGCGTCAACACCTTATCCGTCTGAGTCAGATTGTACGAGGAGACCGGCAGCGTCTCCGCCTGGGTCCAGGTGTCGGCTGAGGTCAGCTTGTAATACACCACGCAGGCCAGCGCGTTCTTATTGTTCAGCGGCACCACGCCGCCTTCGAACGAGTAGCGTACGTTGATCCCGTCCACCTGGGCGGCAGATCCGTCGCTGTTGCATCGGTCCGCTTTGAACAACCGGATGTACGGATAACTATAATCCAGCACAGTCAGTGTTTCCGCATAGGTCGCCGTCCTGCCCCTGGTATCCGTTACTGTGACCGTAAGCGTGACGTCCCCGGCAGTGGACAGTTTCTTGCTTGCCGTGAAGGATGCCGTGGTATATGTCACGCCGTCAAGAGACGTGCGGTAGGAAGAGACCGTACTGCCGTATGACCCTGCCGCCGTGATCGCAACGGACAGCGTGCTCAGCATTTTGACATATGCCTGAATCCGGGTGGCCACCGTCGAGTTGGTATCCTCCACGGTCACAGAGGATATGGACGGGACCACCGTAGATGGGACGTTCAGCGTCAGCGTGCATGTGCGCGTTCCGGTCAGCGTGCCGCCATTGTAGCTCTGGCATTCCACAAAAGGTCGGCTGCGTCCGCTTCGAGGTTCACAGCGGTATGCTGTTCATCACGCTGCCGTCCGGGCGACGCTTGGCCTTTGTGAAGCCCCGCATCGGGGAGAACAAGTTCGGCGGCCGGTCCGTCACGTACATGGGCATCGACACCCAGAAGAAGTGGAGCCGGATCGAATCCTACGGTCCAAAATTCGTCGAGAATATCGTCCAGGCCGTCAGTCGGGACATCCTGGCCTATGCCATGCGGACGTTGAGCCACTGCTTTATCTGCGGGCATGTCCATGACGAGCTGATCATCGAGTGCGACCCGTGGGTATCGCTGGATGCCATCTGTGAGCAGATGGGGAGGACGCCGCCGTGGCTGCCAGGAATCGAACTGCGGGCGGACGGGTACAGGGACGCAATTGGCGCACAATCTATATTGAACGTATATGCTTGTTTGTCAACAGCAAAACCGCTGTGATCGTGAACCCGGCTGCACAGATTGCGAGAAGCACAGCGCTGCCGAAAAACTGGAGTGCCGCTCCCGCCAACACGGAGGCAATCGGGATCATTCCCTGTGAACCTACGCTCATGAGGCTGCTTACCTTGCTGAGCTTGCTGCTTTCCACCCTGAGCTGGCTTGCGGTACTGAGAGGGATATTGATAAAGGAAAGCAGAAATCCGATCACAAGGCATCCTGCGCAGAACAGCAGCAAAAACGCATTCAAAGAAACGCTTGTGGATACCAGAGACGAGTATCCGATGGCCAGAGCGATCATAACGCCCGAAAAGACGCACAGCCGTTTCGCAACCTTCAGCCCGCATTTCTCTTCCTGCTCTTTGGCGCTCATCATCACGGCGCCGATCAGGGAACTGGCTCCGATGTAGACGCTGAACACAGATGACCACAGCTCCGGCTTTAAAAAGCTGTCAAGCAGATAAGCGGGTGCCGGCGCCAAATCAGTCATAATAAAATACGGAACGAAGTTTCCGGTCACGGGCGTTATGAAGAAGTTAATAAACAGCACTGCACCCAGAATCGCCATGATGGCTTTCTGGCTTCTCAGGTATTTGACACCATCCTTCATATCCGAAACCGCGAGACGGAGCGTAATCGGTTCTGCGGAAGGTGTGTGTGCATAGCGGATCAGCATTTCCGAAACGCCGGAAGCCATGAAACACGCGCCTACAGCCAGGAAGAGCACGTTCAAAGGCAACACCGCATACAGGATGCCTGCCATTACAACACCCAGGATCGACTCCATGGAACTCTTGATGGAGAAATACGCGTTCGCCTGCTGCAGCTGCTGAGGCTCTACGATATTCGGCAGCATGGCTCCGGCAGCGGGGTTGAAGATGCCGCTGACCATATTGCCCAGGATTCCGAGGATGAACAGGATCACGATATGCGCTGTATACGATGGCATAACCGTCATCAGTAGTGTCGCCAGTATGATCATCCCGCCTTTGACGAAATCACAGACATACATGATCTTTGCCTTGTTGATACGATCCCCAAGGACCCCGCCAACAGGCGTGAAGAGCAGCATCGCAGCTCCGCACAGGGCAAGATATAAGCCCTGCAGAAAGGCATTGTTTTCGCTGATCTCCAGAATATAGAAACCTACGGCGAAACTGTACAGAAGCGCGCCCAATTCCGAGACCAGAGCGCCAAGGAAGACCAATAGATAGTTTCTGTTTGCAAATACATTGATTGCTTTCTTTTCATCGCTCATCGCCGGCCAGCTCCTTCCAAATCCGGGACAGTTCCCGATTCCCCAGCAGGTTCAGGATCGTCTCGATGCTGTCCGCAGCTGTCGCGCCCAGACCGTCACTGAGGATGACATCATTGCGGTACATGAGGCCGTGAAGTGTCTGGATTCCATAATCCGGCGCGGCGTCAAACTGCCGGACGGATGCCAGAACACCGCGCAGGCACTCCGTCGCTTCTTCAGGTTTTCCTTCCAGCGTTTGTACATGCGCCATCACGGTATACATGCTCGCCATGATCCTATCGGCAAAATCCGCTTTTTCT
Organism: Clostridia bacterium; assembly: GCA_017544935.1. Lineage (GTDB taxonomy): Bacteria > Bacillota > Clostridia > Christensenellales > Aristaeellaceae > SFMI01. Next base: position 2,703 of record JAFYDF010000084.1, read on the forward strand.
CCCTCCTTGAGGGGGGCCAGATACGCCGTAAACCCGGACAGCATTCGCTTTGCAGCTGCGAAATCCCTGCGGGCAGATAAAACCAGCGCAAACCCAATGACGGAATCCACCAGACCAATTGTGTTAAGCAGCAATGATTTGGCGAGGAACGGCTCCGCCTCTTCGTACTTTTTCAGGTTCAGCGCCAGCACCATACCGATCGTACCGCTGTATACGCCTCCCGCGTTATTCTTCTTAAGCAGCTCAATGCTTTTTTCGTGTTCTCCAAGAAGCATCCAGGCGCTCGCCATTTCCCCGCTGATCATCTGATCGCTGATCTCGGGATCATGATTCTGAGAAATCA
>JAFYDF010000085.1 GCA_017544935.1 Clostridia bacterium
CTTCCTCTCAATTCTGGCGGGCATTATCAATAATGACCAGGAAATATACGAAGCGGCCTATGTGGATGGCCTGCGCAACAATTTCCAGGAAATGATCTATATCACGATTCCTTCCATGAAGCCGGCTATGCTGTTCGCAACGGTCATGGCAATCGTAAACACATTCTCAGTAGGTCAGGTTGCCGTTGACCTGACCGGTTCCAATCCTACTCCGCAGTATGCCGGGCAAACCTTTGTCACACATATTGCCGATCATGGATTCAACCAGTATGAGATGGGTTACGCGGCAGCATTATCAGTGGTGCTGATCCTGATCATCTTTGCGGTGTCCAGGATCGCGAACAAGCTGTTTCTGGAAAAGTAAGGGGGGAATGAGATGCGTTACCAGGGCAATAAGATCAATCCCAGCCGCTTTTCAAGAGGCCAGATTCCATTCTTTGCAGTATTGCTGCCCATGGCAGTGATCTACATGCTGCCTATCGTATTCATTTTTGTGACTGCATTTAAGCCGCTCAGTGAGCTGTTTGCTTTCCCGCCGCGCTTCTATGTGATCCGTCCGACACTGAATAATTTCCGTGATCTGGCGGCCGCGCTTTCCTCCTCGACGGTGCCTTTGGCACGCTATGTATTTAACAGTATCGTGTCTACCGTGATCACCGTGGTGGCAAGCGTACTGATTTCCCTTTATGCCGGTTATTCTCTGGCCAAGAAGAAATTCCGCAGCAAAGCACTGATCAGCACGATCAATACGATGGCGATGATGTTCGTGCCTGTTGCTGTGACCATTCCGCGCTATCTTGTAATGAAAAACCTGCTGGTGCTTAATACATTCTTTGCGCTGGTACTGCCTTTGATCGCAATGCCGGTGGGCCTTTTCCTGATCACCCAGTTTATTTCGGATGTCCCGGACGCCCTGATCGAAGCTGCACGGATCGACGGTGCCACAGAACACCAGATCGTACGCCGGGTCATTGCGCCTATCGTGCGTCCTGCTCTTGCAACGGTAGCGATCCTTGCATTTCAGGCCTCCTGGAATGCGGTGGAGCCATCTACTACCTTCGTGGACGATGAGCTGCTGCGTACTTTCCCGTTCTATCTCAGCAACCTGGCATCCAGCCAGGGCAGCTCGGTGTCAGCCGCCGGCATGGTATCCGCCGCATCACTGATCACGTTCATTCCGAATCTTGTGATATTCATCTTTATGCAGAGCAAGGTGCTCAATACCATGGCGCATTCTGGCATTAAGTAAAGCGAGTATTCAATGCAGGATCGTTTTGTGCTGCTGCCACAGGATACGAGATAAATGGCACAAAAGATTTTTGCGTGCGCTTTGGAAAAGATCGATCCTGGATCTATAAGCGGCGCAGATATCAGCGAATTCAAAATGCAAGGCGGGAAGTATACGTAGGATTATGCCAATTGGAATGATTGGCATACCGGCGAAATATTGATCAAGCATGATGGAATCTTTGCCTATGCGTTCTGTGTTTATGAGGGCTTTGCCAAGCGTTTTATTGGCTAAAGCGGCTCATGGCATCGGCGCATTCTGAGAAAGAAAGGGTGACGGTGAATGCAGCAGAACTTTGTTTTACTGTACAATACCCTGGGATATGAGAAGAACGGCACAAAAAAAGTGCTTGTGCGTTCGATCGATCCGGCAGACCCTGCCAGTGTGAGCAGTGCTCAATGGACACTTATCAAGCAGGACGGTCAGACGGTAGCGCAGGGTAGCTTCGTTTATCGCGGCTATTCATTCGGACTGCAGTTATGGTGTGCTGATATAAGCGGTATTACCACGCCGGGGAAATATGTGTTCAAGGCAGAGTTTACAGACGTCTCAGGAGATCCTATTTATCAGGAAAGCAGCAATGAGTTCCTGATCTGTGAATCGCTGTACACAAAGAACATGCTGCTTCCTATCACTCTTTATAATGCTCTGGCGCGCAGGGCGCCTAAGGATAAAAGCTACGGCTATTTCGATTGCAACAGCAGTATGGGGGAAGCCCGTTCACATGGGATATTCCTGAACGGCCTGATCAAGACCTGGATCTACCGCAAGGCCGTTCTGCCGGAAGAAGAATGTGCTGGCCTAATAGAATCAGCACAGATCGCTTTTGACTATATGCTGCTTCTTTACAATGATGAGACCGGCGCTTTTAGCAATCCTGTGCGGCTCAATACGCTCAATAACGGTGTTTTCAACACATATGAAGCACTATATGGCTTTTCCGCATTTCTTTACTATTTCAAAGATCTGGATCCTGCACGCGCAAGCGTAAAGAATTATGACCGTGCGGTGCGTTCAGCTGCTTATGTTCTGGAGCGCTATTCTCCCGAGGCAGAGAAAAGATGGGGCGGTTATGAGCATTTTGAAATGCTTGCGCCTGTATACTATTATCTGTATAAGTTCTCCGGTGATAAACAGTGGCTGGAAAAGGGCATAGCACTGATCGACAAAAGCCTTGAGAAATTCAACCTGCGTGCCATGAACCGGTGCTGCCGGAATCCGATCCCGCAGTTTGAAGGCGTGTACCTGTTTGCGAGGGAACTGTCTGGAACGGCAGTAAGCAAGCGCTGGATCAAGCGCCTGACAGAGATCAAGGACCTGTATTATATTGATGTACCGCGACGGAATGCGTGGGGGATCATCCCTGTCTGTGCGGATGCGAAGCGGGCTGCGGAGGAATGGGATCATATGGATAAGCCATCCTTCTCTTCCCGGCAGTATGTGACGCACTGCGCGGCGAATGCCATGGATGCATGTTTCCTGGGTGAACTGACAGGTGACACATCTCTGGAGGCAATTGCAGCGGGCGAACTTGGACATATGCTGGGCCTGAATGCCGGGCTTGACATTTCTTTGGTGGAGAATGCCCCGGAAGGGCTCCAAATGAGTGCGGCCGCATTTATTCATAACTACCCCGGCCGCCGCGCAAAGACCTGGTATTACTGGGAGTGGGAACCCAAAGATCCGCGCTGGATGTCTATCACTAACGGCTTTATCCAGGTCAATGGGAAATATCTCTATGATTACACGCATATAACCGACTGGGATACCAGCGAGACATTTATCAAGCACGATGGCGCATTCGCCTACGCCTTCTGTGTGTATGAGGATTTCGTAAAGAGCTTCAGCGCACGTACTGAATAAGCCTGATTTCCGGCATGTATGTTTGATGTTTTCCAACGGGGGGATATGGATGTGAAGAAACTTTGTCTTCTCCTGTTTTGCCTGTGCCTGATACCTTTCAGTGCGCTGGCTTTTGAGTCTACCAGTTATACATTTTCATATGATGCTTTAGGGACTGAACTGCGGATCGTTCAGGACGCGTATCAGCCTCTGGGCATCTATCAGAACCTGGGCCTGAAAAACGCTCAGGATATTGCTGTTGCCAATGGCAAAATGTATATTGCAGACACCGGCAACAGACGTGTGCTGGTAGTAGACATTGAAAGCGGCGAAACCCTGCAGATCAAAGGTCAGTTCTCCCAGCCGGTAGGCATTGCCGCGGATGATTCCGGACGCATTTATGTAGCGGATTTCCAGAAGAATGCCGTATTCCGTTTTGACGCTGAAGGCACGCTTGAAATGACATACGGCCGGCCCAATACTCCGGCGTATGGTGTGGATAATTTCTTTAAGCCGAAGTCCGTCGCCCCGATTGGGGACGGCGGAATCTACCTGATTGCAGAAGGCACGAACAACGGTATCATACAAATGAATGCAGAGGGCGAATTCGTGGGCTTCTTTGCCTCGAACGCTGCCTATATTCCCCTGAAATATAAAATATATGATATTTTCATGAACGACCAGCAGATGTCCCGCTTTAATCTGGGTACGCCCGGTGTATACGGCGACATCATGATGGGTACTGACGGACTGGTGTATGCTATCAACCACCGTGCTTCCGCTCCTTTGCTGAAACTCAGTTATACAGGCGTGAACCTGTTCGCCGGGAAAAGCGGCCTTGCAAGTCTGAAATATCCGATCGACATTGCTATGGCCAAGGACGGAACGTTCTTTGTACTGCAGCAGGATGCGTATATTGCCCAACTGTCCCGCGACGGCGTGCTGCTGTATCTCTTTGGCGGAACGGTCCTGGATGTAGCGCGTGAGGGCCTGGTACAGACCGCTGCGGGCATTGGTGTGGATGATGACGGCAATGTCTATCTTCTGGACAAGGGCACAGGCCAGATCCACGTGTATGCGCCGACCAGTTCTCAAAAACTGACACAGCAGGCGATCAACAGCTATTATGCCGGTGATTACGATGAA
>JAFYDF010000086.1 GCA_017544935.1 Clostridia bacterium
CTCGGACGGGGATAGACGAAGTACCGGATACAGTGGTATTCCAGCATATCTGGAATATCAGGGGCGCTGTCAACCGCCCCGTGATGCAGCATCAGCAAGCTTGCTTGTAACAAAGGTAGGAGAAGGCTCTGCCTTCGTCCGCACTACCGGATAGCTGCAAGCTCGTGGCTTCAGCCATGAGTCGTTGACGCTATGCTTCTCCATGTTTCTTTTGGCTACGACTGGACTCTGGTAACAGTATACAACTGATGCGGTGCTTGTGGCAACCGATGCTTCTTTGTGCAATCGCGTTTTCGTTGTATAATAGACACAGAAAAACCATTTCTGATACTTCGGGAGAGTGAAAATATGCCTTTTGAAATTGTGCGTAATGATATAACCAAAATGAAAGTAGACGCTATTGTGAATGCTGCAAATAACAGCCTTCTGGGCGGGGGTGGCGTAGATGGCGCAATCCATGCGGCTGCCGGGCCCGAGTTGCTTGCAGAATGCCGCACATTGGGCGGCTGCGCAACAGGTGAAGCGAAGATCACTGGCGGATACCGTCTGCCGGCAAAATATGTCATCCATACCGTCGGTCCGGTATGGCGGGGCGGCCAGTATGGTGAAGAGGCAGCACTGACAGCCTGTTATCAGAATTCTCTGAAGCTTGCATTGGAGTATAAGTGCGAGACGGTTGCGTTCCCGCTGATCTCTGCGGGTGCCTATGGATATCCGCGTGAAGATGCTATTGCTATTGCTGTTAGTACGATCAGCGCTTTCCTGCTGCAGAATGACATGATGGTTTATCTGGTTGTATACGGTCATGAGTCGCTTGACGCCGGCAGGAAACTCTTCCGTGATGTCCAGGAATACATTGATGACGTGTATGTGGATAAGCATCTGGAAGCGAACCACGAGAACAGGCGCAGAAGCATATGGCATGAAAAAGCAGCCAAAATGGAAGAGCTAGATGAAATGGCTCTGTTTGAGAGTACAAGCATTGGCAATGCCGCGCCGATGCTTGCTCCCAGTGCTGTTGCGGATCTGGACGAATTGCTTAAAAAGACAGACAAGGGTTTTTCTGAAACATTGCTCGATCTGATCGATGAAAAGGGCATGACGGACAGCGAGTGCTATAAAAAGGCAAATGTGGACAGAAAACTGTTCAGCAAGATCCGCTCCAATCCATCATACAGGCCAAGCAAGACGACTGCTTTCGCATTTGCCATAGCGTTGGAACTGAACCTGCCTGAGACGGAAGATCTGCTGCGCAGGGCGGGATATGCAATCACGCACAGCAGTAAACTGGATGTCGTTGTCGAGTATTTCATCCTCAACCGCAGATATAACATCTATGAGATCAATGAGCAGCTGTTTGAACGTGACATGCCGCTTCTGGGTTCCGGTACGAACTGAATTTGTCGCCTGACAGGCGACCAATACCCCCTCTGTTCCATGTATGATACAGGCGCAGGAAAGAAAAGGCCTGTGATAAAAATGGAGCGGAGGGTTTTATTATGAAAAAGAATCTGACTGAAATGGTTTTCATCCTTGACAGGAGCGGCTCAATGAGCGGCCTTGAGGCGGACACGATCGGCGGCTTCAATAGCATGATCGAAAGGCAGAAGAACGCGGAGGGGGAAGCACTGGTTTCGACGGTATTGTTCTCTGATGACAGTGTAGTCATTCATGATCGTGTCGATGTGCGCAGGATCGAGCCTATGACTGATAAACAGTACTATGTCTGCGGCTGTACCGCGCTGATCGATGCACTGGGCGGAGCGATCCATCATATTGGGAATGTGCACAAGTATGCCCGGGAGGAAGACCGTCCTGAACACACCATCTTTGTTATCACGACGGACGGAATGGAGAATGCCAGCCGCCATTACACGAGCGATCAGGTGAAAGCGATGGTCAAACGCCAGAAAGAGAAGTACGGCTGGGAATTCCTGTTCCTGGGTGCGAATATCGACGCAGTGGAAACGGCTTCCCATTACGGTATCGGTGCGGACCGTGCTGTGAACTTCCATAACGATAAAGCGGGGCAGGCACTGAACTATAAAGTCGTTTCAGAGGCAGTCTGTACACTGCGTTCGCATGCACCGATCAGGGATGACTGGAAAGAAGAGATCGAGGAAGATTTCAAAAGCCGGGAGAGCAGCCGCTAATCAATAACCGGACATGGCAATATAATAAAACAACACCCGTATCGGCGTGTCTGCTGATACGGGTGTCTGCTTAAGGAACATGTTTTGCTCAGGAGCCCGAGGAGGAAGAAGAGGAAGAAGAGAACGAGTTCTCGCGGTCCCTGATCATATGCTGCAGAGTGACGAGAATCGCAACGACGATCTTTTCCTGTTCGGGCTGGTAGATGTCGACGCAGTACTTGTCATGCAGAGAGAGCATTTTCTGACTGATGACTGCAATGATATTGCCGGTATAGTCATACAGTTCAAAGTTCAGACCGACAATGTTTCCGCGCAGCTGCCAGCCCAGACCTTCAATGTTGGTGATGTCTTTGATGATATGGAACAGTTCGTTGGACAGCTCAAACTTCTGACCATCTGCCATTGTGACATAATGGCGCTGATGCAGTGTCCAAAACTTGCGTTCCATATGTGCTACATAATGGCTGTCAGCATCGATAATGTCGGTTTTGTCATGTAATGAGAAAAACTTGCTGCGGGCATAGTATACGGGCTTTTCTGCTTCATCCGTTATCGTTATGTTGTGGTGCAAGGAGATAACCCTTGTGGAAGTGAAAAGAGAGCGGACGGGCTCGCCAAAACGCGCCACGTTGTTGACGTTGGCTTGTTCGCCGGCCTCACGGAAACGATGGTACTTGGAAAAAACGCCCATAGTGATGTTACCTCCGTGTATTATTGCTGGTATTTATCAGGATGCAGGAATGGCTTCTGTAAGCAGTCGTGCTGCTTCTTGTCCTGTTAATGCAGCTTCCATCAGGTACTGCTGTGTCCGCACACCGACATTGATCTGCAGACTGCGGAAAAAGAACTGGTAATCATAGATATGATAAGCACCGGCAGGCAGACCGGGCACAACAGGCGGATAGTCCTCGGCTGCGATATCCGTGATTTTGACCACGCCGCGAGCCGTGTCCAGATAACAGCCGCACAGGCCGGCTTCTTCCCTTTTGATTTTTCCTGAGTAACTGGTGAAGCATGCGCCAGGATTTTCAGACTTGTCTGCGGGAACGGAATCAGTATGCCAGTTCAAAGGATTAATGGAGAATACTTTCTGCCCTGCAGGGAAGATAAAGGTCTCTTCAACTTCAGGAGCTTCACAGTCAAAACTGATCACGACACCGATATCATTGTCCGCCTGAGCAGGGCGGATCTGTGGATACTCAGCAGTCAGAAACTCAGTACATGGCCAGCCGATCGCATATACTGCGATGAGCTGAGAATACAATTCTTCATTACCAAAGTATTCTGCAAGCAGACGGTAGCACATATCGGCACCCTGGGAGAAACCCGCAAGGATGATCGGGCGTCCCTGATTTTCATGCTCAAGATACCAGGCAAAAGCTGCGGAAACATCACTGTAGGCAAGTGCCAAGTAAGGCTCACGTTCATACGCGTCCAAGTCATATATCTTCATAGCTGCCTGACGGTAATACGGGGCATACATCCGGGCGGTATCCTCATAGATGCCGCGCTCCATGTTCAGAGCCCCGAGAAAAGAGGCTTTCGTCTCTTCATCATCCATTGACATGTTATATTCATTCTGCATATCGACTGTCGGGCAGATCAGAAACAGATCGGCATCCTTTTCTTCGCCGATCGCATAGTATGCCCAGTTTTCCGGCAGCGAATAGTCCGGGACGCCCTCTCCCATCACATAGACCGGGGTGAGTGTGAGAGCTGCACATAGGAGCAGGAGCAGAAATAAGCGGATCGTTTTCATACAGTAATAAGCCCTTTTCCAGATAATTCCTGATCCAACAGATCAAAACCGGGTGGTATCGATAACGATCTTACCGTTTACCTTGCCTGCCCTGACCATTTTAATACATTCTTCCAGTTTCCCGACCGGATAAATCCCGGCAACGAGTGGCTTAACATCAATGCGTCCGCTCTCGATCATGGCAAGCGCGCGCTGAAAAGCGGAATGGTTGAGGGCAAAGGCCGCATGGACTGACAGGTCCTTCTTATACATATCAAAGGGGCTGAAAGTCACGGTGGAATCGATGGGGCATACGCCGTAGATCAGCAGCTGTCCGCCAAACTTCATACGTCCGAAATCTTTTCCGGCTTCCTGCGCGTCGCCTGTGCAGTCAATCAATACGTCATACTTGCGGTCGTCCGCTTCCTTTGCGGTATTGATGACGCGCTCAGCGCCCAGCTTCTTTGCGAACTCCAGTTTTTCATCGACAATATCCGCAACGGTCAGACTTCTGATATGCTCATTCCTCAGCATCTGGAAAAGCAGCATTCCGATAGCTCCGGCTCCGAGAATCAGTACATCGTGCACTGGTAAAAGCCTGATCTTATCCATTGCGTAGATCAGTGTACCAAGAGGCTCAGTAAAGGCAAGCAGTGTCGGATCGATATCTTTTGTGACTTTCAGAATGGAAGCAGCTGGTGCCATTGTGTACTCGCTGTTCCCACTGGGTCCGGAAAGGCCGATGGTATTCAGATGTTCACAGTTGTTATTGTGCCCCATGAGACATTCCGGACAGACCCCACAGGTCCAGAACGGATTGATCACGACAGTGTCGCTTACACGTAAACCTTCTACCCCTTCGCCGATCTCATCAACGAGGCCGCAGGTCTCATGCCCCATGTGAAAAGGATAACGGTCCTTTCCGAAGATTGTTTCGAGATAATAGTTGTGTACGTCCGTGCCGCACAGCCCACAGCGCAGGAGCTTCACTGTTACCCAGCCCGGGCGGATTTCGGGCTTGGGAACTTCTAAATATTCGATTCTGCGGACGTCTGCGAGTACGACTTTACGCATGGCGTTTCCTCCTGGTGGTTTCGTAGGAAATAAGCTCATTTCATATGGTTTTCAGAACGTTTTCATTATATATGAGCGGAATAGAGAATGCAACAAACTGCCTTCATGCGGGACACAGTTTATTACGGAAAAATAATTTTTCAGAACCTATTGCAATTCGGAAACCTGTATGTTATAGTTCACTAAAGCGCTTTAGTAGGAGTTTTAGGATGAAAAGAACAGTAACGATGGCAATGCTGGCGAAGGAGCTGGGACTCAGCGAGTCCGCAGTTTCCAAAGCATTGAACGATTATCCGGATATTGGTCCTGAAACGAAGAAACTGGTGCGCGAGAAAGCGGAAGAAATCGGGTATACGCCGAACATCCTGGCACGTAATCTGGCAAAGAAAACATCGAATTTCGTCGGCGTAGTCATCCGCGACCTGGCATCCATCTATGGAGAGATGTTCAAATCCCTGAGCGCAGCAGCTGCGCAATATGGACTGAACCTGATCCTTTATGATACAGGCAACGACCGCACCACAGAGCGTGAATGCATCCGTAACCTGATCAACACCATGGCGATGGGAATCGTAGTCGTCCCTGTGAGTGAGGACATCGAGCGCATCCGCCGCATGACGCGCGGGCGCGTGCCGGTAGTCTATCTGGGCAGCAAGGTCCGCGACGACAGCGTCAACTATGTCAGCGCGGACGGCACTGCAGGCACAGAACTCGCGATGCAGCACCTGATCTCGCAGGGACACAGGAAGATCGTCATGCTGTGTGACCACAAGTTCTCATCTTCCCGAAGCCATAAGATGGCAGCTTATCGTGCTGCGATGCAGGCGATCGGAGAAGAGGAGCGTATCCTTTCGAGCGACGATACCCAGGGTGACCTGCTCCTAGGAGGACGCGAACTGGTTAAGAAGCTATTAGCTTCAGGCGAGCACTTCACAGCCCTCTACGCTGTCAAGGACATGCTTGCGATCGGTGCGGCCGGCGCACTGGAAGAAGCAGGCATTGATGTCCCCGGAAACGTATCCGTAGTCGGGTATGACGGTATTGACGCCGCAGCGCTTCCGCAGATCTCGCTGACATGTGTGTCTCAGCCGCGTGCGGAAATGGCGGAGAAAGTGATCGATATCCTGCGCCGCCATGCGGAAGATCCCGCGCTTCCACCGGAACACTACCTCGCGATGCCTGAGCTGATCGTGCGCGGAAGCACGGCAGCAGCACCAATGGATTAAGCAGGAAGAGAAGACCTGTTTAAGTTATTTACCGATCAAAGATCGGAAAAGGAGGAACTCCAATGAAAAAGATTCTAAGTGTCCTTATCGCCCTGACCCTGTGCATGGGTCTCATGCTGCCCATGGTGGCGTCCGCTGAGACCGACGTAGCTAAGGTCATCGCAGAAGCCCAGAACATGACCTGGGACGAACTGCTGGCCAAGGCAAAGGAAGAGATCGGCGACGGTGAACTGGGCATCATGTCCACCACCTCCCGCGTGATCAACGAACAGTCCTTCACCGAACTGACCGGCATCAAACTGGCCGAAGGTTCCAACCCCAATGACAGCAAGATCTACGAGCTCATGGAAGGCGAGATCGGTGCTGGTCTGTATACTGCCGACGTCATCCTGACCCAGGACAGCTTCATGCTGGTCAACAAGGCCGTAGCGAATGGCTGGGTACTCAATTATGTTCCTAAGGGACTGGCTGACATCGCTCTTGAGAGCGACCTGAATCCCCTCGTCTGCACCTACAACACCCGCCTGTTCTTCTACAACAACGGCGGCAACAAGGATATGAAGCCCTACACCAACGTATGGCAGCTGACCGAGCCGGAATTCGCCGGCATGGAGTTCAAGAACCCCGTTGATGAGAAGACCAGCATGAACTGCCTGATCACCATGACCAGTGAAAAGTATCAGGCCAAGCTGGCTGAGGCTTACAAGAGCTACTATGGCAAAGAGTGGGTTTCTGACGGCACCTACATGAACATTGCCTATGAGTGGATCCATAAGTTCATCATGAACTGCACCTTCATCAACAAGGACAGCACCATTGCTTCCGACGTTGCTGCTGGCGCTCCCGGCAGCTCCGGTCTGTTCGTCTTCTCCAAGCTGCGCTCTGTTGATACTGCCAATATGGCTGGCTGCTACAATGACGGTATTGAAGGCTTTGCAGGCTTCCTGTATCCCATCTACATCCAGATCGCTGCGAATGCCAAGTATCCTTACACTGCCTGCTTGTTCGTGAACTACTGCACCAGTGTTAATGGCTATACCAACGTCTGGGGCAAGGACATGGGCTCTTACTCTGTGAACCCCGAAGCTCCTATCAGCGAGAACGCCATCAGCTATGGCGATCAGCCCCTGGCCTACTGGCAGGATTGCACTATCGTCGAAGATCCGGTACATGTTCAGAACGTGTACGCTTTCGCTTATACCCAGATCGCCATGTGGTGCGCCAGCAAGTAACATGATTTTTTAGACGCGGGACGCGGGCTGCATGTTCAGCCCCGCCCGCGTCTTCATATGATCATGAGAAGAATGTGGGGGATCCTATGAGCAAGAACGGTTCGGAAGGACGGAAATCGGGACAGAAGCTGCTGTACCGGGCTAAAAGCTATTTTTCCGTCCAGGCAAATGTGCTGATCGTTCTCTTTGCAGTGCTGCTGCTGGTAGCGACCGCATATCCGATGTTTTCTGTTATCCGCTCGTCATTGACGGCGGGACAGATGGAAGCCATGATGTACAACTCGTTGTTCGGCTCCAAGCTGAAAACGGGTGACTTCACATGGCTGAATTTCAAAATGCTTCTGACCCGCGGCACTGGCATGATGGCTGATTGGAGCGTCATGCAGTTTTGGAAGCCGCTGTGGAACAGCCTGCGCATGTCCACCTACGCCTGCCTGATCGCTATCGTGATCGGCGGTACGATCGCTTTCCTGATCACCAGAACGGACATCCGCTGCAAGAAGTTCTTCTCCTCGGTGTTTATCTTTCCCTATATCATGCCCTCCTGGACGCTGGCACTTGTTTGGAAAAACGTGTTTGCCAACTCCCAGGTCGGTACGGGCGTGGTAGGTATGCTGGAGAGCCTGACTGGCATCTGTGTTCCTGCATGGGTCGTCTACGGCATTTTCCCGTGCTCCCTTGTCATGGGCATCCACTACGCGCCATTCGCCTACATCCTGATTGGCGGAACGCTGCGCAACATGGATGCGAACCTCGAGGAAGCTGCAACCATCCTACAGGCAGGCCGCGGCAGGATCCTGCGCAAGATCACGATCCCCATCGTGATGCCGGCACTGTTCTCGACCGTACTGCTGGTTTTCTCCAGCACCATGGCATCTTATGCTGTTCCGGTATTCGTAGGTTCGCCTGCCAATTTCTTCGTACTGTCAACACGACTGCGCTCACTGTATGAGGGCGGCATTTATACGGGCCAGGCTTATGTGATGACCATTGCTCTGATCCTGTTCGGCATGATCCTGCTGGGCCTTAATACCTGGTTCACTGGCAAGCGTAAGAGCTTTACTACGGTTACAGGCAAGTCCGGTCAGGTCTCCTATATCAAGATCGGCAAGCTCAATTATGTACTGACGGTTTTGCTGGTCATCTTCCTGTTCCTGATCTCGATTTTCCCGATTATCAGCTTTGCTCTTGAATCCATGGTCGCAAAACAGGGCGACTATTCGACCCTAACGCTCAAGTATTGGCTGAGCCGTACAGAAATCAGCGGTTATGCTGTAGCGGTCGGAAACGGCATCCTGTTCAACAGGAACATTCTCAATGCCTTGTGGGGCAGCATCAAGCTGTCGCTGATAGTATCCGTGATCGTGGGCAGCTGCGGCGTGTTGATCGGCTATGCCGTAGCGCGCAAGCGCGGTACCAAACTGGCTGGTCTGGTCAGCGGTCTGGCATTTTTCCCGTACCTCGTGCCTTCCATGGCATTTGGCGCGATCTTCCTTGCAGTAGCATCCAAGCTTACGTTCCTGCGCGGCACACTGCTGCTGCTGATCATTGTAGGCGCAATCAAGTATCTGCCCTTCGCCACCCGCAGCGGCACCAATGCCATGATGCAGCTGTCGGGCGAGATCGAGGAAGCCGCCCTGATCGTGGGCGCGTCCTGGCCCAAGCGCATGCTCAGGATTCTGTTCCCGATCCAGAAATCCGCTTTCATCAGCGGCTATCTGCTGCCGTTCGTATCCTGTATGCGTGAGCTGTCCCTGTTCGTGCTTCTGACAAAGTCCGGTACACTGATAACCACATTACTGTCGTACTTTGATGAGAAGGCTGTGACCCAGATATCCAACGGTATCAACCTGCTGATCGTCATCATCGTTCTGCTGGTGAACTTCACTACGAACAAGCTGACGGGTGCATCGATTGACAAAGGCGTAGGAGGAAACTGACATGCCCAAGATTACATTGACAAACGTGACCAAACAGTGGGGCAACTTCATCGGCGTGAACGACCTGAATCTCGAGATCGAGGACGGTGCGTTCGTTACGCTGCTGGGCTCCTCCGGTTGCGGTAAAACCACTACGCTGCGCATGATCGCAGGCCTTGAAACGCCCACCCGCGGCGAGATCCGCTTTGATGACAAGATCATGTTCAGCGATGAAAAGAACATCAACGTCCCCGCTGCCAAGCGTGAGGTAGGCTTCCTGTTTCAGAACTATGCTCTGTGGCCGCATATGACCGTTACCCAGAACATCGCTTTCGGTCTGGAGACCCTCAAGTGGAAGAAACCCGAGATCACTGAGCGCGTAAAGGAAATGCTCAAGACCCTGCGCATTGAACAGTTCGCGGACCGTTATCCGGCAGAACTCTCCGGTGGCCAGCAGCAGCGCGTGGCGATCGCCAGAACACTGGCGCCCAAGCCCAAAGTCCTGTTCATGGACGAGCCTCTGTCCAACCTGGACGCGAAGCTTCGCGGCGAGATGCGTACAGAGCTCAAGCGCCTGCATCGTGACATGGGCGCGACGTTTGTGTATGTTACGCACGATCAGCTGGAAGCTATGACACTGTCCAGCAAGATCTGCCTCATGAACGAAGGCGTACTGCAGCAGTATGCGCCGCCGCTCACCGTGTATAACCGCCCGTCCAACCTGTTCGTGGCAGACTTTGTAGGCAATCCTTCCATGAACATCGTGGATGCAAAGGCTCAGAAGATCGACGCGAAGTCCGCTACGATCGATGTGCTCGGCCAGCGTGTGACTTTCCGTGCCAATGAGGACTTTGAACTGCCTGCCGGCGGTGTCTGCCTGGGCATCCGCCCTGAGTTCCTCTACATCTCTGATAACGGTGCCTTTGAAGGTTCTGCCTATTCGACCCTGCCTGCCGGCATGGAGACCACAGTCAAGATCAAGGTCGGCGAAGAGATCCTCTCTGCTGTGATGTTCGGCGCGATCGACTATGAAACGGACGCGAAGCTCCGGTATGATATTACCGGTGATAATATCCTGATCTTCGACCGTGAGACCACCCGCTGCATTGCCAGCGGCAGCATCGCTGTTGGTTAAGGGGCGTGAAGGAATGCTGCTGGGAATTCCTAGTTTAATGGAATTCTCACAGAACGAGGACCTGTTCCGCTTCTGTGCGGAAAATGGGTTTGCGTTCGCTGAGATGAACATGACATTCCCATGGTTCCAGGCAGGCGAAGTCGATGTACAGCATCTGCGGTCGCTGCAAAAGGAATATGGTATCGGCCTGACGATCCACTTTCATGACCGTTTCGATCCTTTTGAGTTCTCTCCCGAGATGCGGAAGGGAAGCTTCGAAAATGCGGAGTTCGCCATGATGATGGCAAGGGAACTGCAGGCGATGTGCCTTAACATGCACCTGATGCCTGGTACCTATTCCTCGATCAACAGTAAGAAGACTTATCTTTACGAGAAGTGTTCCGACCGCTATATGGAATTGGTAAAGGCTTTCTCGGAGTTCGCTGAGGAAAAGCTTGCAGGGACTGATACGCTGGTCTGCATTGAGAACACGTCAGGTTTTCTGCCCTTCCAGAAGCGTGCGATCGAGGAACTGCTTAAAAGCCCGCGTTTTGCCTTGACGTTCGATATCGGTCACAGCTTCAAGGCAGGGGGAGAAGATGAGAAGTTTATCCTTGCCCATGCCGACAGGCTGCGCCACTTCCATATCCATGACTGCAGTCTGAAGGCAAACCATCTTGCACTTGGAGAGGGCGGGCTTGACACGCTCCGGTACCTGAAAATGGCGGATGAGAAAGACTGTACTGCTGTGATCGAAGTCAAGGAGTCCAGTGCACTGCTGCATTCCAAGAACTATCTGATCAACCATGGAGTATGGTAAAAACCGAATAAAAAACAAAGCAGGCGTGACTGGATGCCACGCCTGTTTGATTGGAAAAAAATCAGTTCCTATTGCTTCAGGGCTGCTGGTCAGTTTCGCAGTATAGCAGGATATCCGCTTTTCCTTCCTGGCTTGTATGCCGGTAGACATTCGTATCCAAGCCTCCGATATAGAATCCGGAATTCAGATAAAACAGGAACGCGCCGGGATTATTGTCCTGGCATTCCAGATAGATTCCACAGTATCCACGCTGTGCTGCAGCTTCCCTGGCTTTGCTTATCAGCATTCTGCCAACGTTCTGCCGACGGTATTTCCTGGCTACCTTCAGGTCATAAAGGTGCATATACCTGAAAGCCCCCGGCTGCAGGATGGCCAGCCCGATGCAAGCTTCGTTATCGTATGCACCAAGAAACACGCAGTCCTGCATTGAATCAAAATCATAGTTCTCATCCGGGAAGCACATTTCCGAAACATCCTCAGGCGCATAACGAACAAGCTGATATTCCCATTTGCCATTTTGATATGAGGGAATAATGCGTCCAAACAGGGAAAAGGGCTCATTGGGAATGCGGATATCAGCTTTGTGGTTTCTGTCAATTTCTGCGACTGTTATCATGGATATGCTCCTTAAGTATTAAATGCATAACTGGTCTACACGCTGAAGCAGCTGTTCGAGGGAATCCAGGGCATGCCGGATCCGGATATCCATGAGTTCGGGTTTCCCGAGGTGTAGTACAGAGAGCAGATAGAGAAAGCGTATGTAACCAAGGACCATTATTCTCTCTTCAGCCTGCCGGAGTTTATCATCAGAAACATCGCCCAGATACAGGGCGAGGACTTTGTGATAGATGCCGAAACTGGTTTCACTGTCGACCCCGAAGAAATCCATGGAATTGGTGGGCTCTTCTAGATTAAAGGCACAGTATGCTACCCATAGTCCTGCAAAATCAAAGACTGGATTGCCTGTGCAAAGCGATTCCATATCGATGAACAGCGGCTCAGATTCGGAGAGCATCACATTTTTCATCTGGATATCACCGTGAACGGTATGCAGATCTTCAGGCATAGCCTCAAGCAGACTCAGCAGCCGTCTGACCATGTCTTTGGGCATGATCCCGGCAATATCATCCAAGTATCCGTTATAGATCTCACGTGCGTCAGGAAGTTCTCCCGGCTTCATTTCTACTGCATGGACTGCTTTGACCAGCTTTACGTACTGCTGAATGATATCATCCTTATGATCCGGATCTTTAATTAGCCTGTCGTTGCAGTTCTCGGCTTTTACCATTTCAAACACGGAACCATACTTGTCCCCGACACGCACTATATCATATGAAATGGCTGTTGGAATGCCGCGGATAAAGGCCTGCTTTGCACGCTTCTGCTCATTTTCAATCATGGGCAGGCAGTCAGGAA
This sequence comes from Clostridia bacterium, assembly GCA_017544935.1. GTDB lineage: Bacteria > Bacillota > Clostridia > Christensenellales > Aristaeellaceae > SFMI01. The sequence goes on from JAFYDF010000086.1 coordinate 12,693, forward strand.
TCTGATAGACTTTTACAATGGTATCTGCATCCAGACGATATACAGTGCCGATGGCTCCGCGTCCGATTTCGGGACAGCCATCCACACTTATGGAGCGCAGTTGCTTCTTTACATCCAGAATCTCAGTAAAGCCTGTTATTGAAAGTGTCTCATAGATCAGAGAGGAAACATTGCGAAGAATCACGCGTGACGGGGATTTCTTGCTCAGCGACAGAAAGATTCTCAGGCCGGCACTGGAAACATAATCCAGCCTATCTGCATCCAGAATCCAGGAAAGATCAGGATGTGCTTGAATGGCTGACAAAATCTGTCCGCTCACTTCAGCGGCATTTGATGAGTCGATCCTGCCGGACAGGGATATAACCAGCTGATTCCCTTCTATCCTGTTATCAATGTTTGCTGCCATTATGACCACTCCTTCTATGTGGTTTGTGTGTGCCGGTTTATAGATCCTTCTCATGCAGAACCACACCGTCATGTACAAGTGCCGCCTGCAACGCATTTATATCTGCATTGGAGAAATTATCAAACATAGCTGCTGCTGTACCAGCTGCCTGACCGGTGACCGCGCAGCAGGGGATAACGCGCAGAATATCCCACATGTCATCCGTGCAAGAGATGCAGCGGCCGGCTGTGATCAGGTTTCTGATCTCATTGCAGTAGAGAGATTCGAATGGTACCTCATACACCGGCCCACGCTTACGCCAGTTGGATACCATTCCGATGGAATGCGGCTGGAACTGATGCTCGTCTGCGTCTGATATTTCCGTTACGCCAATCAGCCTCCGTGTCATGCGCAGCTGCGGGATCGAGGAGAGGGTGACAGGAATCAGATCCGGGTCTGTCTGTCGTTTCGAACGGATCTCGTTCAATATTGCTTCATGCGACATTTGCATGAAAACGGAATTATCTTCCCCGTTTACTCCGCTGAAGCGTTGCGAGCTCAGAAAACCCTCAGCCGAGCCTTTCTTGGGATTCTCTGCCAGACCAAGAAGGCGCAGCTGATAACCTGCTTCTCCCAGACTGTAATACCAGGCTGCCAGGATATTTCCGCGTGCATACATGGAAGTAGGTGCACCGGCAAAATGCGCGACATCGCAATCGCCCGATGCGTCTACGACTGTTCCACAGCATATCGCGCTGCGGCCTGACTTGTTCTCAATAATAACTGTTTCAATGCGGCTTTGGGCTTGAGTGACAGCGACGGCGACAGTACCATACAGTATATGCACGCCTTCCGAGAGCAGGAGCTGTTCGGTAAGCATTGCGAACAGATGCGGATTATACTGCACTTCATAGCGCGGATCATGTTCGGTGCGCCTGGCCGGGTCATCTGATTCCAGCCAGTTCGCCGCATAACGCGAATCGTTTTCATGTCCCATACTGACAGACAGGCGCAGCAGTTCCTCGGCAATGCCATAACTCACCTGACGGCCTTTTCCGTCGCAGAGAGGCAGATAAATGGTAACGAGTCCTGCTGTCCCGAGACCGCCTAGGATATATTCACGCTCAAGCAGGATCACCTTTTTGCCCTGCCGCGCAGCAGCCAGTGCAGCGGCAATGCCTGCAACGCCGCCGCCGCATACCAGCACATCACAGCTGTTTGCAACCTTGGTTTTCAGGTGTTCTTCTATGTATTGCTCCCGATCCATCAGGATCAGCCTCACTTTCCACTTCCGGTAACTGTATACAATTATACAC
>JAFYDF010000087.1 GCA_017544935.1 Clostridia bacterium
GGCTGATGGATCAGCAGGCGGTGCGGGAGAAACATGAATAAGCCATCGCGGGAGAACTTGACTACTGCTGTGTACGAGGTGTCCCGCATCAGCCGGTCCAGGAGCGTAAACGCGTCTTCTGACAGTTCAGCATTGCCTGATGCGCTGTAGAGGACCACGCCTTCCGGCAGCTCCGTGGATACAGTACAGCTTTTGAATCCCTGCTCGTCGAGCCAGCGTTCGTATTCACCGTTATAGATCATTTCGCCCTTCACCGCATAAATAGTTTCGGGCACTGTGCTTTCAAATGTTTGGCCAAGCCAGCAACCGCTTACAAAGGTCGTCCTTCCGCCGCGGTTCACGGGCACGGTCGCGTCGAGCGCAGTCGCTTTGATCCCGGAGCAGCGACCAGTTGCCAGACAGCGGGCAAGAAGCTTTCCCTTGGTCGGTTCGGGCATGAGCAGATGCTCTTTCAGCAGCGGAATCTCATCCGCCTTGGCACGGTAACTGAAAGTGACAGGTTCAAACATCTCCATAAAGCGCTGCACGCAGTATTCCTGCCATTTTCGCGCATATTGTGTGAACGTGGGCTTGATGATCACATAGTACACGATCAGGATCAGCGGGATTATGATGAATGCGAATTTGATCCCCGTAAGCCCCATAAGCGCGAGGATTGCGACGGCGCCGATACCGAATGCCAGGTACAGGTTGCGGCAGCGGTTCCGCTGCCCGTCGAAGTTTTTGACGGCATCAATGATGTTCATCATATGCAGGACCTCTTTTACAGTATTCCGCCGAACAGACGGACGAACAGTGAAATGATATGCGGGAAGAAGATGACGACACCGATCAGGCGCATCACGTGAATGACACTGACTTCGGGATTCGTGATGCCCAAGTCAGCCGAGATCAGCGCCATGTCCGAAGCACCGGCAGGCGTAGACGCAAGCATAGCCTCTGCCCGGTTCAGACTGGTGAGCTTTGAACTGACAATGCCCATAACAAAGCAGTTCAGACTGAAACCGATGACCAGCACGATCGCAGCCGGCCACATGACCGTAAGCTCTGCCACGTTCTGCCGTGTAAAGCAGGTTCCGATATATACGCCAGTCAGGACCTGAGCGATCCTGCGAATCCAGACCGGGATATATGTACGCCCGCCGAGAAATTTGTATATAATCACGGCGATGACGGAAAAGAGGATCGTGCCGGCAGGAATACCGGTCATCTTGCCGAGAATGCCGGCAGCCGCGGCAATAGCCAGCGTGATAAGCAGATCCTGTACACTGCCTTTTGCTTTCTGACGCTTGGCGCCTTCTGACTTTACTCCGGGGTTCTTCTTAATGAAAACAGATATCAGGGAGGGGAAGACCGCGAATCCGATTACAAGCCTGACAAACTGCATGGCTGCGACCTTGGTCACGTCAGCACCCATTTCCACGGCAATGATCGGGATATCTGTCATACCGCCTGGCACACAGCAGAACAGTGCAGTCAGCAGTGAAACACTTGGAGTGATCAGGCGGATGATGACGCCACAAATAAGATTGAGCAGCAAATAAGATATCATGACCAGCAGGTACGGCTTGATAAGTCTTGGGAAACGCCTGAGATCTTCTTTTGTGACCGTGCTCGCAATATATCCGCCGGCCAAAACCTGTGTCATGGTGCGCATGGGCGATGGCAGATACATCTTCCCTGTGAAGATGTTTGCAGCGGCGACTGCAATCATCGCGCCCATGATCATTCCAGCGGGGAACTTCAGCTTAAACAGCAGAATGCCGCCAGCTGTGCCGATGGCCAGCGAGAGCAACAGAAAAAGCCAATTCTCCACCGTGTTTTCTCCTTTATATAACAGAATCAGTAATGCACGACGTCTTTTTCACTCTGGATACGCTTGACGACCGGTACAGCCTCAGGACTCATGAACCACTGCCAGGTGCTTTCGGGCACAAGACTGCGGAAACCTTCGAGATCACCCTGTTGCAGACACTTGCGTGCAGTTGAGGCGCTAATAGCCTTGCCGTTCAGTTCCTTGCGGGGAATGATATGGCAGGCAATGCCCGCGTTGGTCAGTTCCTCAAGCATGACATGATTATAGATCCCGGTCACCTGACTGGTCGGCTCTTCACCTACATAGCGTGCACTGAGATTCAACTTCTTTGCGATCTGCAGGAAGGTCTGCAGGTCAAGCCGGGCCTGGCTCTCGATGACTGTCTCAGAATCCTTGAGAAAATAGCTGGGGAACGTTGCGCTCGAAATCATGTACGGGCCGCAGTCATGCAGGATGACATTGGGAAGATGCGCCACGCCTTGCGCGACCAACTGCTTGCGCACAGAGGCGGGCACGAGACTCGCGTCCTCACTGACAACGAACAGGTGCAGGGTATCACACTGCGCGGCTGCTGTCTCTACCAGGTACTGATGTCCGAGTGTGAACGGGTTCGCATTCATGACGATAGCGGCGGATACGCCCTCAGCACGTGCTGTAGGTGCCAGCGCGGCGAGATAGCTCGCGAAACCGCTGCGGCGGTTTTCCATGAATACGAGCTTGCCCGGAACGCGTGCGATCTCAAAGAAGCCAAGGTCGTTGAAGAACTTGCTTGTGGATGGCTTCGTATACAGGAACAGGTGGGTGTTCCCACGCACTGCTTCAACTTCCATGAGGTGGGAGAGGATCTCATTGAGAAGGCCTTCGCCCTGATGTGAATGGTCTACCGCAAAACAGCGCAGCGTGTTGCCAAAGCAGCTCGCCGTGCCGATCAC
>JAFYDF010000088.1 GCA_017544935.1 Clostridia bacterium
AGCATAATCTTCACAAATAAACAGGACTTCTCCGATAGCTGTCTGCTATAAAGAGAAGTCCTTTTTCTATTGCTTATAACATTATTTCAACAGTGGGATGACCGCTTCGGCAATTGGAAGGTCTGCCGGTGAGAGCGCTGCTTGTTTCAGCGCCACGCTGTCATACCAGTCAACGGCGTCGTGCACCTGCAGATCAAACTGCTCGCTTTCAGGTGTGAAGAGATACGCACAGAGCGTGATCTCAAAGCCGTATTCCTCGTAGATGCAGTGTGAGTCGCATACATGCGCTCCGACGGTGCCATTCACTCCGAACTCCTCGCGGATCTCGCGCGCGAGGCATTCTGCATCTGTTTCACCCTTCTCGACCTTGCCGCCGGGAAACTCCCAAAGCCCTGCGTTCTTCTGACCGGGGGAGCGCCGTGCGAGCAGCACACGGCCATCACGGATCATGACCGCGCATGTAACACGCTTGTGATCCATCATGCTTTTTCCGCCTCGATATCAACACCCAGACCGGTATGCTCTGCACCGGCAGGTACAACAAAGCGCAGTGCCTGAGGCTCTATACTGACAGTGAAATGACTGCCCTGTAGGATCTCGCCATCCAGACAGATCATAAACGGTTTGGCTGCCTCATATTCAATCTTACGTACCCGGTAGTAATGCATGCAGTCTTTCATTTCAGGCGCATCCAGGTGCTCTCCCCGCTGGTACATTCCAATCATCTTTGCAAAGCGCAGGATGCTGATGGGGGAAACTACCAGCATGTCCAGCAGTCCGTCATTTACCAGCGCACGCGGTGCACAGCGGAAGGAACCGCCCACATATTCGCCGTTGGCAGCGGACGACAGGAGCATGGGACCGTTCCATACTGTTTCACCGTCAGCCGTGATCTTGCAGCGGTTTTTCATGCCGTCGATCAGCGTTGCGACTACGGCTGCATAATAGGAACGCTGTCCGCGCAGCAGCGGGAACCTGCGGAAGCTGACCATGCGCGCAGCTGCTTTGGCTTCAAAGCCCAGATTAACCACATTGACTGAGTACCGGTCATTGACACGGATCAGGTCAATGGGATGCACTTCACCCTTCATCTGAGCTTCCAGGTCCAGGAAGAAACGTTTGCCGCCGAAATACTTGACAAAGTCATTACCACTTCCGCAGGGATAGCTGGCTACTGCAGCAAGCTCACAGCCGACAGCACCATTGACGACCTCGTTGAGTGTCCCGTCTCCGCCGCAGGCATAGAAGCGGAGCTCTTCCTGCGTTTCATCGCAACGGCGGCGCACTTCGCGTGTGGCATCGCCTGGACCGGTGGTGATATAAACTTCAATGGGATCACTGACCTTCAGCGTATCCAGCTGTGCGCGCAGTGTTTCTGTGATATCCTTGGGTCCGGAGTGCGGATTAACGATAAAGATATGCCGCATGGGCAGGCTCTCCTCCCTGAAAAAGCGCTTGCGCTCTTTCCCGCAATGACGTACAATAAACAGGCAGTTCATGCCGGAAAACCGGTCTGACAACATATCATTATAATCAGCCGTGCAAATGGCTGTCAAGGAGGAAACCGTGAGTAAGAGCAAGCAGAAAAAGGTCAATCCATATGCGAAAAAGCCGCAGAAGAAAAAGACTCCCTGGGCGCTGATCGTCCTGATCGCAGTGGTAGTCATAGGCCTGGTTGTCGGCGGTATTCTTTTCTTTAACGGCCGCGGCAATGTG
>JAFYDF010000009.1 GCA_017544935.1 Clostridia bacterium
CAGTATTCCGCGTTTGATTGCCATATTTGCATTACCGCTTCTGCTAAGCCAATTGTTCCAAAACCTATACAACAGTGTCGATTCCATCATTGTAGGACGTTTCGTAGGCACTACAGCATTGGCAGCTGTCAGTTCCTGCGGAGATATTTCGATCCTGCTGGTGGGGTTTTTTAATGGTCTTGCTGCCGGCTCAGGTGTACTGTTCTCACGCTATTTTGGTGCTAAGAACGAAGAACTGCTTCACAAATCCATACACACTGCTGTGACCTTCTGCGTGATTCTAGGACTGATTATGATGACTGTCGGGATAGTACTGACCCCAGCTTTGCTGCGGCTGGTTAAGTGTCCGGATGATGTATATGCTCAGGCCGAAAGCTATCTACGCGTATACTTTGTCGGAATGCTCTTCCTCTCGCTGTATAATGTAGGCGCTGGGGTGCTGCGTGCAGTGGGTGACTCCCGCAGTCCTTTCATTTATCTTGTTATTTCCAGCATCATCAATGTTTTGTTGAATCTCTTCTTTGTTGTCGTCCTGCATCTCGACGTGCTGGGTGTAGCTATCGCTACAGTTATCTCGCAACTTTGCAGTGTTGCACTGGTCCTTCGCCGGCTGATAGGCACTCAAGATGTTTACCGTCTTGTATTGAAAGATCTGAAGATAGACAGAAAAATCCTTGGAGAAGTCATCGATTTGGGGCTGCCTTCTGCCATTCAATCTGCCATCGTCTCCAGTTCTAATCTTTTCGTGCAACGCTATGTCAACAGTTTCGGTTCTGCTGCTATGGCCGGTATTGGCGCCGCCAAGAAAGTAGATAAATTCCTGATGATGATCAGCCAATCCCTGAACTGGTCTACAACAACATTTGTAAGTCAGAATCTTGGTGCCGGAAAACGCGACCGCGCTTTCAGCTGTATTCGCACCTGTCTTCTAGGAGGTGCTGCGATTCTGATTGTGATTGGAATTCCTGTATTCATCTTTGCGCCGGAGGTCATCGAGCTGTTCACCACCGATGCAGCTGCCATCATCTTTGGTGTCGGCATGGTGCGAGTCATGGCGCCTTTCTACTCTGTACATCTGATAAACAATGTATTATCCGGCGCTGTACGCGGATTTGGTCGTTCCCGTGCAGTCATGTTCTTCTCCATCGCCGGCATGGTAGTCATGCGCCAGATTTTCCTGGCCATCACCATGAGCATCGATCACAATGTACAATTTGTATACTATGGCTATCCCTTCGGATGGACTTGTTCAGCAATTCTGGTCGTAATCTATTATTTCATCGTCATACGAAAAGATAAGGGCAAAGAAGCTGTCACAGCATAAGAAGCTGAATAATTCAAGTAAAAAGGCCATCGGATCGCTTTCCGATGGCCCTTTCCATTTGTATGCTTTATCCTTTGACGCCACCGCTGGTTAAACCAGTTACCAAGTGCTTTTCTATGCACAGGAAGAGAATAACCACAGGAATTGTTGCCAGCAGCGCAGATGCAAACAGGTATTGCCATTCAATCATATTAAAAGACGAAAACTGAGTAATACCCACCGTAATCGGACGTCTAGACGAAGTAGAGATCAGGACTGTAGAAATCGTATACTCGTTCCATGCGTTAATGAACACGAAAATAAGCGTTGTCACAATACCCGGTGCAGCCATCGGCAGAAGCACACGCGTAAGGGCGCCAAAGACATTACATCCATCAATACAAGCAGCCTGTTCCATTTCCGAAGAAATAGATACAAATGTGCCGCGCAATAGCCAGATGGCAAATGCCTGATTGAAAGCGGCATTGATCAGCATAAGTCCTGCCACAGTATCATTCAGTTTCAGGGCACTCATCAGGCGGGCGATTCCGACCAGCAGCACAACCGGTGAAAACATCTGGCTCATGATCACAAATCCAAGGAAAGCTTTCTTCCCACGAAATCTCATGCGCGCCATAGCGTAGGCAGCAGGGATACCACATACCAGGCCAATCAGCGTGGCACCGCTGGATAACAGCAGGCTGTTGCCCAAATAGCGTAGCACACCGCGTTGCACGATATCATAGAAGTTGCTCCACACCCATTTCACTGGCAGCATATGCAGAAAATACATGTCATTTGTTTCCGCAATACTGCGCAAGCCAGTTATGAACATAACATAATAAGGATAGAGAATAACGATGCACAGCGCAATGACAAAGCAATACAAAGCCCCACGTGCCAGCGTTGACCCCAGACGTGCGTTCTGCATCAGCAGCACTCCACAAAGAAGCAGCATTCCAGCAGGAAGCAAACCCCACAGTGCAAATGTATAATTATATGTCATCCCGCCAAGGAGCTTCGCTACATCCTCACCAGCTTTTTCGCCATACAGTAGCCGATCGGCAGATGCAAGAAGTGCGCTAATATCCGCCTCGCGTGCTCCGCTCAGAACCGTTCCGATACTACGGCTGAAAATACGCGTATTCAACATGGCAAAAGCCGGAACAAGCAGTAGCGTGCACAAAGCGAAAGCAACAGCAACACCGCCGCTTATTCTGCTCCGTCCCAGAAAGCCTGCCAAGAAAGAAATCAATACACAGACAAGAAGTATTGCCAGGATAGAACCCGAAGGCAGGCCACTTGTGATGATCTGCCAGGCATTATTCCATCCCTGCGAAGTCACACTGAAAGTCACCATACTGGACTGGCTTCCGTCTGACTTAGTGCGCAGTGTTACATCTTCACGGACTTCTGTCTTATTAAATCCAGCATACTGAGCAGCCGCCTGTTCTACCTCTGCACGTACGCTCTGGTATTTTTCATCTCCAACAAATGTATTTGCTGATTTCTTGCTAAACAGCACCGTATCTGTACGGAAAATCGGCATTGAAAAGAGCATTATGGTCAAGGCCAATGCTGTCAGCACCAGTATCAAACCTGTTTTCCGGTTTTTAGGCGCCGCTTCAGGGATCTGCTTTTTCACAGTTCTTCCTCCCCTCGCATGGATATGACCATATACAGTCCGGCCGCTATGCACAAAATCACAAATCCGATTACAGACATTGCTGTAGCCGCGCCTTTCTTTTGGTCATAGAATGCACGCATATACAGCAGCGTAATCAGCGTATCCGTCTTGTTTGCGGGAGCGCCTTTAGTAATTGTATATACAATGGGGAATGAGTTGAAAACATAAATGATATTCAAAACAGTACTGACAGTTAGGCTCGGACGCACAAGAGGCAGCGTGACATGACGTAGCTTCTTCCAAAAGCCAGCCCCATCTACAGTTGCTGCCTCATAATATGCAGCATCGATTGACTGCAATCCTGCCAGCACACAGAAAGTCACAAACGGAATAGTAACAAAAATGCCGACTCCACACTCCCACGCAAATTCAATCTGATAGGTAGTGCGCCAGTTGACAGCATTTTTTAGTATGCCAAGATTGAGTAGTACATTATTCAGATTGCCATATTCATATTTGATAATATAATTCCACACCGATGCCTGGATGACCAGCGAAGTTGCCCATGGAAAAACAACAATGGAGCGGGCAATCTTACGTCCATGAAAATCCGCATTCAGCACCATTGCAACAATAAAGCCAAACAAGGTAGACAGTCCCACAACGCTCACTACCCATACAGCAGTGTTCTTCATGACCGTCCCGAAGGCTTTATCGTTCACGGCATCGATAAAGTTTTTAAATCCGGCAAAACCACCCATAACACCGGAACGGCTGATTTCGCTGAAGGACATGCGAAATACAATCAATATAGGAAATACGACAAACACCGTCATCAGCAGCAGGCTGGGCAAAAGCCACAGATAAGGCTCCCATTTATGCCGTATGAGGATCGTGTTCATAAAAAAGTTCCTTTCGTGCCGAAAAGGGGCCGGCAAATACCGGCCCCTTTTCAAAATGGATTACTTGGTCAGTTCGGCCTGCAGCTCGTCCAGCAGCGTCTTCACATCGCCGCCGATCAGAGCATTCTGCTCAACATTGATGACGCCAACACGCATGGCATCCCACTTTTCGTTTGCAGTCGGATAGAACTGGCAGCTGTCCAGTACCTTCAGCCAGCCAGCAAAGCTCTCGTCAGAAGCAACCAGTGCTTCAACCGCGGAGTTCACAGCGGGCAGGAAGCCTTCCATGCTGACCCAGCCAACATAGTTCTCAGGAGTATAGAAGAACGTCAGGAACTTGCCGATAGCTTCGTTGCGCTTGGCATTCTCTTCCTCAGACAAGGTGGTATCCTTGAAAGCCATGATACGGTCCATAACACCGGTAGCACCGGGCTTAGCACCTTCATTGGTGGGCAGAGCGGCGGTATTGTAATGAACGTCAGTATAACCTTTCTCAGCCAGGTAGGAAGGCAGGTTGTTAGGAGCGATTACCATCGCCAGCTTGCCTGCACCAAACATATCCTGCAGATCATAGCGGGTCTGGGTGGCGGGGTTGGGGTTGGTGTATCCATTCTTGTACAAGCCGATAGCAAACTCAATGGCTTCCACGTTCTTTTCGCTATTGATGGCGATATTGCCTTCATCATCCAGGAAGCCACCGTCATTGTTCCAAACATAGTAAGAGAACGCAGCCTGGCCTTCATCAGTAGTCATATCAAGACCCCAGCCATAGACTTCGCCATTATAGAAGTCCTTGATGGCCTGGCAGGCATCTTCCAGCTCAGCCCAGGTCTCGGGAACCTTCTCAACACCAGCTTCGGCCAGAATGTCCACATTGTAATACAGAGCACGAGCAGAAGCCAGGTCCGGCACCGCCCACACAGTGTCATCAACAACAGACTCAGCAATGAAAGAGGGGAAGAAATCATTGAACAGTTCTTCCGGGCAGTAATCCTTGACAGGCATCAGCAGGCCATCGCCCTGATAGCCAGAGAACCAGTCGATATTCAGGATATCAGGCTGCTTGTTGTTAGTGATGCGGGTAGAAACTTCAGAACGTACATCGTCCCAGGAAACAACTTCCAGGTTCAGCTTGATGCCCGGATTCTCAGTCTCAAACTTGTTTACAAAGCTTGTGCCGTTCATACCGGTACCTAGGAACCAGTTTTCGGTGTTGTTGCCGTACTGGCAGATGATCACATCTAGGGTGATCTCATCCTCAGCCATGGCAACACCGGCGCAGGATACGACCAGCAGCAGAGCTGCCAGCAGCGCTACGAGTTTCTTCATTTGTCTTTCCTCCGATTTTGTTTTTTTATTTTACCCTTACGGGCGGGTCACTATATTCATTGTACCAGATATGATAATGTGCGTCAATTTTCGATCGGTGCCGACACTTCTTCGGCGGTTTCCTCTTCGGGTTTTTCCTTCTCTGTTTTCGGTTCTTCGGGTGATTTGCGCACGCCTGTAACATCTTCCACATTCAGGAGCATCAGCATCTCGCGAGTGATCTCACCTTCAGTTTCCCCAAGGCGGTCAGCCTGACGCGCTATGATCGTTTCAAAAAGATTACGCACGCCGCGTGCATTGCCGAAGCCTTTCACATCCAGACGTTCAACATCGATGATCTCACGCAATGCAGCCCGCGCCTCATCATCCATCGTATAACCAGCCTTTTCCATGCGCATGTCGAAGATTCCCATCAGCTCATCCAGCGTATAATCGGGGAAATCGATAAAGCGGTTGAAACGGCTTTCCAAGCCCGGATTACTGTGCAGGAACTTCTGCATCGGCTCGATATATCCAGCCACAATAACAATCAGGTCATCACGGTGATCTTCCATTGCTTTAAGCAGTGTATCTACCGCTTCAGCGCCGTAATCATTTTCTCCGCGGTTGGTCAGAGAATATGCTTCATCGATAAACAGAACACCACCCATGGCCTTTTTGATTGCATCTTTGGTCTTGATTGCAGTCTGGCCTACATACCCTGCTACAAGATCACCACGGTCCACTTCCACCAGCTGGCCCTTGCTGAGAATGCCCAGCGAATGAAAGATGCGAGACAGGAAACGAGCTATTGTCGTCTTGCCTGTTCCGGGGTTTCCGCTGAATACCATATGTAGAGACAAATCACTCTGCGGCAAACCATGTTCTTTGCGCAGCTGCTCGATCTGAATCCAGTGCACCAGCATGTCCACTTCTTCCTTCACGGTATTCAGACCAATATAGCTGTTCAGTTCTTTAAGCAGGTCATCTATGTTCTCTTTCGGCATTTCAGCCGCTTTGGCATCAGTGGTCGTTTTACCATTACCATCTGATTTTGCAGTCGCATCCGGTGCAGCGGCATTGTTCAGTATTTCATCGCTCGGGCTGAGCGAAGACGGCTTTTTGTCCTGTGGTTCCAGTCTGGAAACAGGAAAAAAGTCGTTATAAACCGATTGCAGGTTGCGTTTTGCCATCGATTGGATAATCTCGTTCTGCAAGCGGATGATCTCATCCTTGCGGCTGGTACTCATGATGCTTTCCCCTTCTCAACGGCGGATTTCCGCCTTATTCTTCCTCTTCAATCTCTGAACCGACGCCCCCGACTTCGTTCTCAAGCGTCTCAATGAACTCCTCATCAACTTCGTTCTCATCATCAACCGTTATGTCCGGTTCCTGCGGTTCCGTCTCTGCAGGCTTATGTCCGCCACCGATACGCTGGATATCTGCCAGTGCGTAGTCATTCACTTCATTGCTGTCGCCCTTGGTAATGCGAACACGGACCGTTTCTTTCAGAACGTTGATCTCCTGGACCGTACCAATCCCATCAGGTGTGATCACATCACGGCCTACGCGTGGCATACGCTTGCGTGTCGCTTCATAATGATCCTGCTCATATTTCAGGCAACACATCAAGCGGCCACACACACCACTGATTTTGGTAGGATTCAGTGACAGATTCTGTTCTTTTGCCATTTTGATGGATACAGGCTGAAAATCACCGAGAAACTGGGAACAGCATACTGGGCGGCCACAGAGGCCCAGTCCCCCCATCATCTTGGCTTCGTCACGTACGCCGATCTGCTTAAGCTCGATCCTCGTTTTAAATATCGCTGCCAGGTCCTTCACCAATGCACGGAAGTCCACGCGCCCATTCGCGGTAAAATAGAACAGGATTTTGCTTCCATCAATGGTATATTCCACGCTGACCAGCTTCATTTCCAGATTATGCTCCTGGATCTTAGTCTGGCAGACAGCGTATGCTTCCTTTTCCTTGACACGGTTTTCCGCACGCCGACGTGCATCTTCTGCGGTAGCAATGCGTACAACGGGACGCAACGGCGGCACGATTTGTTCATCTGCCACTTCTGTCACGCCGGTTACCACTTCACCGTATTCCAGGCCTCGTGCCGTTTCCACGATCACCGCATCGCCCGCTGAAGGCCATAGCCTGCCCGGATCAAAATAATACAGTTTGCCTGCGTTATGAAAACGCACGCCAATTACAGTTGCCATTAATTTATTTCCTCCGCAGTTGTATACAATAGTTTCTCGACCACAGCCTGCAATGACACGTTAGCTGTGCGATAGCGACGCGCATCCAGCACGGCAGAAAGTACATGTTCCAGATGCACAGGTTCTGCACGTAGCCAAATTTCATGACAGCGTGTTTGCGAAACAGCCGCCGGTTCCGATCCGGCTTTCATGGAATACAGCAGATATTCGCGTACGCGCTGCTCAAAAACATCCAACAACGCATCAGCATCGTCCCGGCACTCACGCAATTTAACGGCGGCCTCGGGTACATCCCGTACAGAAGAAAGAGAAAAGAAGGTCTCCTCGCACAGGGTCCGTACACGCATCAGGTCGTTATCCTCAAGCATAGCCAGCGCAGTACCGATACTGCCGCCACTGAGCACCGCAATTTCCCGCGCCTGCTCCGGCTTTGTGCCCCGGCGGATCAGTTCATCCGCCACCTGCTTTGTTGGCCACAATGGCAGCCGTGCTGTGCGGCATCGGGAGCGTACAGTGGGCAGTAATCCCACATCACCTGAAGCTGTGAGCAGAAAACGAGTAGCGCCATCAGGCTCCTCCAGGGATTTAAGCAATGCATTCTGCGCCTGAACTGTCATGCGCTGCGCATTTTCCAGTAACACTACGCGTTCGCCGCCTTCAACAGAATGCATGGACAAAGCATGAATGATTTCGCGCAGGTGCTCCACTTTGACAGAACGTTCTTTTTCACTGCAAGTAGGCATCAGCAGATCAGGATGTGTACCGTTCATCACGCGCCGGCAGCCTTTGCACTGCATGCACGGTCTCTGTGTACTGCTTGTACATAAAAAATAACAAGCCAATAAGCGGGCGAGGGTGCGCTTTCCCGTTCCAACCGTCCCGGTCAGCAGCACCGCATGGGACACTCGTCCGCTGCGCACATCTTCAATCAGCGTGGCCAGGCCTTCGCTCTGTGCAGCAAAATCATCCAGCGATACCAAAGCCCGCTCCTTCTTCTTCGTTCATTCAGAAAATCAATACTTGTGGAACTGTTCTACATCCAAAACAAAGACTGTCGCGCCACCTACCGTAACTTCAATAGGCATCTGCGCATAAACACCGGCTATTCCTCCGGCCATGGGCGAGGCTGTCATCTGACGGCGGCTTTTGCACAGTTTTTCAATAATGCTTAGGCAGCCTGCCAATCGATCATCCTCTACGCCAGCTAACAGCGTAGTATTGCCAGCACGCAGAAAACCACCTGTCGTCGCCAGCTTTGTCACACTGTAGCCGTCGTTCATAAGCGCGGAGATCACACGCGAAGAATCCTCGTCCTGAATAATAGCAATCACTAGTTTCATCGGGCTAGACCTCCTTTGTCTGAAAACTAATTCTAACCAATTAATTATACATTAATTCCTGCTCAATAGCAAGCAGAGCGACTTTTCTCAGCGCTTACCAAGCTTTTTCAGGATCCTTATTGCTTCCTTCGGATCATTGCTTGTAAACATCAAGCATCCCAGCTGAATCTGCCTGCTCATGATTTCCTCGGTATCCGGTAGACAAATACACGGCTTTATGCCTAAAGCCAGGCATTCAGCGTATTCTTTTTCATCCGGATATGTCCCTTTTTCAATCGGATACACGCAAGCCCAGTCCCAGTATTCAGTGATATCGCGTGTTACCGGTCCGCGCATTTTGCTGGTACTGCCTACACCCTGCCCGTGAATCTGAATCTTCCCCTGGCTGAGATGTGCCGCATATTCCAACACCGGGCTGGAAAAGCTATTTAACATGCTCCGTTCTTCCAAATGATAACGGAAAAGACCTTCTATTGTCTGCCGCACAGTCCGAAAAGCCATTTCTTCACCGACTATTTCCGGATAGTCTTTCAGTTCCCAGTTGACCCATAATCCCGGCGTATCTGCCGCCAACTTCAGTGTATCCTCCAGTGTGGGCACACGTGTGCCTGCAAATTCCGGTGCATACCATGCACCGGCATCCAGAGCGGTGATTTCTTCCCAGCACTTTTCGTGTGTAGCCCCGCTGCCATTTGTTGTGCGATCGAAACTATGATCATGCATCATAAATGTCACGCCATCCAAAGATGTATGAAGGTCCACTTCCAGGCCATCCACACCCAGAGCAATCGCAGCTTTATATGCAGGCAATGTATTTTCCGGCGCATGGGCACGGTCGCCGCGATGAGCAGCAAGAATGATCTTTTCCATTTTCAGCGGTCCTTTCGCTTATTCTTATACAGTATAACACGATTTGAAATGTACAACACACTTTTTTCACTCTTGCTTGAAAATGCCTTTTCCCCGCGCTATAATGGCGGATGAAAAAGCAAAAGGAGGCAATCCCGGTGGAACTTTGGGACGCATATGACGCTCTTGGCGCCAAATTGAACTGTTCATTGGTTCGTGAAGAACCGCTGCCTGCAAATTATCTGCATGTGGTTGCAACAATCGCTGTGCGTCACCACGATGGCACTTGGCTGCTGACCCGCCGTGATCTAAATAAGCCATCCTATCCCGGTTGCTGGGAGCTGAGCTGTGGTGGCAGCATTTTAAAGGGCGAAACCTGGTATAATGGCGCATGCCGAGAGCTCCTGGAAGAAACCGGCATCCACGCAAAGTCTCTCGTCCTGCATCATACGCTGATTTCTCCAGAGACTCACAGCATCCATGCAGGATATCTTTGCGATTATACCGGTGACAAAGACGCCATACAGTTGCAAGAAAATGAAACCATAGACTACTGCTGGCTGACCGCAAAAGAACTGCTGCGATTTTCACAGGAGCCGCAGTTTGTTGATGTGCAGCGAGTCCGCTGGCAGCGTCTTCTTTGTCGTCTTAAAGCAGAAAACAGCTGATTATCTCCACACAGTAAAAAGTGCAGATCTGTTACATTTTCAGATCTGCACTTTTTTATATTCGATTCAGCTGCGTATCAGCGTATTTCTCCGTTCCAAATCAGGCGATAATCTCCACTGTGCAACACCTGCAGCAATGTCTTGTTGTCACAGATTCGCTCATTGGTTGCGATACCACTGCAAATCGGGTCATTCGGCTTATGGAAGTCACTTCCGCTGGTCATGATTTTGCCATTCTGCCGTGCCCACTCATAAGCTAACTCATTATGAGAATTATGGTTATGGTTTCCGTTGAACACTTCATAACCATCATACAGATCCGGATTCATCACACGTGTTCCTACACGGAACGGATGCGCATGCACAATCAGGAAACCCGCATCACGTGCGCTCTGACTTAGCTCTTCCATGGTCATATAACGCATATCGCCGGTCTTGATCAGCCAATCCTCAGTCACGCCGTAGATTAGATAATCATTAGGAATATAGCGTTGCCATCCATGCTCTACCTGCTCATTTGTAAGCGATACCATTGGCGTCAAGTTGATCTCGCAACCTAACAGAACATCGAAATCATTCCCGGCGGCTGCTTTCAATGCTTCCCAGCCGCGAATAAAATGCTCCGCTTTTTTCTCCCACGGCCACTCCTCCATAGCCTGATAGGTGCCGCGGTTGATATGGTTTGTTGACACAATCCCGCTATAGCCGGCAGCTTTATACTGAGCAATCAGCTGTTCTGCAGGGCAGGTGGAACAAACGCTGACTTCAGCAGAATGACAATGCAGTTCCAGTCGATGCATAAACGCAGTTCCTCGCTTTCCTCAGATGGGCGATAACCGCGCATAGTGTACGCCTGCAGGGAACTCCTGTCAAGCTAACGGCACGCTTTCAGAAGTGCGCAGCAGGAAAGAAAAATCGCTTCCATGGCCGATCTCACTATGAACAAGAATATGCAGATTCAAACGTTGTGCGATTTCACGAGCAATCGCCAGACCCAAACCGCTGCCAGCTGCACCATGGCTGGGATCTGCTTGATGGAAACGGTCAAAAGCATGCCTCACTGTATATGCATCCATGCCTGTACCGGTGTCACGCACAGACAGGCGTACGTAACGTCCTTCCCTCGCGGCTGTCAATGTTACCGTTCCCCCAGCAGGTGTAAACTTAACAGCATTGTCCAGAAAAATTGTCAGGATCTGCAGCAGTCGATCCTCATTCGTGATCACTGTCGGCAAATTCTCTTCTGCGTCCAGAACCAACTCCTCGCCTTTTTTCTTTGTCAATGGCTGCATACGGCCATGAAGCTCATACAATATCTCTGTCAAATCCACTTCTTCAGTTTCAAATGCTGCCGGATTTGCCTGCAAACTACTCAGTTCCAGCAGGTCGTTAACCAGACGCGAAAGCCTCATCACTTCATTGAGCAGCATCCCGTAATATCTCTGCCGTTCTTCCTCTTTTTCCACCAGCCCATCTCTCAGCGCTTCTGTCAGGCCACGCATACTGCTCAGCGGAGTACGCAGCTCATGTGATACATTTGCAACATAGTCACGCCGCGTGCGTTCCAGACGTTCTGCCTCTGTCACATCACGCATCACAGCCAGCGCTCCATCAGCCAGCGGCCGGAACAAGATCAGCAGTGTACGTTCATCCAACTGTATCTGTAAAGGTTCCCGATCCGGTGTCCCGCGCAGGCATTCCAATACGGTCCCGTATTCCTTAGAACCGCGTCCGCCTAAAAGCCGCACGGCGGCCTGATTTTCCCGCAGCACATCGCCTGAACGGTCCACAGCCAGAACGCCTTCATCCAATCCTTCCAGCACCTGTGACAGCGTATCGCGCTCACGTGTCAGTTCACCCATAGAACGTGCCAAGCGCTGTGACGACTGATTGAAAGCACGCCCAAGCGGCCGTAGTTCCACCGGCAGCTTCTCACTGATCTCTACCATCTCACCCTCGCTTAACCGCTCTGCTGCGTTCACGAGCGTATCCACCGGCTGCACGATACGCACAGTCAGAAGCAACAATGCTACTGCCAGCACGGCCGCTGCCAGCAATGCATACTGTAGCAACAGTGATCGGAAACCCACCGCCGCCCTCATGCTTGCACGCAGCGACTTACCGGCTATTGCAATCCCAGAATCGCCATGTTTCGCAGTGATCAGTATGCCGTTTTGCGCACGTACATATGTATCATTCGTTTTCGACACAGCCCCTATCAGAGAAGCAATATCCGCCTGTTCCAGATATGCCTCAGCACGTTCCGCAGCAGCAAGCACATTCCCTTCCGTGTCCAGCAGCACCAGAAAGACCTCGCTCGGATTCAGTTCCGGATTAACAGCTTTCTCCAGCGCTTCGCTGTCCATTCCATACCTGTCCAGCAGACGCAGTCCATCCTGTACGCCCTGATTCGCTTCATTTTCAGCAAGACGCTGTAATGCTGCCCTTGCAAGTCCACTGGATACCGCATACAACGTAACAGCGAACAGAAGCAGACATACGCCCAGCGTGATTGACATTGTTTTAGTAAAGCGCTTCAGCTTACGCATCGGTATTTTCCTCCAGTTTATAACCCACGCCGTATACCGATTTCAGCTGTACACTGCTTTCTGGCGGCAGTTTTTTGCGAATGCGTTTAACAGATGTATCCACAACACGGCTATCACCATCAAAATCAAAACCCCAGATAGAATCAAGCAACTGCTCGCGTGTAAACACCTGTCCCAGGTGTGCCGCCAACAAATGCAGTATTTCAACTTCCTTAGGTGATACAGCCAGGCGCTCACCTGCTACACTTACTTCATAACGTGCAAGATTGATCTCCGTATTTCCTACAGAGATACGCCCCATTTCCGGAGCTGCCGCAAGCGTATTCAGCCTGCGGAAAATTACCTGGATGCGTGATACAAGCTCACGCGGGCTGAAAGGCTTAACAACATAGTCATCTGCTCCAAGTGCAAAGCCAAGCAAGCGGTCCGTCTCTTCACCGCGGGCTGTCAGAAGAATAATAGGCACATTGCTCACTGCCCGAATATCACTGCACACCTGTGTGCCACTTCGTCCAGGCATCATGATATCCAAGATGACCAGATCCGGCCGCAGCCGCGTAAAAGCATCCATCACATCACTGCCATTGTATACCGAGCAGGTATCATACCCATCACGGCTCAGATATATCCGCAGCGATTCATGGATACCAACCTCGTCATCAGCGATCAGGATCAGCTTATTATGCGCCATATTCATCCTCTCCAAGCATGAAATGAAAGGGGCCCTGCAGCCCCTTTTCATCTGCCGTGCGCGGCAGTCTTTTCATCATAAAACGGGGCTGTGCCCCGTTTCAAAAATTACTTATTGATTTCTTCTTTAAGGCTCTTGCCGGCTTTGAAAGCGATTGCCTTGGAAGCAGCGATTTCGATTTCTTCGCCAGTACGCGGATTGCGAGCTTTGCGGGCGGCATGCTCTTTGATTTCAAAGCTACCAAAGCCAGCCAACTGTACCTTCTCGCCAGCCTTCATCGCAGCGATAACAGCTTCGATAGCAGCGCCGACAGACTTCTCGGCATCCTTGCGGGTCATACCGGCATTCTTAGCAACGATGCCGATCAGTTCAGTTTTATTCATGAATTCTTTCCTCCTTTGTTGTTGGCAGTATACCTGCCATCGCCCAAATGTGGGCGCGGATCATTTGTTCCGCCTTAAGTATACGTTTATTTCACTGTTTGTCAAGCTTTCAGCCAATTTTCCGCCCTTTTTTGCCTCATTTTCAGCGTTTTTTACGCATTTTACCATTTTTTCGGTTGCTAAATGCAGCTTTTCCTCTGCGCATTCGCCCGCATGATGCATTTCCTGCACCATGCGCAGTATTGGCGCAAGCGGCTCTTCAGCCAGCAAAGCGTTCATATCCAGACCCAAAGCCTCAGCTTTTTTCATGACCTTTTCCGCCCGCAGCAAAGCTGGCAAGCCCGCCGAGACATCCCCCAGCATAGCTGAAGCAGTGCCATTTCCACGCTGACGCTGTTTGCGCTTTTCCCATGAATCAGCAACTTCATCTGCCGTATCACAATGTTCGCTTCCAAACACATGTGGATGCCGCGCAATCATCTTCTTGCAAATCGCCGTCGTCACGTCACTCAGCTCAAATGTCCCATACTGAGCACCGATATCTGCCTGGAAAAGAACCTGAAGCAGCACATCACCCAGTTCTTCAGCTACATGATCCCACTCTTGGGAAGCCACAGCTTCGGAAGTCTCATATGCTTCTTCGATCAGATACCTGCTCAAACTCTCGTGCGTCTGCTCACGATCCCACGGACAGCCACCTTCACCGCGCAAGCGACGAAGCACGCGGCACAGATCCCACAGATCAAAACGTTCACGTTGTTCAAGCGACAGCGCAGGCAGATAGACCGCTGCCGTATGATCATAATGTGGCTGCCGGTCCATCTCACAAAGCGGTATACGAATATATATCCTTTCCGATTTCCGTGATGGTGGGAAGAAGCAGATTTCAGCATCATCTCCATACCAGGACGCCAGCTTCAACTTCACTTCCCCTGCCAACAGACGGGTGTTAAGCTCGGTTACAAGTATCGCGTCCTGAGTAGAAGCTATTGTCAGCTCTGTAGCTGCTGCAACGCGTACCGGCAGTTGTGCACCTGCCGCCTGAAGTAACGGTGCAGCAAGGTCCGTTCCTCCGGCAAGACGCACTTGTTCCGGCCAGCTGCGCAACAATGCGGCTGCTGTTTCATCGTTTAGAGCATCCAGTACAGCATATACGACTCGATTACGTACTGCTGCCTTACCTACGTATGCAACAGCGGCTTCTACGAAACTATCGAAATCTTCACTCTCTTCATGTAGATTATCCAGTGTTTCAAAAATAATTCCCTGCTCCGCCAGATACTTTGCCGCATCCGTTTCACCCGTACGCAAGATAACACGGCGTGCCTTATTCAGCGTTTGCAGTGCACCCAGCGTCAGCTGCTCACGAGGGCCTGGCCCAAGCGAAATGATGGTAATCGTATTCATAGCAACTGCTCACTTTCCTATCCGTCTGGGAATCAAGCGCCGAATGCGTGCAGGCAGATCCTCTCTTTTTACCGCACCAACTGCAACAGCCAGTAAAACATATACAATCACGCCTATTCCTACACACACCATTACACCCAGCAGCAGTTTCATACGTCCTGCATGCAGACAAGTGTCTGTGAAAATGAAATGCCAAAGGGCCCATACAACCGCGCCCATGGGCAAAGCTGCCGCAAGCGGTCTGAGAACTATTTCACGCCACGGCATTCCACCAGCCGCATATTTTACGGTAAAAATCAGGTTCGGTACCATACTGACGGTATAACAAACCAAACTGGCAATAGGTGCACCATGAATATTGATTGATGGCATAGCAATTAAAGTGAAATTCAGTGCAACCTTACATATCACACCCGCAAGCAATGTGTAAGTGGGAATACGCTGCTTACCACAGCCCTGCAGAATGCCTGTCGTTGCCTGTACCATAGTAAACAGAATAATAGTCATCGCACTGACTGTCAACAGTTCTGCAGCAATGTCCAGCTGTAGCGGTGTATAACGTCCTGAATATCCGTAGCACAGATACAGAATTGGGCGTGCAAGAAGGCTCATGCCTATCGAGCACGGGAATCCTACCACAGCAGCTACACGCATTCCGGTACGGCTCTCATTCGAGACCAAAGCAGTATCCCCACGTGCCAAGCCTGCGGAAATAGCCGGCACAAGATTCGTGCTCATCGCCATGGCCAATGCAGTAGGCACATTAATCAGAGTCAGCACCATACCCGAATACAGACCGTAGCGCACAAGTGCCTCATCTGCTGCCATACCGCCATTTTCCATGAGACGCGTGACCATAAAACTATCAATCAGGGATGCAAGCGGTACAATGCATGACCCCAGTGTAATGGGCACAGCTATAACCGCCAGATTCCTGCCGATTACTCTTCGGGAAGCACTTTGTTCCACAGCCTGAGGCGCCGCATCAAAACCTGCTCGCGCACGCATGTGTGCGAATATCATGTATGCGAGTGCCACAGCTTCTGCCATGCTGGTTCCCAGCAATGCACCAGCCGCGCCCATGCCTGGGCCGCCGCGCCGCATTCCCAGCGCCGCCAAAGGCAACGCCACAAACACTTTACCGACCTGCTCGATCAGCTGTGAAATAGCCGTTGGCAACATACGCCTGTGTCCCTGCATATAGCCACGGAAGGCGCCCATCACGCACACCAGCACTACACTGGGCGCAATAGCAATATATCCCAGTCTCGTTTCAGGTGTGCCCACACGTTGGGACAGGTACCCGCTGCCAAGCAACAGCACCAGTGTGCCGATCAATCCCAATATTCCCAATGCCGGGGCAGCCACACTGAAAACACGGTGAGCACTGCGCCCATCGCCACGAGTCACGTAATGTGAGACCATGCGCGAGATTGCGACGGGAATACCTATTGAAGCGATTGTCAGCAGCATATTATACGCTGAAAATACCTTTGAATAGACGCCCAGTCCATCTCCGCCTATCGAATCCGCCAGCGGAATACGGTACAGAACGCCTACCACTTTGCAGATCATGCCCGCAAGGCCGAGTATCGATATGCCGCCAATCAGCGACTTACTTTTTTCTGTCACGCGAAAACCTCCGCCTGTAATATCCTTCTTCATTATACATGAATCGTGGTTATCCGAAAAGAGTCTTGCAAAAAGCACAGTGTCAGTTATATAATAAAAACACCAATCAGTAGGGGGAATAAAAAATGGATATTGAGAAGATCATTGCTGATGTGCTTGCCAAGCTCAAGATCGACAACAGTCTGAAAGCAGCCTTCCTGTCTGACCCTGTTGGCACGCTGGAAAAGAAGCTCGGTATTGATTTGCCTGATGAACAAATCAACGAAATCATCAAAGGCATTAAGGCCAAGCTGGGTGAAGGTGGCATCGCCGGCATTCTCGCCAAAATCAAGAGCCTGTTCGGCAAATAAGTTTGCACCAAGATACCGTGAAAGCTTTTCTTTCACGGGTCTTTTTTATTTGCCAAGATATGCTTTCAGTGCCGGCATATTCGGCGGTGAAATGTTGTCCGGCACATCTTCCGGCGCAAAGAAATGCAATTCATTCACTTCACCGTTCTGCGGGCGCATCTCCCCGGTCCATGTACGACAGACAAAGACCACGTCCACAATGGACGCACGATCCCCGTTGGGATATGTATAAGCCATCTCCGGGCCTGAGAAAACACCCAGCAGTGTCAAATCTTCTGCAAAAAGCCCTGTCTCTTCCCAAAACTCCCGACGTGCAGCATCCGCCACGCACTCATCCAACTCTACACAGCCACCATGATAACCCCAGCAACCGTTGTCAGAACGCTTCTGAAGCAGCAATTCGCCCTTATCATTGACAGCAATAACGCTGGCTCCGACGATCAGAAGCGGGTCATGACCGATCTTACGGCGTATATCACGCACATATCCCATGCTTCAGCCTCCCTGCTGCCACGCGTTCCATTCCGTTCAGATCAGAATGCACGGTTATTCCTTCAAAGCTCTCCGCAAGCAAGGCAGTCACTGCCTGTGCTTGCCTGTCGCCGAACTCCAGCAGCAGCCACCCACTTGCCGTGAGATAACGCGGTGCTTCTTTTATGATACGGCGGTAGAAGTTCAGTCCATCCCTTCCTCCATCCAATGCGAGGACAGGTTCCGCGTGCACTTCTGCCATCAGTCCCGGCAGATCCTCACTGGGAATATATGGCGGGTTACTGACAATCATATCAAAGTGTTCACCAGCAAAGGGCATAAACAGATCACCCTGTCGTACAGTAACATCCACTCCGCAGCAAGAAGCGTTTTCCCGTGCCAGCGCGACAGCATTTGGGCTGATATCTCCGGCATAAACTTTCACGCTGGAAAAGCGATCTGCTATTGCCACAGCCAATGCACCTGAGCCAGTACACAAATCAAGCACACGTTCACTGCCGTTTAAGCGCATCAGCGCCTGTTCACACAGTGTTTCCGTATCAAAACGTGGAATCAGGACTTCAGGCACCGCTTTCAGCATCAGTCCCATAAACGGCGCTTCACCCGTAATATACTGAAGCGGTTCGCGTGCGGCTCGCCGCATTAAAAGTGATTCATATGCTGCTGCATCCTCAGCCGCAAGTTCCCGCCCTGAGTCTGCACGCAGAGAAAGCGGCGCTTCGCCCGTCACAAATGACAGCAGCAGCGCCGCATCATTTAATGCTTCCGTTACACCGGCGGCAGAAAGCCGTGCCGCGCCTGCGCGCAATGCTTCACGAAAGGTCGGCAAATGATCCTCCCCGCAGCAAGGGCAGACTGATGTCTTCCTTACTCCGTTTTCTCTTCTTTCTCACGTGGCGGAATCGCCACAATGTATCCTTCCTCAGTCACAGGTCCTTCGGGCATCTCGTCCAAAGCAGCCTTCATAGCCACAATAGCTACTTCCAGCATGCTCTCATCCGGTTCCGCAGTGGTCAATAACTGCAGTGCCATGCCCGGCTTGCGCAGCGCAGTACAGACTTTGCCTTCATTATGAGCCAATCCCTTGAGCACTTCATAGCTGATTCCTGCCACGACCGGCAGCAGAAGCAAGCGGCTCAGAATACGAACCAGATAATGTGCGCCCATGTCATAGCCAGTGATCAGCAGCACCAATACATCAACGATTGAATAGAATACAATGGACAGAATAAAGGTGATCAGCAAGAAGCTGGTTCCGCAACGCGGGTGTAGACGACTGAACTGTTTAGCGTTGCCCGGGGTCAGGGGAAGTTCTGCTTCGTGACAATATACCGTCTTATGCTCCGCGCCATGATAACGGAAAGTACGCATCATGTCAGGCACCCGGCGTACAGCGATCATATATCCAATCAGCAGCAACGTACGTACCAGTCCGGTAATCAGGTTTTTCAGCAACAGAGTTCCGCCGCTCGCATTTTGGGGAAAAAGCTTGATCACGGTGTTAGGCAACAAAACAAACAAGCCTACAGACAAAGCAACCGCTAGAATAATGGCAAGTCCCATCACAATCTTGTCTACACCCTTGCCCAGTTTCTTTGCCAGCCATTTTTCAAACTTGGACGGTTCTTCTTCCTCGACGCCGCCCATTTTTGCACTGTCCTTAAGTGTTTTCATGCCAGTGTACAGCATAGTTACCATGCTGACTGCACCACGGACAAAGGGCAGTCCCATCCACTTATGTTTTTTTGAAGGCGACTCATACGGATCACGCTTAAGTACAACGCTGCCGTCGGGACGACGCACAGCCAAAGCAACATATTCAGGAGAGCGCATCATCACTCCCTCAAGCACAGCCTGTCCGCCAATATCAGCGCGAATAGGTTTTTTATTGTCATTTTTCGTTTCGGCCATAGCTGAATCCTTTCTGGCGGAAAAATCCACCATTTATATTATACACGAATATGTATACAAAGCGCAAATGATTTTATCCCGAAAAGCATTGCCGTCATTTTAGTTTTGAGGTATGATATGAATATCAAAAGGAGGATTCGAAATGGATCTGATCATCATTGCCGGCATGCCGGCTTCAGGTAAGAGCACAGCTGCAGAAAAGCTGAGCCGTATATTTGGCTACCCAGTGCTGGAAAAGGATGCACTAAAGGAAGAATTATTTGACACTATTGGTTTCCAGAATTATCCGCAGAAGCGTCTGCTAGATACTGCAGCTACCGCTGTATTGTTGCGCTGTGTCGAATCACTGCTCGCAGGCGGCACATCGCTGATCATGGTAAACAATTTTCGCGAGGATATGCGTGAGTCCGTACAGGCACTGATCGACCGTCATTCCTGTCGCTGCGTTACTCTTTTCTTCCAGGGCGATCCAGAAGTCTTCTACCGCCGCTATGTCGCCCGTGACCAGGCTCACGCGCGTCATCTGGGTCATGTGGTGCAGGAACACTATCCCCCCCGTGAAGGTGATCCTGTTGACCACACCATGTCACGTGAGGAATTTGCAGAAAAGTTTGAGAAACTGGGAATGGATCGTTTCCGTCTCAATTGCCCGTGGCTTCCCGTAGAGGCCACTGAGCCTTCACAAATCGATATTGATGCCCTGGCGCAGCAGATTCGCGCCGCATTAGACAGTCAGGAGGCAAAATCATGAGGCATTATTCCTATCATCCACAGATTGCTGTGCTGGGCGGCGGCCCTGCAGGGTTATCCGCAGCACTGGC
Organism: Clostridia bacterium; assembly: GCA_017544935.1. Classification (GTDB taxonomy): domain Bacteria; phylum Bacillota; class Clostridia; order Christensenellales; family Aristaeellaceae; genus SFMI01. The sequence goes on from JAFYDF010000009.1 coordinate 20,466, forward strand.
TGCTGCCCGTGCCGGTAAACAGGTCCTGCTTCTGGAAAAGAACGGCTATCTAGGCGGCAACGCGACGCTTGGTCTGCCACTGCTTGGTTTCCTAGATCTCGACGGCCGCCGAATCGTGGGCGGGTTAGCTCAGGAATATGTCCGCCGTCTGACGGAACGTGGCCAGTGCCTAGGACACCGTGTATGCCCCAAGCACAATTCTGTGACCAACATTGATCCCGAAGGTTTTAAGCTCCTTGCTATAGAAATGTGCCGTGAAGCCGGTGTGCAGGTACTTCTCCACGCAGAAACAATCCGCACCGAAGTACGCAATGGCCGTATGCAGATGGTCACGCTATATGGCAAAGGCAATGAGATTGAAGTCACTGCTGACCTGTTCATCGATTGCACCGGTGACGGTGACGCGGCATATCTAGCGGGTTGTTCTTTTGAAAGCGGCCAGCCAGGTACTGGCGTTCTTCAGCCGCCCACCGTCATGTTCACACTGGAGAACGTGGACACCGCCCGCTTGTTTGACTATATTGCTGAACATCCCGAAGAAATGACCTACAGTGCCACAATCGATCACCGTCCAGGTTATGATGCCGATTATTTTCGCGCGAGCGACAATCATGTGTTTGTCGGCTTGAGGCAGACCTTCACCCGTCTCCGCGAGGAAGGCCGCCTGCCTGTAGAGCGCGAAACACTTATTTATATCAAGTCTCTGAAACCCGGTGAAGTATATGTCAACAGCACACGTCTCCTCAATACAGATGCTACTGACTTGATCGACCTGACCCGAGCCGAGCTGGATGGCCAGCTGCAATGCGCCGCTCTCACAAAAGTCCTTCGCGAAAATGTTCCTGGGTTTGAAAACTGCTTCCTTTCCCATATTGCACCCTTCCTCGGCGTTCGTGAAACACGTCGTTTTTCCGGCATAGGCCGTCTGACAGACGAGGCTGTCGTATCTGGCAGCATCCCTGACGACACAATTTGTTTGGGTGCCTATAAGATCGATATACACTCAGGATCCGACCGCAGCACATTGTTCAAAACAGTGCGTACTCCCTTTGGAATCCCATACGGTGCACTGGTCAGCAGCGAAATTGAAAACCTGTTCATCGCCGGACGCTGTGCATCTTTGGATGCAGCCGCCCTGGCATCTGTCCGCGTAATGCCGCAATGCATGTGCATGGGTGAAGCTGCGGGCACCGCCGCTGCTCTCGCTTTGGAAAACGGTGTCCTTCCACGTGATGTGGATGTCTCTATCCTGCGTGAAAGGCTGCTGAAGAATGGCGCTATCCTGACCATGGCACAGGTCGAAAGCACACCGGTAAACGAGTAACAGGAGGAACCGGCTTGGCTACTTATATCGCCCTGGACGGCGGTGGCACGAAAACACTGACTGTCGTATTTGAAGAAACGGGACATATTCTGTATCGTTCGCATACGGCCGGTTCAAATCCACTGGACATCGGTCCGGATGCCTCTCGGCAATTGCTACTGGGTGCACTTCGTGACGCCGCGGCTCATGTATCAGTGCCCCTGGATGCTGTATATTGCGGCGCAGCCGGGATTGTATACTACAGTGACTTTTTCGAATGCAATATGTGCGCAGAACTGAGTTCCCGTCATTTTGTCTGTGAGGGCGATGTCCGAAATATGATCTCCAGCGAACTGTATCATAATGAGGACGGATGCTGCCTGATCATAGGCACCGGCTGCGGATTATGGCAACGCCGTCAAGGGAAAATGCTCGGGCACACAGGCGGCTGGGGATATCTGGTGGATACCTATGGAAGTGGTTTCTGGCTTGGCCGTGAAGCAGTACGCGCTGTAGCCCGCGACTGTGACAAGCGCGGTCCAAATACGCTGCTGACCGAACTTTTGTGCAAGGAAACGGGCGATAGTTTTCCCGCATCCCTTCCCGGCTTATATGCCGGAGGCCGTGCGCGCTTTGCCTCATTAGCGCACCTGGTATTTACCGGTGAAGAAGCCGGTGATACTGTCTGCCGCAGATTAATTGCCGACGGTGCTGATTATCTGGCCGAACTGGTGCGCACGGCAAGCTCTTCATTTGACGGTCCGTTTCCAGTAGTAGTCGGCGGAGGAATCGCCACGGCTTATCCAAGGTATGTGCGCATGATCAAAGAGCTAAGTCCCCCTACAGCGCGCTTTCTTTCTACCTCCGCGCCGCCCATTTTCGGTGCTGCCACAGAAGCAATGCATATGGACGGACGCATTGTCACGCAAAAGTTTCGTAAGCGCTTTCTGGACGAATGGAACGCTCTGTCAGAATAATTTGCCAAAAATAAAACCGACCCACTTTTCAGTGGGTCGACCTTTTTTACTTGTTCATCAGATCGCCGTAGCGCTTCTTGAACTTGTCCACACGGCCGCCAGTATCGACGAGCTTCTGCTTGCCGGTGTAGAACGGGTGGCACTTGGAACAAATTTCCACCTTCAGCTCAGGCTTAGTGGATCCGGTCGTGAACGTCGCACCGCATACGCAGCGAACGATCGCCTCACCGTACTTGGGATGGATGCCTTCCTTCATCAGTTTTCACCTCTTCTGCGCATGCTTATTCGGATTCATGGCGCGCGACCATGAGCCGCAAGAGACAGTATAACATACAGGTTTTTCTTTTGCAACCCTGTTTAATGATTTTTTCACTAAATAACCGAAAAACCGCTTGACAGCCTAATATGCCTGTGCTATCATATACACGCTGTCGCGCTGATGTAGCTCAGTCGGTAGAGCGCATCCTTGGTAAGGATGAGGTCGGCGGTTCAAATCCGCCCATCAGCTCCA
>JAFYDF010000089.1 GCA_017544935.1 Clostridia bacterium
GTTTTTACCCCGCCAACTAAATCCCGAAAAGCCATTCGTTCCTCCTCGTGGGCGTTATACCCGCAATCAGAGCATTTAATCAATTTATTATATACGATGGCATTTGGAAATGCAATATACTCATGAACAAATCAATGTAATTCAGCGCCATCGTTGCCATTTGATCGACGTTTTCTACAGCATCAAGCCTGATTTTTCCTGCATTTTTTCAGGGTGAACTGAAACCGCTTTGCAGAAGGTATTGTTGAAGTTCAGGTATGCCTGGTATATACTGGAGACGTACAAAAACCTTGAAGACATACTTGGAGAAGAAGAGAGCAAATGATATCGGAAGTCAGCAAACAACTTGATCTTGTGGTTGATCTCTATGGCTGCCCAAACCGCTGCATGCACTGCTGGCTGGGACATATGCCCAACACGAGCATGCCCGAGAATGCAGACAGGATTATTATGGATCATTTCTCTCCTTTTTTCAGCAAGATCGCCTTTTACAGTTGGTTGCGGGAACCTGATTTCTGCAGCAACTATAGGGACAGATGGTTTAGAGATATTGCCATATCTAAGAACGCAAAGCCTCAACGCTTTGAACTTGCCAGCTTTTACCGCATTGTCAGGGATGATCAGTATATCCCGTTTCTAAAGGAAGTCGGCGTTAAAAAGGTTCAGCTGACATTCTTTGGCCTGCAGGAGACGCAGGACCGTTATGTGGGCAGAAAAGGCGCATACGAGGAAGTGATGCAGGCCTCCAAGCTTCTGATGCAAAATGGCATCACGCCCAGATGGCAATGCTTTATCAATGAAGAGAATAAGGAAGAGATAGTAAAGATATATGCACTTGCCAAGCAGGTAAGGCGTGAATGGTGTCCCGAACTGGAATTCTTTGCCCATGAAGGCTGCTGCGATGGCGAGAACCGAAAGCTATATCCGATCAGGATACGGAAACGCAGTATTCCAGAGGAACTCATTCCCGTATACTTCGGTTATGATAATCTTCTTGAAGAACGCGAGTGTATTGAACTGCTTAAGGACCTGAACGAGCATCCTGAATTCTCTAATAAAGGGGATATCGTACTGAATATCTCAAATACATTTGATGTCTTCTTCAATATCACGCATATGACCGCTCCATGGAAGATCGGGAACATCATTGCCGATAAGCCTCAGGTATTAGTTGACAGAGTTCTTCGTGAGGATACCCCGGCGCATCGCCGAGCAAAACAGGTCACATGGGCAGAGCTTGCATGCAGATACGGGGATACTTCATCCGAAAAAGCCTTCAGCTTAGACGATTATAAGATGTTTTTGTTTAATACATTCCTTGAGCATGACGATGAAATCCGTCTGTAACATTCCTTAATTTCCTTGATATCGAGTCCAGGGTATATCTGGCTGTGACGCTTAAATTGTGCCATGTGTTGCGCAGCGCCACAAATTGTGGTATATTTATTATTGGCGCATTGTCTTGCGCTCCTTTTGGGTGATTATTTCAGAGCGGGGTGACTGCATGGACCGTTATAAGCTGCTTATTACGGGCGGCAATCCGTTGCGCGGTGAGACCAGCGTATATGGCGGCAAGAATACTTCTCTTGCCGTGTTGCCGGCTACTTTGCTGTGTGACGAACCATGCACTGTGGAGAACCTGCCAGACATCGAGGATGTACACGTCATTTACGACATGCTGGTCCTTCTGGGGGCCAAAGTTGATTACAACCCTGCTGCCCGTCGTATGACAGTGGACCCGCGGACGGTCAATTCGTTCCATGTTCCTTATACCTATACCCAGCGCATGCGTGCAAGTTATTATCTTTGGGGTGCTCTGCTTGGCCGTTGCGGTCAGTGTGAAGTGGGATATCCCGGTGGCTGTGCGATCGGAAATCGTCCCTTTGAACAGCATGTGAAAGGATTCCGTGCACTGGGCGCGCAGGTCGACGATTACGGCGGCATGATCTATGCAAAGGGTGATATGATCGGCGCCGATGTCTTCATGGACCGTATTACTGTCGGTGGTACGATCAATGTACTGCTGGCAGCTGCTCGTGCGCACGGCAATACAACGATCCATAACGCAGCCCGTGAGCCGCATGTGGTCGACTTGGCTAACTTCCTGAACTCCATGGGCGGACGCGTGCGTGGTGCCGGTACCGATACTATTCGTGTCCGTGGTGTGGATTACATGCATGGCAGCCGGTATTCCGTTATTCCCGACCAGATCGAGACCGGAACGCTGATGATCGCTGCTGCCGCGACGCATGGTGATGTGACGATCCGCGGATGCATCCCTACGCATATGGAGGCGCTGACGGCAAAATTGCTTGAAATGGGCGTTCAGGTCAGTGATACGGATGATACAATCCGCGTTCGAAGCGACCGCCCGCATCGTGCCGTCAACCTGAAAACCCAGGAGTATCCGGGTTTCCCGACAGACCTTCAGCAGCCGATGAGTGCCATGCTCACCTGTGCAAACGGAGACAGCGTGGTCACAGAAACGATCTTTGAAAACCGCTTCAAACACCTGGTCGAAATGCAGCGCATGGGTGCCAAGGTGCGTATCGTAGAACAGACGGCTATCATTGAAGGCGTTGATGCTCTTTTCGGTGCACCTGTCACCGCGACAGACCTGCGTGCGGGTGCTGCACTGGTCATTGCCGGCCTGATGGCCAAAGGGACAACTGAGATCTATGAGCCCGGCTTTATTGAGCGCGGGTATGAGCATATTGAGGACAAGCTGCGTGCGCTGGGTGCTGAAATCTGCCGCGCAGATCTGTAAATGAGATGGAATTGAAAGCTGGAGTAGGACGTGCTAATGCCTTCGAGGTTCTGGGCCTGACGATGGATGCTGATCAGGCTCAGGTTCATGCTGCCTATCGCAGCCGCGTCAAGCATTGTCATCCTGACCAGTTCCAGGAGAAAGAGCAGCAGGAGCAGGCTCAGGAACAGCTGATCCGTCTCAATCTGGCCTATGAGGAAGCCATGCGCATGACAGCACGTCGCCAGATCGGCATGAACAGCGTCTCGTGCGAAGAGGCAAAGCGTCTGGCAAAGCGCCTCTATGATCAGGGTCGTTGTGAGAATGCGCTGAGACAGCTTTTGCGCGCCGAAAACCGGGATGCTGACTGGTATTATCTGCAGGGTAGTATTCTGATGAAGCTCCAGCAGTATGCGAGTGCACACCAGAGTTATCGCGAGGCAGTACGCCAGGAGCCTGAAAATCTGTCCTATCGCCGTGGAGCGTTCGAAGCGGCCAAGGCGGTCCAGAAACATGCACGCCCCGTACAGCGTGCGGTGGATGCTGTCGGAAAACTTTTCCGGCCGCGGGCGAAATAACCGGGTTTTCTATTGTTTTTTTGAGCATTCGGGATGAAATGCGCCCTATACTGCGTTATAATGGTTGAAGACAGAAAATGAGGAGGGATTCTCAATGAAGAAACTGATTTCCATTATACTGGTTGTAATTACTCTGACCGTTCTGTGTTTGCCGGCTTTGGCAGATAAGGGCAGCGGAACCTGGACCGGCGAGGTCATTTCCCGTCAGGTCAGCCTGTTCAGCAAGCCGGACAGCAGCAGCAGCTCATCCCGTAAGGTCAAGAACGGGCAGGAGTTCAATATTCTTGACAAGCAGGGCAACTGGGTCTATGCCGAAGTTCCCAATGATAAGGGTGGCTTTGATTATGGCTGGATCATGCTGTATTACATCGTGGAAAACCCCATGCACATCGTATTGCGTACCAACAGCGGCGTGTATGCTTATGCTGCTCCTTACAACTCCGATAAGCGCGTCGGCACGGTAGATGCATACCAGCGTTTCACCGTGATCGCGACCACTGGCAATTACTACATCGTTTCCTTCCGTGAAGCTGTATGCTATCTGCCGATGAGTGCCGATTTCTGGAATGAGGAAGATATTGCTGCAACCGTAAATGGTCCTACTACCGCATATACCGTCGTGACTGATAAGGCGAAGGTGTATGGCTATGCTTCTACCAAGTACGGTGCGATCACTACTTACAAGGCCGGCACTACCGTGCAGGTACTGTACACTGTGAACGGCTATGCCGCGATCAAGTACAATAAGGTCATCGCTTTCATGAATATGAGCGATATCGTTGTCAAGTAAGCCTGAGGACGATATTCGAGGCACTGAAACTGTTCAGCGCCTCTTTTCTTTTGCTCTGAAAAGGGTTATTATGCTTATGGTGGCTTTTAAAAATGGTTTTGAGAAAGGCGGCAGAAGTATGAATGAAATGACCTTCAAACGCAACGAACTGCTGGCACAGCAGGTGATAAAGGGGCTGGTTTCACGGAACATGAGCGGCTACTATGCTGCGAGCCGTGAGGAAGCACTGAAACTGGCGCTTTCGCTGATTCCAGAAGGCAGTACGGTAACAATGGGAGGCGCGATGAGCGCTCATGAGATCGGGCTTCCGAAAGCGCTGACAGAAGGCAATTATAATTTTATTGACCGCGACCGCTCCAGTGACAAAGCAGCGGCAATGCGTGCGGCGTACGATGCCGATTTCTATCTCAGTAGTGCAAATGCAATTACAGAAGATGGCGTGATGATTAATATTGACGGTAATTCCAACCGTGTATCCGCCATCGCTCAGGGGCCGAAGAAAGTGCTGTTCATTGTGGGCATGAATAAGGTTTGCCCGGATGTGGATTCAGCTATGAAGCGCGCCCGCAATGTTGCAGCACCGATCAATGCTCAGCGTTTCAACCTGAATACTCCTTGCTGTAAGACAGGTTCCTGCATGGACTGCAAATCACCGGATACTATATGCTGCCAGTTTTTGATTACGCGCTACTCACGGCACAAGGACCGCATACATGTGATTCTTGTGAATGATGAGCTTGGATTCTAACAGCTATATGGTGTTGCAAACAGCCAGAACAGCATTTGAGAGGGCAGAATGAACAGAGAAAGCAAAACGCAGCAGCAATATCCCATGATTGCGACCGCAGCCTTTGGATTGGAAGGCCTTTGCAAGCGTGAGCTTCTTGCACTGGGCTTTGCCGATGCAAAGGCAGAGAACGGTGGCGTGCGTTTCTCTGCGACATTGGAAGAAGCATTCCGTGCCTGTATGTGGCTGGCATGTGCCGACCGTGTGCTGCTGATCATAGCGGAGGGACGCTGCGAGAGCTTTGAGGAATTGTTCCAGTTAGTGCGTTCCGCGCATTTCAGCGATCTTCTGCCCAGGGATGCGTCCATTCCGGTTTCCGGACGCTGCGCGCGTAGCCGCCTGATGAGTGTACGCGACTGTCAGGCTATTACCAAGAAGGCAATCGTGGAACAGATGAAGACGGCATACCACACGCAGATACTGCCCGAGAGCGGTCCGCGGTTTCAGGTAGACGTGGCACTGCATGGGGATATTGCCCGTGTAACACTCGACCTGTGCGGGGATGCTCTTAACCGCCGTGGCTACCGCACATGGAATGGTGAAGCACCTCTGCGCGAAACGGCTGCTGCGGCTTTGGTACGCCTATCAGGATGGCGCGGAGACTGTCCTCTACATGATCCATGCTGCGGTACGGGAACACTGCTGATAGAAGCTGCTTTCCTTGCCACCCGGCGTGCGCCGGGATTGAAACGGCATTTTGACATTGAAGAATGGCCATGCGTTGATATTCAGATGCTTGAGCGAATACGGAAAGATGCTGAAGCACAGTATGATCCTTCGAGGATCCCGGAGATCACGGGAAGCGATATTGACCCCGATGCGCTTGAACTGGCACGCAGGCATATCCGGCAGGCGGGGCTTGAGGGGAAGATCCGCGTATTCCAGCGTGATCTGCGGGACCTGAAACTTGAAGCAGAAGGTATATGTTTCCTGACGAATCCGCCATACGGTGAACGCCTGGGTGACCGGAAACAGTGCGAGGCACTTTACCGCGCAATGAAACCTTTGATACAGCGGCATTCTGGTAGTAGCCTGCATGTTATTACCAGCCATCCGGGCTTTGAACGTATAGCAGGGATGCGCGCACGGAACAGGACACGCCTGTATAACGGGCGGCTGGAATGTGAGTTCATGAATTTCTGACAAAATGAAAGATCCCGCTCAAAAGAGCGGGATTGTTATTCTCTTGATTAGTCTTCCAGATAAACTGGTTCGCTTAGCTTTGCTTGCCAGGCATTACGGGCTACGAGCATATCATCTTGCTGGTTCATGGGCTGCAAATGGTTCAGATGCGAATTGGTAGCGAACAGCAGCGCATCCAGAATACGGATGCTCTCATCGCCGTTGCAACTGCGGGGCAAGCTGCGCAAGGTATCGCCGTACAGCACGACAGGCACTTCTGCCGGAACCCTGAATATCTTAACCTTGGCAACATCGATCACACCGTTCTCGATCTCCTGGCGCTTTGCAAGAAGCAGCAGGAAGTCTCCTGTACCGAGACTGAACTGAGGACCGCTGTGAAAACGCATTACATCCACTTTTGCGGGTACACCGCCACAGTAACCCCATTGATAAGGCATGTCTGCGAAAATCCGATCACCGCAAGTCTCTGCGTCAGGTGCGGCATGCAGAGTCTCTTCGCGCGGCACATAGCCATTCTCATCGGGTAGCTTGAGAATGCCCAAGGCTGCGCGGAGTCCGTGCAGGGGATATCCTTCCGCAATAAACCCGTATTCGGAGAACTCGGAATCATAAACTGAATATACCATCATGCATGCCTTCCTTTGTTTTTTCACGGCAGATTATAGCATATACACCAGTTTTCCGCAAGGCAGATGTACGGCTCCTTCATGCGTCAACCGCAAAAAGAGCCGTTGAATTTATGTGTGTTCCGGAGCAATGCCTGTCTTTCGCAGATACTGGCCGGTATAGCTTTTTTCACATGCGGCGACTTCTTCGGGAGTACCTGCCGCAATGACTTCGCCGCCGGCGTCTCCACCTTCAGGTCCCAGGTCGATCAAATAATCCGCAGTCTTCAGCACGTCAAGATTATGCTCGATCACCAGTACACTGTTGCCTGCATCTACAAGCTGCTGCAGTACATGTACCAGGCGACTGACGTCGTCCACATGCAGCCCCGTTGTGGGCTCATCCAGCAGGATCAGTGTTTTGCCGGTTGCGCGGCGACTGAGTTCGGTAGCAAGCTTGACGCGCTGTGCTTCGCCTCCTGACAGCGTAGTGCTGGCCTGCCCAAGACGCATATAGCCAAGACCTACATCATATAAGGTCTGAAGCTTGTTCATGATGAGGTTGTGGTTTTCAAATACCCGCATAGCTTCTTCTACGGTCAGGTCCAGGACTTCTGCAATGGACAAGCCGCGATATTTGACCTGCAACGTTTCATGATTGTAGCGCTTGCCTCTGCAGACTTCGCAAGGCACATACAGATCGGCCATGAAATGCATCTCGATCTTCAGCAGGCCATCGCCGCTGCAGGCTTCGCAACGTCCGCCTTTTACATTGAAACTGAAGCGGTTTTCCTTATAACCGCGTACTTTGGCCTCGGGGCATTGTGCAAAAACGCGCCGGATGAGATCAAAGAGCCCTGTATAAGTGGCGGGATTGCTGCGTGGCGTGCGTCCGATGGGACTCTGGTCGATGCATATGATCTTATCCAGCTGATCCAGGCCTTCCATTCCGTCACAGTCACCGGGCTTGGTGCGTGCACGGTTCAGATCCCTTGCCAATGTTTTATGCAGGATTCCATTGACAAGACTGCTCTTGCCGCTGCCGGACACGCCGCTTACGCAGCACAGAACGCCCAGCGGGAACCTCACATCGATGTTCTTCAGGTTGTGTTCGCGTGCACCGCGTACGGTCAGCCACCCGCGTGGAATGCGGCGGTGTGCGGGGACCGCGATACGCTTGCGCCCGGACAGATAATCACCGGTAATGGAGCGAGGGCTGTTCATGACGTCTTCGATCGTGCCGCACGCAACGATCTCGCCGCCATGTTCTCCGGCCCCTGGCCCGATGTCTACCAGATAGTCGGCAGAACGCAGCGTTTCTTCATCGTGCTCGACTACGATCAGGGTGTTGCCCAGATCACGCAGATGCCTGAGAGTGTTCAGAAGCCGCGCATTATCGCGCTGGTGCAGGCCGATGGATGGCTCATCCAGTATGTAAAGTACGCCGACAAGACCGCTGCCGATCTGGGTTGCCAGGCGGATACGCTGCGCCTCACCGCCGGACAGTGTGGCTGCCGCACGGGACAGCGTCAGATAATCGAGGCCGACATCGCAGAGAAAACCCATGCGGGCATTGACTTCCTTGAGAATGGGTGCAGCAATCATCTTTTGCGTGGGCCCGAAAGAAAGATCGGCAAAAAATGCCTTGGCGGAGCGTATGTTCATTTCCGAGATTTCGGCAATGTTCCGGCCGCCTACCGTTACAGCCAGCGCCTCGCGTTTGAGCCGACGCCCGCCGCAGGAGGGACAGGGTTCATGGCTCATATACTCTTCATAGGCTGCTTTCATGTTATCGCTTGAAGTCTCGCGGTAACGCCGTTCCAGCGCATTGATTACGCCTTCAAAAGCTGTCTTGTATACGCCATGCCCGCTGACACTTTCATAGGCAACATCAAATTTCTCGCCCTTGCTGCCATAAAGGATCACATCCATTACTTCCGCAGGAAGATCGCGTACCGGAGTATCCATGGAGAAGCCGTAATGCGCTGCCATTCCCATGAATACCGAGCGGGCGAAACTTCCTTCTTCGCCGCTGTTCCAACCCATGCAGGACACTGCGCCTTCGTTGAGACTCTTATCACGGTCGGGAATACATAGATCCGGGCTGATCTTCATGATCTCGCCGAGGCCTGCGCACTCGGGACAGGCGCCATAAGGATTATTAAAAGAGAAAGTACGCGGGGCCAGTTCCTCGATGTTGATGCCGCATTCAGGGCATGCATAGTTCTGGCTGAACTGTGTTTCTGTTTCGTTATCCGTCTGCTGCACTGTAACGAGCCCGCCGCTTTGCTTCAGGGCGGTCTCCAGACTGTCAGTCAGACGCTGGCGCATACCGGGACGCACGACAAGACGGTCAACTACGATTTCAATGGTATGCTTTTTCTGCTTATCGAGTTTGGGCGTCTCATCCAACGGATAGCTTTCTCCATCGATACGAGCGCGGAGAAAGCCATCTTTGAGCGCCTGCTCAAGCAGTTTGGCGTGTTCTCCTTTGCGTGCGCGCACAATAGGTGCAAGCAGCTGAATACGAGTACCCTCAGGTAGCGCCTGTACGGCATCCACCATTTCGTCTACTGTCTGCTGACGAATCTCGCGCCCACAGTTAGGACAGTGGGGAACACCGATGCGTGCAAACATCAGGCGCAGATAGTCATGGATCTCTGTCACGGTGCCGACAGTAGAACGTGGATTTCGCGTAGTTGTTTTCTGATCGATGGAAATGGCGGGGCTCAGGCCTTCAATCAGGTCGACATCCGGTTTATCCATCTGTCCGAGAAACTGGCGCGCATAGGCTGACATGCTCTCTACATAACGGCGCTGACCTTCAGCATAAATGGTATCAAAAGCCAGACTGCTCTTGCCGGAACCGGAAAGTCCAGTAAAAACAATCAACTGGTTGCGCGGCAGCGTGACATCCACGTTTTTCAGATTGTGTTCACGCGCGCCTTTGATAATAATAGAATCGTGCATAGCATCCTCCGAAGGTCAGAAGTGAGGTCAATAATAGCACATATGTTCGCATTTGTAAAGAATTGCCTTACAGCTTCTGAACTCCCTTGATCCATACAGCATTCACTGAACAATCCTCGTTCATAATCAGAATATCCGCATCCCGGCCAGTGCGCAGGGAGCCTTTTTGCTTATCCAGGCCAAGAGAGCAAGCGGGTCCTTCAGAAGCGCAGCGCACTGCCTTATGCATTGGCATGGGCGTTTGGTCCCGCAGATTGCGGACGGCTTCATTTAGCCTGAGGACACTGCCAGCGATAGTGCCATCGGCCAAACGACATTCGGCACCATGCACGGTAATTGTCTGTCCGCCAAGATCGTACTGCCCGTCAATCATGCCCCCTGCGCGTGTACAGTCGCTGATGAGCAGAAGTTTTTCGCTTTTGAGACGGTCAAGAAGCGCAAAGAGTCCGGGATGCACATGAAAACAGTCGGCAATCAGCTCACAGTATGCGTCTGAGAGCAATGCAGCGCCTACAGTGCCGGGCTGGCGATGATGCAGCGGTGACATTGCATTGAAAGTATGCGTGAAACGGTTTGCACCTGCTTTGAGAGCGTCCAATGCTGTTGAAAGGTCAGAATCTGTATGACCGAGCGACACATGGATACCGTTAGAAGACAATGTGAGAATGCACTCCGTGGCTCCGGGCAGTTCAGGCGCTAAGGTCACGAGCCGGATTACATCAGCATCCTGCAGGAGCAGGCTTGCATCTGGAAACAGGCAGGCATCTTCACGCTGTGCACCTTTGCGTGCTGCTGCAATGAAAGGCCCTTCCGCATGGCACCCGAGGATCTGAGCACCTCGAAAATCCGAACGGTTACTTTCAGCCATCATGGTCCGAACAGCGGCAAATGCACGGCGCAGCTGTGGCAACGGAACGGTCATGGTTGTGGGGAGAAAAGAGGTCACACCATTTTTGAGAAGTCCTTCCGCCATGCGGCGCAACCCATCGGTATCCCCATCTGAAGCATCTGCCCCCAGATACCCATGAATATGTGTGTCTATTAGCCCGGGAGCAACATAGCGGCCCTGCGCATCTATGATCTGCGCATTTTCTGGAGGCTGCTCACACAGCCCGAGTATAACATTATCAAACAGAAGAGCCTGCCCGGTGATTTCTTCTGTGGGCATCAGGATACGTCCATTTATGATTGCCTGCATCAACTTGAGCCTCCGCATAGATATTTGCCCCATTATAGCATAATGAGCGGCGGCTTTGCAGCCGTCGCTCAAAAGAAAGGGAAATGGATATTGGTTTATGCGGCAGGACTTTCAATGACCTGCAGGGTGACTTCAAGGTCAATATATTCGCCATCGCCGATCTCACTGATGTACTGGGCTTCGAGCGGGTTGTTCTCAGCACGGTAGACCTTTACCTGCAATGTATCGCCAGCATTGTGCGCTATGATGATCTGCTGCAGGGAAGCAGTGGTGGTAATCACAGTGCCATCCACTTCTACGATGATATCGCCTGCCTGGATACCAGCTGCTTCAGCGGGAGAACCAGCTTCTGATTCAAGGACGATGCAGCCACGAGGGAGGACACCACGTGAAACGGCGGAGTTGCTGCCGTCAAGTGTCTTGATGCTCACACCAAGACGCGGCTTATCAGTCATATCGGTGCTGGTGGTGTTACGATCTTCAGCTTTGGATTTTTCATCAAGGTAGTTCTGCACGTTTTCAGCATCATATTTCTCTAATGCTTCACGAATCAGCGGCTTGGCTACATTGATCGGGATACACATACCGATGTTGTCGATGGAGGTGCTGGAGAAATAGCTGCTGGTATACTTCATAGAAGGGATACCCATGAGCTGACCGAGCACATTGAACATGCCGCCGCCCGAGTTACCGCTGTTGATGGCAGCGTCGACCTGAATCATAGAGTTCTCTGTGGTGCTCTTGCGGCCGTACTTATCGGTTACAGAGGCTTCGACTTTACGCTCAAGCGAGGATACGACGCCGACTGTGGTGCTGCGGAAGAAGTCTTCACCCAGCGGATTGCCGATGACGATTGCCCATTCACCTTCCTGCAGCTGATCACTGTCACCCAGAGCAACGGCAGGCAGATTCAGTTCGGGGCACAGCAGGACGGCGATGTCCAAAGCTTCATCTGAAACGACGACTTCGGCGGCATACTCATTTTCACCATCAAACACAGTCACACGGCTGGCATCTTCGACAACATGGTAGTTCGTCAGTACATGACCATAGTTCGAGATTACAGAGCCGCTGCCGGTGCCGGCCAGGCGCTCGGTGCCGGAATTGCCACCATTGTATCCGTCGCCATATCCGAACCCATAACCGTAGTCAAATCCCCAGCCGAAGGGGGAGATGCCGGTTGAACGGCTTACCTGGTAGTTCCTGACAAGGACGACACTGTCACGCACAGCCTTCACGGCAGCAGTAAAAGGACTTACTACCGCGGAAGCATCTGTCGTGGTTTCTACGATTGCATCGATTTCACTCTTGCTCAGAGACCCGCTGGAAGCACTGGCATTCAGTGCCAGGCCGATCGCCAGAATCAAAGCCAGGGCCAGAGAAAAGACACATAGCATTTTACGGTTTTTCATTTCAATACGCTCCTTTCGCGTTCAATTATCTGTTCAGGCACCTTTTCCTTTCGGTGCAATATCACAATAACGCTTAAATTTTACATAGGTGTGAACAAAACGTGAATTCGCATAGAAAAAATCCACAGTTGTTCGGGACAGGCAATTGCGTTATAATGAATCCTGCAGAGAACGAGGAATCCGGAGGGAAATATCATGAGCAAACAGCCGAACGTACTGTTTCTTCTGACGGATGACCAGCGTTACGGCACGATCCATGCACTGGGCAATGATGAAATCGTCACACCCAATATGGACCGGCTGGTCGAGCGCGGCACATCCTTTATGAATGCACATATTCCTGGCGGAACCGCTTCAGCAGTATGCATGCCCAGCCGAGCGATGATCAACTCCGGCAAGTATATCTTCTATCTTGACGATTGCGGCAAGTCGATCCCCAAAGAACATATCACCATGGGAGAAGCTTTCCGCTCAGCGGGTTATCACTGCTACGAAACCGGAAAATGGCATAACGGAACAGAGAGCTTTGCCCGCAGCTTTGATGATGGCGAAAACATCTTCTTCGGTGGCATGTGGGACCATTGGAACGTTCCTGTCTGTGACTTCCGTGCTGACGGTGTCTATGACCACGTGATCAACTTTACCCCAAATTTCTCTGCGAACAGCGTCCCGGTACAGGTCATAGCCGACCGCATTCACGCAGGCAAGCATTCAACGAACCTGTTCTCCGATTCTGCAATTAAGTTCATTAACGAATATGATGGCGAAGAGCCTTTCTTCCTTTACGTATCTTTCCTTGCTCCGCATGATCCGCGTACCATGCCCGCCGAATACCGGAATATGTACGATCCTGAGAAAATAACACTGCCACCGAATTTCCAGGAGATGCCTTCCTTTGACTTTGGCTGGACAGCCAATGGCCGCGATGAGACGACCGAGGCGTATCCGCGCAAGCCTGAAAAGATCCGTAAGCATATAGCCGATTATTATGCAATGATCAGCCATATAGACAGCCAGATTGGCGAGATCATAAAGGCGCTTGAGAACAAAGGCATTCTTGATAATACCATTATCGTCTTCTGCGGTGACAACGGGTTGGCTGTCGGACAGCACGGGTTGATGGGTAAGCAGAACCTGTATGAGCACAGTGTGAAACTGCCGCTGGTGATGTGCGGTCCGGGCATCCCGGCCGGAGAACGCCGCGATGGTTATGTTTATCTGCTTGATATTTATCCGACTCTGTGCGATCTGTGCGGAATCGATGTCCCATCCAGTGTAGACGGAATCAGTTTTGCACCAATGTTTACGAATCCGGAGACTATCACACGCGAAGAGCTGTATCTCGTATTTCAGGCACGTGTGCGCGGCGTGATAAGCCATGGATGGAAGCTTCTTGAATATCGTTCCGAACAGATCAAATTGACCCAGCTATTCAATCTCAATGATGATCCCTGGGAGATGAACAATATGGCAGGAACGAACGCAGGTATTGAAATAGTTACCAGCCTGCGCCAGCGTATGGCGTCCTTCCGTGATGAATGGAAGGAAGAGGAGAACCTTTTCGGCCAGCTGTACTGGCAGCAGTACCGCCAATATGAAGCAGCTGAACTGCACGGCGTTCCAGGGCCCAAGGGCTCCAACATGCAGAACCAGGTCAATGACTGGTTCAAAAAATGATTTGACAGCAGGTATACGCAGGCTTTTGAACAGATGAGAAGAAAATAATATAGTGTATAAAAAAGCCGTCCTTTGAGACGGTTTTTTTAGGGCTATTTATTGATGCTTTTTCTCAGATATTCTGCGACGGCCTTTCCAAGATTTCTGAATGCTTCGTCCGTATAATGGCACGTATCTTTATAGTCCGTACTGGGCCATCCGGCAGCCAGCGAGAACAGGTCATTCACAGGAATCTCTTCCTCAGCTGCGATGCGCAGAGCAATTGTGTTATAGCATCTGATCTCCGTGGTCGTACGCGGGTTCTGAGCAGGAAGTGTTTCATTGATCGGGTTCATTGGTGTGGTAGTAGCCATGTGCAGTGTGGCATTTGGGAATTCCTTACGAAATGCCCAAATGATCCAGTGCAGGTTACGCTCATAAACATCGGTGGGTGTCAGTGAGTCCTTCCAGCCGTTGAAGTGTGCTGCGTCCCATTGCCCGCAGTTGAAATGCACAACATCGATGTGAGTGGCGTCAAATTCCTGTGCCCAGGCATGCAGACGTGTGATAATGAAGGTTGAATCACGGCAGTTTTCAGCAGGATATACTACTTTGGCGATAGCTGCCAGTTCATTCCTGACTGTTTCACAATAACCGATGCGGATGGAATCACCAATCAGCAGGATATTTTTCCTGTTTGCTGTACGGTCATATTCGAGTTGTATGACTGCATCGACTGCTTCCCTCCAGCTTTCTACCCGCGGATGTGAAGTTTGTTCATCCCGATTAAGCCTGTTTACCATGTTGATGACAGCAATGCCCTTCTTGGCAGCCGCGTCACAGTTTGGGATATAGTCATCGATCAGAAGGTCGATGTTTTCCTCCATACATGCACTTGCTTTATCGGTTGAACAGATCAGCTTATCGTAATGAATGCCAGCACGCTTTAGCTCCTCTGCGGATGTCGCATAGGGATCAGTATAGTGTGAAGTCGTTCGGGCAGTGATGATCACTATTTTGTGCCCGCGGGAGCGGAGCTCATCCACGGCCCAGACAGCATCTGGCTTAAAAGGTGTATCCGGCACGACACGGTCGGAATAGTGCCTGCAGAAAGGAAGAAGCTCCTTGCTCCACGGATAAGGGAGATTATCTACGGAAATGTTCCTCTCCCACAGCTCAGCTTCATCCACACCGAAATATTCCGCTACGAAAGGCACAAAGTATTCAAAGGTCTGGGCAAGGGTATCGTCAATGTCGATAGCGATGTTCATGCTGCGAACTCCTTTTGTCATCAAAATGGTATGGAATGTTTGAAGATGCGGTTTAACTGTATTTGAACAAATAGCAAGGAGAGGTTCCAGTTCCTTTTCTTACCTGCAGACAAAGACTGCATTTGGATGCTGGAGTGATTGCTTACCAGGGAAGAAACTCACTGCCTTTAAGCTTCAGAATTGCTTCCGTGAAAAAGAAATCTCCATAAATAATTGGCTCCGGTTCGGTTCCATACCGGACAGTACCGTTCTGAAGAATTGAGTCCTCGTTTTCATCCCAATTGCACCAGTTGCATTCCGCAGCTTTGAGAAGATTGATTGCGGCATTTAGATAGAGGTCTTGCTCATACTCATGAACATGCTTCGCAATTTCGATAAGTCCGCAAGCGGTGATTACCGAAGCGGTGGAGTCGTAGCAGAGCGGTTCATCTGGAGCACGGAAATCCACTTTGGGAAGCCAGTGCGTGCCAGCTGAATTAGCGATGAAATAATGAGCAATTTCCTTGGCGGCATCCAGATACTTTTCATCGCCGGTATGAATATAAGAGAGGACAAACCCATAGATAGCCCAGGCGGTGCCTCGGGACCAGCAGGAACCAACGCCATAACCTTGACCGCCAAAGGTCTCAATGACATCAGGGCGTGAAAGATGATGAGAAACAATGTGCACTACTGAACCATCGGGCCGAACATGATTTTGCAGCGTCATATCTGCATGATGCTTTGCAACCATTGCAAAACGCTCATCACCTGTTTCTTCGGTTGCCCAGTAAAGCAAGGGTATGTTCATCATGGTATCGATAATTGTCCAGCCTCTTTTTTCTTCGCCGTTCCAGGCGACAATATATCCACCATCTACATTATATCTTCCCATAAGCAGCTGCGCAGCCAAAAGATTGCGGTTTCTGGATTCCATATCACCGGTCAGACGGTAGGATGCTCCAGACATGATGTGCCACATAAATCCAACATCATGATGAAGCCGATGAACATAGTTGAATGCATTATCCATTATTTTTTCCGCTTTTTTTGCGGTAGTCTTGTATTCTTCTTTCCCTGTGCCGGCGTACATCAGCCACATCAGGCCACCCCAGAATCCATTTGTCCATGAAGTGATGCGTTCTCCTTCGGCGCGGTTGTCATGAATGCCGTTTTGGGTTGTGTAAGGTATTTTGTCCCGGCTCTTCAAGGAAGTCACAGAGAGTTTTTTATCGAGCTTTTTCCAAACGGAATCAATCCACTGGGTATTTTCACAAATAATTGTATTGTAGCTCATATTGAACCTCCGGCTAATTCCTGGCATAAGGATAATAGAATATACATTTTGGGGAATGCAGGCACTTATTCTCTGTAAGAATTGTGCATTTTCTTTCGATTATCTCTTCCTAAAGAGTTGATATTATAAATCTGACTATAGTTGATAAGTTAGTTCCTTGATATCGTCCTCCTGTATGCTACTCTAATCCTAAAAACTATTTCCTGCAATATTTTTTTAAAGTTTATTCAAAATCAAATATAATAGGA
>JAFYDF010000090.1 GCA_017544935.1 Clostridia bacterium
AGCGATGTTTCCCATATCCTGACCATCGGCAAATACCTTCACAAGTCCGCCGCGCCAGGCCGGTACGCGGATCTTGCAGGGGCCGTCTGAACTGATCTCAAAATGATAATTCACATTGCCCGTGTAGAAGGGAAGGCCCTGACTGACCACATTACCGAAGCCCAGTCTGCGTACGGGCGGGATTACTGTCTTCTCCACACCGTTTACGCGTACGCCGAAGTCGCCAAGCAGGTACATGCATTCGAGATTCGTACGCAGTCCGATAGGAACGCATACTTCCAGTATATTCATGCCCTTCTCCAGCCCCGGCAGCGATACGGTCTCAATGGCATGATCCACATACCAGCCGTCTGTCTTTGAGGACACCTGCTGTCCGTTCCAGACGATCTGTGTCTCTGCTGCATCCTCCAGGGCGAGACGCAAACCAGGCATAGCGATCTCACTCGGAATGCTGAAACGAAGATGCAGTCTGTCCGAAGGATGCTCCGGCGCAAGCTTATAAGGCTGCACGACCTCTTTGCAGCGCAGCGGGATACCCAGCTGAGTACGTGCTATATTGTCTATGCGCAAAATCTCCTCAAGAGGCTGCCAGGGGCCGTCATTCAATGCAAACTCCGCCATATCCAGCAGGAGCATGTTCGGTTCATCCAAAGTGATATCAACAGGATGAAGCAAACGGACAGGCTCCGCTTGTGTATCCGTTTTCTTTACTGCAACTGCATTGCTCTGTCCTTTTTCAAGACGCAGAAGCAGACTGTCATGCAGATACATGGTACGTTCGAATACTGTCCGGCCATTCTCATAGCATGCAGGCAGCGGCCGGATCTCGCCACTCAGTGTATCATACTCTGTCAGTTTGTATTCCCCATTCAGCGTAATACGGTACTGAGGCCGGTCGTCCACATCGGGAGTCACAGGGTTTTTGCCATTGGCAATAAACAGCCATTCCGAGTCGCCATCCAGACGGTGCTGGCAGATAAACCGTTTCTCGCGCACACCGCCCGCGTTGCGGATATCAACAAAGCGATCGGGTTCAATTGTTTCCAGAATACCTGCTTCATCAAAACCGATCTGTATAGAATCGTTGAAGAGCGGCTGTACAGCATCGGAAGGAAGTGCGTCGACATAATCAGGACAGGCACCGACAAAGATCAGGCGGCCGCCTGCATGACGGAATGCGGAAAGGCGTTCCAGTGTCGTCTTCCGCAATGTGCGGCAGCCACAGACGATCACTGTGTCATATGCCATCTGACCAACATGCAGAGGCGCACTGCCCTGCCGGCACTGTTTCGGCAGAGTCGCTTCGCAAAGAAAATCGAAATCGATCAGGCCAAACAGCAGGTATTCCGTCAGCTTTTCAAACTGTTCATCCATCTGTGCACGCTGGGAAGCTGTCTGTTCAGCTGGGCCGCAGTAAAGCCAGTAGCTCTCTACCGGATGGACAACAGCAACACGTACATCAGGCCTCCCGCGGGTCAGCGCGGTATTCAGTCGCGCGAAATGGTCTTCCACCATCGCGAACTGATCCCACCAGGGTGACTGGTAACCAATAGATGCAGGATAATCGCGCTTGGCTTCGCCCTTCATGGTCATCCAGGTCAGGTGCGGTACGCGTACCGTCACGCCCAATGCCGCCTGCCAATCTCCCTGCAGCTTATACCCTCGGAAATCATAATCCCAGCCCGTCACGCCGTACAGTTCGCTCATCATGCCTTGCTTGCCTTCCTGGTGCACGATGGACTGCGTCTGCTTGGCCGTGTTGTACTCGTGGAAATCATTCAGCATATCAATGCCGGGAATATCAAAATGCCTGTAACAGCGCATAGAGTCGCCTGTACAGGGCGTCTGTTTTCTCATCGGCGTTTCGCCGTAGAGATGTCCCATGAAAGGCAAACCATGAGCACGGCACCAGTCACCGATCTGACGGAAAAAGCTGTCTGTGAACAATTCTGACGTGACGTCAAAGAACAGATAGCGTGCACGGGAAAGACGGCCTTCCGGCAGCTCCCAGAACATCTCAGGCAGCACATCCTCGATCGGGCATCCGCTGCGCCTCTCAAATGCTTCAGGCAGGATATCCGTCCAGGGCAGGAACGCATCCTCCTGTGAAGCAGCAAATGACAATCCTTGTTTGCGCGCCACGGTAGGCTCATCAGTAAAGATTGCCGGGATCGTCTTTCCGAAATCATTGTGGAACTCACGGTCGTACGCATCATACGTTACACGCAGGAATTCCGCCATTGCCTCTTTCTTCAGCAAATCTGCATAGGGATGATTGTTGAACCAAGGATCATCCGTTACATGCTCGATATACGCATACCATTTCACGCCCCGGGCAGGATCCTGCAGGCCGATCCGCTTTGAACTCAGAAGTGTGCCATCGGCATCGAGCTCTATATCATATACTGCCAGCAGATGCCCATTTTCACGGCGCAGCGGCCGCTGTCCCCATCCGCGGCGGGAATCGGTGATTTCTTTCCCTTCCGCATATGGTTTTGTTGTAAACATGAGGTACTGCATCGCATATTCGGGATGCGCCGATGTGACAATACCGCCCGCTGAGCCCGAAGGCCAGCGGTCTTCATCATACAGCCAAGCCAGCATGCCTTTTTCCTTGGCCTGCTCGACGCAGAAACGGATATGTCCCATAAAGCTCTCATCCAGATAGGGAGCGTCCATGCCTGTGCGCACATGCATATGGAATCCGCCCAGTCCCATTTTCTTCAGCATATCGATCTGCCAGGCGAGTGTTTCATCCTCGAGCTTTCCGTTCCAAGCCCAGAACGGTGTCCCGCGATATTCGCTTCCGGGGCAGCGGAAAAGTTCATCCTTCAGCGTTTTGTTCAGGTTCTGAGGATACAGCATGATTTTTCTCCTGTACTCTTTTATTTATCAGCCGCAGCCGGTATTGAGCTTTGTTCCTTCTGCTGTATAAATTTCTCCACAGCGCGTTTCCAGCCTCCGCAGTAATAATACACAGCGATTGCGGCTGAGCGCAGGAATGACGCGATCAGCAATGCCCAGAATATTCCGTGCCAATCGCCGGTATGCACGCCGAGCAGCCATGCCAGTGGGATGCGTGAGAATGCACCGAACTGTGCCGTGACCATGGGAACGACAGACTTGCCCGCACCGCGCATCGCGTTGACCAGGCAGCGGTCCGTTCCATGGAACAGGCACTGGAAGGACATGATCAGCAGGCCATCCGCTGCGATAGCGGCCGTTCCTGCGTCCGATGTAAAGATATGCGGAAAAACATTGCGAAGAGCAATAAGGATCCCGCACATACCCACACCCAGTACCGTCAGGGAAAGAATGCTTCCGTTTATTCCCTTGCGTATCCTGTCAAGCCGGAAACGCCCGAAGTTCTGACCTACAAAGGTACAGAGCGCGGTGGAAAGCGCAATGACCGGGATATTGATCATATCGTCCACCTTCGTGACAATACTGTTTGCAGCAATAAAGGATGGGCCAAAGAAGTTCACTGACGGCTGTACGCACAGCGCAGCAATGGAATTGCCTACATTCTGAATCGCGGCAGGAAGCCCGATTCCAATGATCTTTCCTGCTTCCTTCCGGTCCGGCTTCAGGGTCTTCAAACTGACCCTAACGCCGTATCCGCCACGGTTCAGGCGGAACAGAACGCCAATCCCGGAAACCATCTGGGCTGCAGCAGTCGCAATTGC
Source organism: Clostridia bacterium (assembly GCA_017544935.1). Classification (GTDB taxonomy): domain Bacteria; phylum Bacillota; class Clostridia; order Christensenellales; family Aristaeellaceae; genus SFMI01. Next base: position 3,687 of record JAFYDF010000090.1, read on the forward strand.
GACGCCCGCCACTCCCCAACCGAGCACTACCACTGCCAGCAGGTTCAGCGTGATGTTCAGGATACAGCACAGAAGCAGAAAGTAGAAAGGCCAGCTGGAATCTCCCATGCCGCGCAGCGCGCCGCTCCCCATCTGATAAACCATATTCCCGGTCGTGCCCAGATATACGATAATCAGATAAATTCTGGAATCTTCCATAATCAATTCAGGTGTATCAAGCAGGTGCAGCAG
>JAFYDF010000091.1 GCA_017544935.1 Clostridia bacterium
ACGGGCGACGATCTCATTGCGGATATAGCGCAGCGTTTCGCGGCTGTATGCCCAAAGTTCCTCAGAGGTCATAACACGCTTGTTGCTGTCGGGTACAATATAATCAACAGTATAGATGAAGTTTGGCTTTGCAGATGCCTGATAGCGGGCGATAGCAGCCTGTGTCTGAGCGCTCAGGTCAATGGTTGCAGTAGGCCGCGGGGTCTGTGTGGGATAAGGCACCTGGGTGGGGTAGTAATAAGGCGGATTCGTTGGATAGTAATAGTTGTTGGAAACAGTCCGGCCTTCGCCGTCGCCGTAGGGATTGCCATAACGGTTGAGGTTACCATATCCACCCATCGCATTCTGTGTGGCGATAATGGTGCTGATATCAGTTGAACCCGTTTGATTGCCCCTGCTGGAAACCATCGCGATCTCCACCTGACGTACCAGCGCATGGTTCTGACGCTCGATGGGGGTGAGCATGTTCATGCCGGTATAGCCGCCTGCATGATACCAAGGCTTAGCATCAAAGTACGCATAGAGATTCGTGTTGCGGAAAGCATAGCCATGACGGGCAAGAATCTCGTTGCGGATGTATGCCAACGTTTCATAGGTATACATGGTCAGCTCGTGGTAAGTGAGAAGACGCGTGCTGCTGTCTGGAATGATGTAAAGATAGTTGTAATTATAATTGTTGTAGTTGTAATTGTTGCTGCCGTTATAGTTATAGTAGTTGTTGTTTGATTCGCCGTCAGCCAGCGCAGGCAGCAGGCAGGACATGCCGAGAACGACCAGGAGCAACAGGGCAATCAGACGGTTTTTCATGGGCGGCCTCCTTACTTACTTGCCGGGGCAGGTACCGGCGTTCTGGTTCTGAATGATGGTAGTGATATCCAGATAGCTCTCGTTCTGAGTACCCATGGCATCCATGGCGCGCTCAACCTTCTTGACCAGGTTGATATTCTGCCATTCCAGACCCGACAGGATGGCATTTTCATAACCGCCTTCGTGATACCAGCTCTTGGTCTTGAAGTAACGGCCGAACTTATTGCTGCCGAAGATATATCCATGACGGGCGAGCAGTTCATTGCGGATATAACGCAATGTTTCGCGTGAGTAGGCCCACAGCTCGTTTTCAGTCAGTGCACGGGTATTGCTGTCGGGAATGATGTACTGGGTATTATAGATGTAGTTGGGCTGGGGAGTAGCAGGCTTGGCAGTGGGTTTCTGAGAAGAGCTTCCACTCTTGCTGCTGGAAGAGCTGGCTTCCGCAACTGTTCTGCCGCTGCCGCCGCCACGGTAATTACCGTAGCTCATCTGGTTTCCGAAACCGCCGCAACTGTTCTGATAAGCGATGATCGTGGAGATATCGATACCGCCGGGATTCGTGGTATGCTGCTTATCCATGGCACGCTCTACAGTGCGTACAGTGGAAATATTGGTCCAGGAGATCTTGTTGGGATTGTGGATCGTTCCATAACCGCCGGCACGATACCAGGGCTTGGCATTGAAGTAATCATAAAACTTCGCCATTTCGAAAGCATACCCATACCGGGCGAGCAGCTCATTGCGGATGAAGCGCAAAGTCTCACGTGTATAGTTCCATAACTCGGCTTCGGTCAGCAAACGGGTATCGCCGTCAGGAATGATCCAGTAGGCGTCGTAAGCCTGTCCGTCAGCCATGGCGGGCATTGCTGCAAGCAGTGTCATAATTACAAGCAACAGGGATAGAATACGTTTCATTTCTTTGTTCCTCCATACAATCCGGCATCTGTCGGAGTGTTTACACTATTATAACGCAGTACAACACCCGTTTCATCCCGTTTGTATAAAATTACTGCATAAATAATTATATACTGAGGAGTACGGATAATTCCTTAGGAAGAATGCTCTCAAAGACGAGCTTTTCGCCTGTTAGCGGATGCGTGAATGCAAGGTATGCGGAATGCAATGCAAAACGCCCCGGAAGCTCCTGGAGCGGTGTGCCGTAAAGCCAGTCGCCGGCCACGGGACAGCCAAGCGCCTGCATATGCACCCGGATCTGATGTGTGCGTCCGGTCTCAAGCCGCAAACGGATGAGCGCACGCCCGTTCGCTGCACGCTGCAGCACACGGTAATGCGTCACTGCGGGTTTTCCATCAGGGGATATACAGCGTTTAACACCATCCGCATGTCCAATGGGCAGGCAACAGATTCCTTCGTCGGCTTCCGGCGCGCCTTCCGTTACAGCCAGATATTCACGGATATAATCAGCGGTATGCAGCATCCGCTGCATCCGGTCATGCGCATGTGCGTTGAGTGCTACGGGCATGAGCCCGCTCGTGCCCTTGTCCAAACGGCTGACAGGACGATAGATATATGTTTCAGGACAGCCGAGTGCTGCAAATATTGCATTCTCAAGAGAGTGTCCGTCGGACTGCGCGCCATGGATAGCGGCGAGCGGCGCAGGCTTGTCAACGATCCGAAGATCTTCATCCCGATAGGAACTATGGATCGGAATATCATAGGGAACAAGTGCTGCAGCTGAATCCCGGAGCAGTACACGGATGATCTGGCCTGCCTGCACGCGCGTATCGGTGTGCGATACTGTATCATCAAGCATGATACCGTTGCTGAATTTCAGACTCGCAATACGGTGCGTGGAAAGATGCAGACGGGAGCGCAGCAGCGTACCCAGGGTACGCCCGGCATCCTCAGGTGTGACGATCAGCTCAAGCGTCCGCATTGCCGCCCAGAGTGGTCAGGTTCTGAATCCAGCGTCCCGATTTCACAAACAGATATCCAACAGTATCTTTAACGACGTTCGCAAATTCAACTATTGCATATGCAAAACGGACATCCAGATGCAATATTTTCACAGCCAGCAGTGCCAGCGGCACGGATACGACCCAGGTATAGCCCGAATCGAACAGGAAAGTGATCACTGTTTTGCCGCCTGAGCGCAGCGTGAAATATGAGCAGTGCGCAAACGCATACAGCGGCATAGCGCATGCTGTGATTGTCAGCAGATCTGTCGCCATTGCGCGGACATCCTCAGTCACACCCGTATAAGCGCGCGGGAAGATTGGCGCAAAGAAGATCAGTATAATACCCATACAGAAGGCACCCATGACACTGAACGCCATGAGCCGCCATACATCTCTCTTTGCACGCTCGAAATCTCCGGCACCGAGTGCCTGGCCGATCAGCACGGAGATCGCCGTGCCCATAGACATATAAATGGAATTGAACAGATTTGATATCGTTGAGGTGATGCTGAAGGCGGAGACTACAGTCAGACCGCACAGCGAATATACGGCGGTCAGCGTGCTCATGCCGATAGACCAAAGCACCTCGTTGGCCAGCAGCGGCGCACCCATGCGCGCAACATTTTTGAACAGCGCCACAGGCACAAACAGTGTGCGGTACGCACCTTCAATGAACTCAAACTTGCGGTGATGCCTGTGTGTAAATATGGCTACAATGCCGAGCTCTACATAACGGCTGAGAACAGTCGCAGCTGCGGCACCGGCTGCTTCCAAACGCGGAAAACCGAGCTTGCCGAAGATCAGCAGGTAGTTGAATACCGCATTCGTTATAACAGCGACGACACCGGCGATCATGGGCACTCGTGTTTCACCCATCTCACGAAGCGTACCGGCATATGCCTGCGTCATTGCGAATGCTGGCAGTCCAAACAGCACGATCATGAGGTATTGATGGCCGTGGGCCATCATTTCCTCAGCCATAGCGGGATCGCCCTCGCCACGCAGGAACAGCGAGATCAGGGGCTTGCTGAAACCCAGGAATACTGTGAACGCGATCGCGGACAGCGCGATGCATTCCCAAATTTTGATACGGAAAGTATTGCGCAGACCTTTGATGTCTCTGGCGCCGTAAAACTGCGCGCCGAAAATGCCCGGGCCCGCGAGACCGCCGAAGGTGGCCAGGTTGAATACGAAGACCAGCTGGTTTGCGATGGAAACGCCGCTCATCTGTGCGTGGCCCAGCGCGCCGACCATCAGGTTATCCAGCAGGCTCACGAAATTCGAGATGCCGTTCTGGATGATGACCGGCACGATGATCGCAATCACCGCACGGTAAAAAGCTCTATCGCCGATCAGCGTACGGCGTGCTTTCTGAAAGAATGATGCCATAGAAACTCCGAAAAATATGAAAGAAGAGGGGAATCGCGGGAATATTATCAGTCGACCAGATACTGAAGTCCGTTTTCGTCGGTGGTGGTGTTGCCTTCATACAGCAGTTCACTTACAGGCACTACCTCAAAACCGTTCTCTTCATACCATGTCAAAATCTGATCCAGCACTGCAACGGTCCAGTCTGCGTTGACATGGGTCAGAATGATACTGCCGCCGGTGATGTCTTTGGTGGAGAACTTAAGGCTCTTTTCCTTTGTAGCACCGTCACGGCTGTCATAACTTTCATGAGTCCAGCGGATGACTTCATAGCCTGCACCGTTCAGGATGGAACGGATCTTGCTGTTGCAGTGTCCCTTGGGCGGGCGGAAGAGAACGGTCGTTTTGCCGGTCAGTTCATAGATCAGGTCGCGGGTACGGTTGACCTCGCTGAGAATCTTGTCGATGCTCAGATCATAGAACGAGGGATGTGACCAGGAATGGTTTCCAAGCTCATGCCCGTGCTCGGCCATCATTTTGACATACTGAGGATAACTGCTTGCAAATTTGCCTGTGACAAAGAAGGTGATCTTGACGCCATGCTTGTCCAGGATATCCAGAATCGTCGGAATGTTGTCGCCGCCAGAGCCCGCGTCCATGGTGAAGGAGATCTTGTTGTCATCCCTGCGCACACCGCAGATAGTCTTTGCACCGGAAATGCCGACGGCAAGAATTGTTTTTGCATCCGCGGCTTCGCGTCCGTCTACCCAGACAGAAATATTCCGGCCAGGCATCCAGCTCTCGTCTACCATATATTTAAAGGAATACTGCGTTTTGTTCTGGTTGTGCTCAAAAGTCTCCATAACGACGCCATTGGTATCGTCACGGATCGTGATAATGGTACCCTTTTCCAAACGTGTAGGGTTCGCGACCTTGACGGTGAACTTGAGTTCACGGCCGGTGAATTGCTGGTACAGCTGCGCACCGAAAGAGTACATGCATGCACCTTTTGCAGAGACGGCACACTGATACGGGCTCTTGCGGCTGTAGTTTTCGCTGCGCTCAATCGTGAATGTCGTGGTCGAGCCAGTGCCGCTGAGCGGTGATGACACGGTCATGGATACTTCAGTCTGTCCGGCGGGCAGTACCAGCTCGTATGCGTTCTTCTTGTTATCCGTAACACGGATCGTAAGGTCGCTTTCGGGAGCTTGCTTGGCGCGCACGATGAGTTCTGTGCTCTCTCCGCTGTTGTAGCTCAGACGGTCAGACGCAAAGGACAGACTGACGGCAGAGTCCGCAAACACAGCAGGCATGAGAGACAGAAGCAATGTGATGAGCAAAAGGATTGCGAGTAAGCGTTTCATGTCACTTTTACCTTCCTTTTTTCAGTGAACGGGAAAATCCCGGAATTATGATGGCAGGCAGTGCGTGAAGACAGGAAACGGATGTGAGAAG
>JAFYDF010000092.1 GCA_017544935.1 Clostridia bacterium
CCTGAAAGATGACCAAAAATCAGAAGGAAAACTTTAAATTTGTGTAAGAGAATATTCAAGAACTTAAATTCCAGATGTGATATAGTAGGAAACGTCAAAGAGATATACGAGGATATATGTGACCACTATCACTATCAAGGATGAAAGAATAATCAGGAGGATTTAGTAACAATGAAGACAGGTTTAAAGAAAATTGCAGTTATCGCTATGGCCGGTGCACTTGCGGCAGGAACCGCATTTTCTGCATCAGCAGCCTCCATTGCTAACGGCCAGTGGAGCCAGGGCACCGGTGAGCATGCAAATGACTGGTGGTTCAAGCTGAATGAGGAAGGCACCTCCTTCCTTGCCAATACATGGTACTGGATCAAGGATACCGACGGCGTGATCAGATGCTACTACTTCGATCAGAATGGCTGGATGGCTACGGACAGTGTGCTGGATGACGGCGCAGTCGATGCAAACGGCCACTATGTTGTAAACGGCCAGGTCGTTACCGCGGATGAAAGCAAGGACTATGCTACCGCAATTGACTTCGCAGCACTGAAGGTCGTACAGGCAGCGGCTGCAACTCCGACCTATGCTGTAGCCAATGCAGCTGGCGCAGTAGGCAACCCGGATGCAGCTACCAACGTATCTGCAGCAGTGATCAAGGCTAAGAGCGGCGCTAAGGCCGGCGGCGGATTCAAGAATCCGATCAAGGCCAGCGGCCTCGGCGACAGCCCTGTCAATGCAGCGTTCACTCAGGATTATGAGAACTCCGCAATCAGCGGCGCAACCGTAATCAACAACTGGGCAAACTACAGCATGAACACCGTGAAGGTAGCTACAACAGAGAATACCGGCTCCGGTACCGACTGGTATGTATATAACGGTGAGGCTGAGCTGATCTGCACCTATATGCCGATCAACAAGTATACCGCAGGCAACACCAGCCTGGATTCCTTCGTTGCTTCCTACCTTGCAGATGCAAGAGGATTCAAGGGCGGCAGCAACAGCGGATTTGCAAACCTCGGCGCTTACAGCTTTGTCAAGCTGACCAAGGTCATCAAGACCCCGTACGGCGACATGAACGATTACTGCTACATCCGTCAGATCGAAGGCACCAATTATGCACAGATCCTGACTGTTGAGCGTAACGGCGACAACTACGACTTCTCCGACGCACTTGCTACGATCGCAAGAGTCAGATAAGCAATACCTGAATTTATTCATTAAGGATGAAGTGCTGAAGGCAGCTCGGAAACGGGCTGCCTGTTTTCTTTTCCCGAAAGATGCTGCCTGCAGCTGTCATGCATTTTTTAAATTTCTCTTCCCTTTATTTCACTGGTGTGTTATTATGTTAAAGCATAATCAGGGTGAACTGTACCCTGGATAACGAATTTGGAGGAATCAATTATGAAAAAGTTACTTTCACTTATCACGGTGTTATGTATGCTGTTCGCGCTTTGCGCCTGCGGCGATTCTTCTGCGGCATCTTCTACGACCGCAGCCCCGGCGGAGGAAACGTCCGCTGAAACAGAGGCGGCTCCGGCAGGAGAAGCAGCCTCATCCGGCAGGACCTTTATCATGGGCATTGACCCTGAGTATCCCCCTTTCAGCTTCCTGGGAGATGACGGCAATTACACCGGATTTGACGTGGAGATCTGTCAGGCGGTGTGTGACCATCTGGGCTGGGATCTCGAGATCTTCAGCGTGAACTGGGATGAGAAGCTGGTGCAGCTCGATTCGATGGAATGCGACTGCGTCTGGTCCGGAATGACCATCCTTGACAGTATGAAGGAAGCCGGTTACAACATTTCGAAACCCTACTTTGACAATACCCAGGTCCTGGTCGTAAAGGCGGACAGCGGTTTTAAGTCTTCCGCGGATCTGGCGGGAAAGGTCGTGGCAGTGCAGCTCGGTACATCCGGTGAAAGCCTGCTTAACGGCGATCTGGCGGATCTCGCGGGAACCTTCGAGAATGTCATCACCTGCGACAGCTTCCTGAAATGCTTCACCGAGCTTGAGGGCAACGCGGTTGATGCGGTATTTGTCGACATGCCGGTCGCAGCGAATTATGTCGCAGCCCACGAAGGCCTTACGATCATTGACGAGGATCTCGGGGCGGAACAGTACGGCATTGCTTTCCGTGCGGACGACGCCGAGCTTTGCGCGACGGTCGACGCGGCGGTACAGGAGCTGGTCGAAAACGGCACGTATGCCGAGATCGCTTCCAAACCGGAGTATGAGGAAATCGTCAACAACCTTCTCTTCCTGAACAAGTAAGAGAACTTTACAGCGCAATCACCGGCAGAAGCCCGAAGACGCCGTCCCTGTGCGTTTTCGGACTTCTTTCTGGTTCATGAGCTTTCCAAACCGGGAGGTTTGCCATGTCTTTAATGACCATGATTCTCAAGATGAGCGAAGGCCTGGGCAGGACCTGTGCCATCTTTTTCCTGACACTGCTGTTTTCCCTGCCGCTGGGCATGATCGTCGCCCTTCTGCGTATGAGCAGGTTCAAGCCGGTGGCGGCAGTCACACGGTTTTGCATCACCGTTCTGCGCGGTACGCCCCTGATGCTGCAGCTGCTGGCGGTTACTTACGGGCCTTACTACCTGTTCGGCGCCAATGTTGTCCGCAACAAGCTGATTCCGGTGGTGATCGCATTTTCCATCAACTACGCGGCTTACTTTGCCGAGATCTACCGGGGCGGCATCGAGTCGATTCCCATCGGACAGTATGAAGCGGCCGAGGTGCTGGGTTATACCAAGGCGCAGACCTTCCTTCGCATCATCCTGCCGCAGGTCATCAAGCGCATCATGCCGAGCATCACGAATGAAGTGGTCACCCTGGTCAAGGACACATCCATGGCCTTTACGGTGTCTTATCAGGAAATGTTCACCATCGGCAAGCAGATCGCCAACTCCCAGACCAGCTTTATCCCGTTTGTAGTTGCCGGCGCATTTTACTATGTCTTTAATGCGGTAGTCGACTATGTCATGGGCAGGGTCGAAAAGCGGCTGGATTACTATCGGTAAGGAGGGAGAAAGAATGGACGACAAGGCAAAAATTACAACGGGAGGCGATCCCAGTATCCTGGAGATCCGTGCCCTGCAGAAGTCCTTTGGACCCCTTTCCGTTCTGAAGGACATCTCTCTTTCAGTTGAGCGCGGAAATGTCATCTCCATCATCGGACCTTCCGGCTCTGGAAAATCGACCCTGCTGCGCTGCGCTTCCTTCCTGGAGACAGCGGACGGCGGCGATATCCTGTACGATGGGCAGTATGCCATGCATGACGGCGTCTACGCCCCCAGG
>JAFYDF010000093.1 GCA_017544935.1 Clostridia bacterium
GGAAGCCCATACCACCGGAGGACGCCCAGGACAGGGCGTTGCCATTCACGTCGGTGATGGTAACGATAGTGTTATTAAAGGAAGAACTGATATGGGCAACGCCGCGCTCCACGAGCTTCTTTTCACGGCGCTTGCGGGAAATCTTCTTCGCTTTGGATTGAGTTTTGGGTGCCATTTATATCCCTCCGCGCCCCTCATTGGGGCTTTGTCGATTCAGCTTACTTGGTAGCCTTCTTCTTGCCAGCCACTTGCTTCTTGGGACCCTTGCGGGTACGCGCATTCTGCTTGGTGTTCTGGCCGCGAACAGGCAGGCCACGACGATGACGTACACCGCGATAGCTGCCGATTTCCATCAGACGCTTGATATTGAGCGAAACATCACGGCGCAGGTCGCCCTCCACCTTGAGGTGATGCTCGATATACTCACGCAGCTTGCTGATTTCGTTCTCGGAAAGATCCTTGACGCGGGTATCCGGATTGACGCCGGTTTCGGCAATGATCTGCTTGGAAGTGGTCAGGCCAATGCCATAGATATAGGTCAGACCGACTTCAACGCGCTTGTCTCTGGGCAGGTCTACGCCCGCAATACGTGCCATGTGTTGGTTACACCTCCAAATGTGTTCGGTTCATTGAACCATGAGACCGGGTGGGAAAGACCCCGGAAGTGTATGGATGTCTGCCAATGGTCCCTCCGGGCATGAACCCTTCGGGCAGCCGCCCACGGCAGCAAGCCATCAATTAGTATTCGCGGCATTCAGCCGCAACGGGGAAATTCAGTCCCCTTAGCCCTGCTTCTGCTTATGCTTGGGATTCTCGCAGATGACCATCACGTGACCCTTGCGCTTGATGATCTTGCACTTTTCGCAAATGGGCTTTACAGACGGACGAACCTTCATTGGAAATCCTCCTTGACTAGTTTGCGCCCGCGCGGGCGCGGATAATGTCGTTATGCTTTGCTGCGCCAGGTGATGCGCCCACGAGTTAGATCGTAGGGAGAAAGCTCCACCTTTACCTTGTCACCAGGATAGATGCGGATGAAATTCATGCGCATCTTGCCAGAAATATGGGCCATGATCCGGTGGCCGTTGGGTAACTCCACCTGAAACATAGCATTCGGCAAGGCTTCAATTATCTTGCCTTCCATTTCGATGACATCGTTTTTTGACAAACCGCTAACTCCTCCTTAGTTGTACAGTCGCAATTCACCTTGCATCTTCACGCTTTACTTTGGGAAGATGATCCGTCCGGACCTGCGGGCGCAGCCTCGCTCGCATAGAAGGGCTTGAGTGCTTTCCGCACATCGCTGTCCTTCAGGCGGTTCATAGCATAAAGCGAGAGGATCTCCGGCGCCGCATGCGGCGTCGCGGACAGATGTTTCCGCCTCTTCCGCTTGGGTTTTGCCACAGTCCGGCGCTTCCCGTCACAGATGAGGACAAAATCAGTGTCCAACGATAATAATACCACAAAGGGATACCCTTTGTCACGCCCTTTTTTGGAAAAAACTATAGTTCCTGCAAATATTTCCGGTTTCAAACGCAAATTTCCCCCTCTTGGGAGTCCTTCCAGCGGAAATCTGGCAATGTCAGCAGCTCCGGAAGGCCATTTGTCACCGCTATCGTGTGCTCATAATGGGCTGCCGGCGAATGGTCATTAGTCACGATTGTCCAACCATCGGACAGTTCATGAACCTGCCAGCGGCCCATTGCGATCATGGGCTCGATGCAGAAAGTCATTCCCTGACGGATTCGTACCCCGTGTCCTGCTTCTCCGAAGTTCGGGACTGAGGGGTCTTCATGCATCTCACGACCAATGCCGTGACCAGTCAAATCGCGGACTACACCATATCCATGCGCTTCCGCATGCGTCTGAACAGCATGGCCGATATCACCAATCCGGTTGCCGTGCAGTGCCTGGCGCGCCCCTAGCCAGAAGCATTCTTCCGTGACGCACATAAGCTCTGCTTTTTCCTTGCTGATCTCACCGATTGCTGCAGTGAAACAGCTATCGGCCTGCCAGCCGTCAAGCGCCAGCGTGACATCAATGGAGATGATGCTGCCTTCCTTAAGGTGCACATGTCTGGATGGAATTCCGTGTACTACTTCGTCATCAATGGATGCGCATACAGAAGCGGGATAGTCCATATACCCCAGTTCAGTCGGGATTCCGCCTCCCTTGCGGATGCGCTCATCCACAAAGTCGTTAATGTCCATCGTCGTCATGCCAGGTGCTATGAACGCCTTGGCTTCACATAGCACATCATGCAGGAGATGGCCCGCTGACCTCATCTTGGCCAGCTGCCAATCGTTTTTCAGAACGATCATATTCAGGCCTTCGCATTCAGAGCGGCTTTAACCGCCTGATAATTCTCTTCCACCGTATCAAATGTGCAGACAGCAGTGGAGAGGATACCTTTCTTCTCATAATAGCCGATCAGCGGAGCAGTGTTCTGCTGGTATACATTCAGCCGGTTCTTAACAGTTTCCGGCTTATCATCATCGCGCTGATACAGGCTGCCACCGCACTCGGGGCATGTATCGCCTCTGAGCAGGCTCACATGGAACGTTCCGCCGCAGGCCGTGCATACACGACGGCCGCTCAGGCGGTTGATAATAATCTCATCGGGAACATCGATATTCAGTGCGACATCGATATGCGCGATCTTATCCAGGGCTTCTGCCTGGGCAATCGTGCGCGGGAATCCATCGAGGATATAGCCATTGGCGCAGTCCGGCTCAGCCAGACGTTCCTTTACCATGGCGACGACGACTTCATCAGGTACCAGTTCTCCCTTGTCAATGTACCGCTGAGCGTCCATGCCAGTGGGCGTCTGCTCGCGGATGGCGCGGCGGAACATATCACCGGTAGAAATCTGGGGAATATCCATTTCCTTCATCAGGCGCTGCGCATGTGTACCTTTACCAGCACCGGGAGGGCCAAGAAAAACAATATTCATATCGGAATCTCCTTTCATTATCTGCCTGTGTTTATTCAAGAGAGAAACGCGCACAAAATCCCATCTCCGCTCCAAATGGAGCGGAAGGTGGGATCTTGATAGCTTTTTGGCCTTTCAGCACCGATCAAAGGAAACCTTTGTAATGGCGCATGACCAGCTGCGCCTCGACCTGGCGGACAGTCTCGATAGCCACGCTCACAGCGATCAGGATGGAAGAAGCGGCAAAAGGAATGCGCACATTCTGCCATACGGAAAGCAGGGTGGGAACAGTAGCCAGGATAGCAAGGAACAGACCTGCGAACAGAGTCAGACGGTTGGAAGTGCGCTGCAGATAGTCCACAGTGTTCTTGCCGGGGCGGATACCACGGACATTGCCGCCCTGCTTCTGCAGGTTTTCGGAAATATCACGCGGATTGAAGGTGATGCTGGTGTAGAAGTAGGCAAAAGCGATGATCAGCAGAGCCAGTATGATCAGGTACAGCGGGCTGGTCTGGGACATGTTGGCGTCCCACCACTTGTACACACCGCTGTTGGTGCCAAAGAAGGCAAAGATCGTACCGGGGAAGCTGAGGAAGGAATAAGCGAAGATCAGCGGCAGCACGCCCACGGCGATAACCTTCATGGGGATGTGCGTGCTCTGACCACCGTACACCTTGCGGTTCACAACGCGCTTGGCATACTGGACGGGGATGCGGCGTTCGCCCATGTCCACGAACGTTACCAGAGTGATAACCACCAGGGCAACGACCACGATCAGGAGGAACTGGCCCACATTGGCTGAACCGTAATTCGTGATACCTACAGCATCAGTGAACGCGGTCAGCATACCGTTGAACAGGTTGGAGATGATACCAGCGAAGATCAGCAGGCTGACGCCGTTGCCGATGCCGTTCTTGGTAATCCGCTCACCGATCCACATCGCAATGGCAGTACCGCCAGCCATGATGACACCGATGGTCAGATAACCAAAGAAGTTGTTGTACTCGGGATAGAGTACATTGTTGCTGCGGGAGAGACCTGCAATGATACCGATCGCCTGCAGAGCCGCCAGAACGACGGTCACATAACGGGTAATGCGGTTGATCTTCTGCTTGCCCTCTTCACCGCCCTCTTTCTGCAGCCGCTCCAGAGCGGGGATCGCTACGGTGAGCAGCTGCATAATGATGCTGGCGTTGATGTAGGGGCTGATACCCATGGCCATGATGGTCATCTGGCTGAAGGAGTTACCGGTCATCATGTTGACAAGACCAAGCATGTCATAGTTCTCAGCAACTTCTTTAACGACGGCCGCGTTGATACCGGATACCGGAATAACGCCCAACAGGCGGAAGAGCAGCAGCATCAGGAACGTATAAATCAGCTTCTTACGCAGCTCTTCGACCTTCCATGCGTTACGCAGCGTTTCCCACATGTCAGATCACCTCGGCTTTCCCGCCGACGGCCTCGATCTTTTCTTTTGCGGACTGGGTGAACTTGTTCACCTGAACGGTCAGTTTCTTGGTCAGCTCGCCGCCACCGAGAATCTTGACTCCGTCCAGCACCTGCTTGACCAGGCCGGCTTCACTCAGAAGCGCGACAGTCACAACAGTGCCATCCTCAAAGATTTCCAGGCTGCCAACATTGACAGTCGCATACTCTTTGGCATAGATGTTGGTAAACCCACGCTTGGGGATACGGCGGGTCAAAGGCATCTGGCCGCCCTCGAAGCCCGGCCGCTTTCCGCCGCCGGAGCGCGCCTTGGCACCCTTGTGGCCTTTGCCAGAGGTCTTGCCAAGACCAGATCCTACGCCTCGACCGAGGCGCTTCGGAGCAGTCGTAGAGCCGATAGCCGGCTGCAACTCGTGCAATTTCATGAGGTTGGCCTCCTTATTCGTTGATTTCTTCGACTTTCACCATGTGCTTAACAGCAAAGATCTGGCCGCGGACAGCAGGATTATCTTCCTTGACCACGGTCTGGCCGACCTTGTGCAGGCCCAGCGCCTTCACTGTATCGATGTGCTTCGGCAGACTGGCGATAGGGGACTTGATCAATGTAACCTTCAGTTTCATCGTCTGATCCTCCTTAGCCCAGGATCTCTTCCACCGTCTTGCCGCGCATCTGCGCGACCTGCTCGGCATTGCGCAGAAGCTTCAGACCTTCTACGGTCGCCTTGACGGTGTTGATCTTGTTGTTGGTGCCAAAGCTCTTGGTACGGATATCCTTGATACCGGCCAATTCCAGGACGGGACGGGCCGCGCCGCCGGCGATAACGCCCGCGCCTTCTTCAGCGGGAAGAAGAACGACCTTAGCGGTGCCGTAGTAACCCACGATGGGATGAGGGATGGTAGTGCCGGTGATCGGCACGTTGATCAGATGCTTCTTGCCGTCTTCGTTGGCCTTGCGAATGGCTTCAGGCACTTCCTTGGCCTTACCCATGCCGACGCCGACGCGGCCCTTTTCGTCACCGACCACGACCAGTGCGACGAACCGCATGTTGCGGCCGCCCTTTACGGTCTTGGATACGCGGTTGACGGCAACCAGCTTTTCCTTAAACTCGCTCTGGGGTTCTTCGCGGCGATCACGATCTCTACGTTGCATTGCCATTGTGTTCGCTGCCTCCTTACTTAGAACTCGAGGCCCGCTTCACGGGCGCCGGCGGCCAAAGCAGCCACACGGCCCGTGTAAACGTAGCCGCCGCGGTCAAACACGACCTGATCGATACCGGCCTGCTTGGCGCGCTCAGCAACCAGCTTGCCGACCAGCTTCGCCTCGCCGGACTTGTCCACTTCTTCCAGCTGACCCTTGAGGGCCGGATCCAGAGAGGACGCCTGTACGAGGGTAACGCCCTTGGTATCGTCGATGACCTGAGCGTAGATGTACTTATTGCTGCGGTATACGCAGAGGCGCGGCATTTCAGGGGTGCCGCTGATCTTCTTGCGGACGCGCGCATGGCGAATGACACGCACTTCGTTACGGTCACGCTTTTTGAACATTTGCAGTCACTCCTTTCCTTATTTACCGCTCTTGCCTTCCTTGCGGCGGATATGCTCGTTCTCGTACTTGATGCCCTTGCCCAGATAGGGTTCGGGTTTACGGATCGCGCGGATATCGGCGGCAAGGTTGCCTACCTGCTGCTTGTTGGCGCCCTTCACCACGATCTTGGTCTGCGCGGGGCACTCATAGGTGATGCCCTCGGGAGCAGGCAGTACGACGGGGTGAGAGAAGCCAATGTTGATGGTCAGCACGTTGTTTTCCACGGAAGCGCGGTAACCAGTGCCGACGAGCTCCAGCGCCTTGGAGAAACCCTCCGTCACACCGTGCACCATGTTCGCCAGGAGAGCGCGGTACAGACCGTGCATGGCTTTATGGGGCTTGGCATCGCTGGGGCGAGTAAGGGTAATCACGTTACCCTCCTGCTTGATGGTGATTACGGGATTGACCTGCTGCGTCAGGGTGCCCTTGGGGCCCTTGACGGTGACGAAGTTGTTTTCGTCGACCGTGACCGTCACGCCGGCGGGAACCGTAATCGGAAGCTTACCGATTCGAGACATTTCTTTTACCTCCTAAGCGTGTGCGGTATTACCAAACGTAGCAGAGAACTTCGCCGCCCAGGTTTTCCTTGCGGGCAGCGCGGTCGGTCATCAGGCCCTTGCTGGTGCTGATGATGGCCACACCCAGTCCACCCAGAACCTTGGGCAGCTCTTCGCAGCGCGCATACACGCGCAGACCGGGCTTGGAAATGCGCTTCAGACCTGCGATAACAGGAGTGGACTTGCCGTTGACATACTTCAGGGTAATCTTCAGCTGGCCCTGCAGGCCGTCATCGATCACATCGTACGCCTTGATGTAGCCCTCGTCGAGCAGGATCTTGGCGATCGCCTTCTTGGTGTTGCTGGCCGGCATAGTCACGTTGTCGTGACGGGCGACCTGAGCGTTGCGGATACGGGTGAGCATATCGGCAATAGGATCGTTCATGATCATATGATGTTGACCTCCTTCTTACCAGCTCGCCTTGCGGACACCGGGAATCTGGCCCTTGTAAGCCAGTTCACGGAAGCAGATGCGGCAAATGCCATAGCGGCGCAGTACGCTGTGCGGACGGCCGCACAGACGGCAGCGGGTGTAAGCGCGGGTGGAGAATTTCGGCTCACGCTGCTGCTTGAGTTTCATGCTGAGTTTTGCCATTGTTTTCTCCTCCTCGCTTAATGTTCGAACGGCATGCCGAGCAGGCGAAGCAGTTCCTGAGCTTCCTCGTCGGTCTGAGCGGTGGTCACGAAGATCATTTCCATACCGCGGATCTTCTCGACCTTGTCATACTCGATTTCGGGGAAGAGCAGCTGCTCACGAATGCCCAGGGCATAATTGCCGCGGCCATCAAAAGCCTTGGTGCTCACGCCGCGGAAGTCGCGGACGCGGGGCAGTGCCACATTGACCAGCTTGTCCATGAAATGTTCCATGCGCTCGCCGCGAAGAGTAACCTTTGCGCCTACGTTCATGCCTTCACGGACTTTGAAGTTTGCAATAGACTTCTTGGCCTGTGTGACCTGGGGCTTCTGGCCAGCGATCTGAGTCAGTTCAGCAACTGCGTTTTCCAGCGCTTTCGCATTGTCCTTGCAATCGCCCAGACCCATATTGATGACGATCTTCTCGAGGCGAGGGATCTGCATCACGTTCTTGTAGCCGAACTTCTGCTGAAGAGCAGGAACGGCTTCGGTCAGGTATTTTTCTTTAATGCGGGTTGCCATTACCGTTTCCTCCTATCAGTCAATCTGTTCGTTGCACTTTTTGCAGATGCGGACCTTGCTGCCGTCACTGTTGACCTTCCAGCCAAAGCGGGCGGGCTTTCCGCACTTCTGGCACACCAGCATCACGTTGCTGGCGTCAATAGCGGCTTCCTTGTGGATGATGCCGCCAGGCATTCCCTGTCCGCGGGGCTTCTGGTGCTTGGTAACCAGATTGACGCCCTCGACGATGACCTTACCGGTCTTGGGGAAAGCGGTCACGACCGCGCCTTTTTTACCCTTGTCCTTGCCGGCGATGACGATGACCTGATCCTTTGCTTTTACATGCAGTTTCATAATCTTGTCATCCTCCTCTTACAGAACTTCGGGTGCGAGTGACACGATCTTCATGAAATCTTTGTCCTCACGCAGCTCACGAGCTACTGGTCCAAAGATACGGGTGCCGCGGGGCAGTTTCTGATCATTGATGATAACAGCTGCGTTGTCATCAAAGCGAATGTAGCTGCCATCCACACGGCGGATAGGCTGGTGCTGGCGCACGATCACGGCCTTCACCACGTCGCCCTTCTTGACGGTGCCGCCGGGAGTGGCGGTCTTGACACTGGCAACGATCACGTCGCCGATCGACCCGTCGCGGCGGAAAGAACCGCCCAGCACGCGGATGCACATGATCTCTTTGGCGCCGGAATTGTCAGCAACCTTAAGTCGCGTTTGCGGCTGAATCATACGGGATTTCCTCCTTTATATTTTCCGCTCCGTGCGGCGTATCGCAGCCCACGGGCGGTCGGATGCGTTGAAGTGACGCAAACGCTTACTTGGCCTTTTCGATGATCTCGACCACGCGCCAGCGCTTTTCACGGCTCAGGGGACGGGTTTCCATCAGTCGAACAGTATCGCCGACGCCGCAGGCATTCTCTTCGTCGTGAGCCTTGAGCTTGCTCGTCCTGTTCATGATCTTGCCGTAAAGCGGATGACGGACACGATCCTTGATAGAGACCACGACGGTCTTGTCCATTTTATCGCTGATGACTACGCCAATGCGAGTCTTGCGGATGCCTCTTTCTTCAGACATGGAATTGCCTCCTTTCTCGGCTTAGGCCTTGGTCTTGGCAGTCAGCTCGGTCATAGCGCGAGCAATGTCACGCTTGACTGCATTGATCTGCATTACGTTATCCAGCTGGCCGGTGGCGAGACGGAAACGAAGGTTGAACAGTTCTTCTTTCAGATCAGAGATCTTTTTGGTCAGTTCCTCAGCGGACATGGCCTTGAATTCACTTGCCTTCATTCGTTACTCACCGTCCTTCCGTCCATAGCTCTCAGCGGTGACAAACTTGCAGCGCATGGGCAGCTTGTGGCTGGCCAGACGCAGAGCCTCGCGCGCATCGCTCTCGGGAACGCCCTTGATCTCAAACAGGACGCGGCCGGGCTTGACTACGGCGACCCAGTACTCCGGGGAACCTTTACCGGAACCCATGCGGGTCTCAGCAGGCTTGGCAGTAACAGGCTTGTCAGGGAAAATCTTGATCCATACCTGACCGCCACGCTTGGTGTAGCGGGTCAGGGCGATACGGGCAGCCTCGATCTGCTGCGAGGTAACCCAGCAGGGCTCCATCGCAACCAGGCCGTACTCACCGTAGGCGACAAAGTTGCCGCGGTGGGCGGCGCCCTTCATGCGGCCGCGGAATACGCGACGGCGTTTCACTCTCTTGGGCATCAACATGATTATTTGCCTCCTTCGGTGCGCTGTGCGGGCTTCTTCGCCTGCGGCAGGACCTGACCCTTGTAGATCCACACCTTGACACCCAGACGGCCATAAGTCGTCTTGGCTTCGGCGAAGCCATAGTCGATGTTAGCGCGCAGCGTCTGCAGCGGGATGGAACCTTCATGGTACTGCTCGCTGCGGGCGATGTCCGCGCCGTTCAGACGGCCGGAGACGGCCACCTTGATACCCTTGGCAGCCTCGCCGCCCTTCATGGGGCGCATGGCGCGCTGGATACTCTGCTTCATCGCGCGGCGGAAAGCAATGCGCTTTTCCAGCTGCTGTGCGATGTTTTCGGCCACGAGCTGAGCATCGGTGTCAGGAGATTTGATCTCCATGACGTTGATGTTGCAGGGATGGCCAAGGAACTTTTCGACATCTGCCTTCAGATCCTCGATGCCCTTGCCGCCGCGGCCAATGATCATGCCGGGCTTGCCGGTGAACACATTAACGGTCATGCGGGCAGCATCGGAACGCTCGATATCGATGCGGCTGATGCCAGTTGCGTAGTACTTCTGCTTCAGCATTTCGCGCAGCTTGTGATCCTCGATGAGGTGGTTCGCGAAATCCTTCTTATCGGCATACCAGCGCGTGCTCCAGTCGAAAATCACGCCAACGCGCGCGCCATGCGGATTAACTTTCTGACCCATTCGGAAACCTCCCTCTCTTACTTCTTCTCGTCCAAGATCACGCTGATGTGGCTGGTGCGGCGCAGCATCGGGGAAGCCGAGCCACGGCTGCGGGCTACATAGCGCTTGAGAGTGGGGCCGGGGTTCGCGTACACCTCAGCCACGTACAGCGAGCTGCGATCCATTTCCTGGTTATTCACGGCGTTGGCCACCGCGCTAGAAAGCAGCTTGTACACCACAGGCGAAGCCGCCTTGGGGGTGTACTGCAAGATCGCTAGAGCGTCATCCACGTTCTTGCCGCGGATCAGGTCGATTACGATCTTGACCTTGCTAGGAGAGATGCGAACGTGCTTGATGTGGGCCTGCGGACGCTTGTCGCGCGTTTCAGCGCGGTTGCGGCCCTTTTCACGGGTATTGGTTGCCATACTTCACTCTCTCCTTCCCTTATTTCGTGCTCTTTTCGCCGGCGTGACCGCGGAAGGTGCGCGTGGGGGCGAACTCGCCCAGCTTGTGACCGACCATGTCTTCGGTAACGTAGACCGGAACATGCTTGCGGCCGTCATGCACAGCGATGGTATGTCCGACGAAGGCCGGGAAAATGGTGGAAGAACGGGACCAAGTCTTCAGCACGGCCTTCTTCCCCGTTTTATTCATCTCCTGGATGCGCTTAAGCAGCGCTTCCTGGATATAGGGGCCTTTCTTGACGGAACGGCTCATATTTCAGATTGCCTCCTTCGCTCTTACTTCTTGCCCGCGCGCTTGACGATCAGGCGGTTGGAATACTTCTTGTGCTTGCGGGTCTTGAAGCCCAGAGCGGGCTTGCCCCACGGGGTAACAGGTGCCGGCATACCGACAGGGCTCTTGCCCTCGCCGCCGCCGTGCGGATGGTCGCAGGGGTTCATGACCACGCCGCGGACTGTCGGGCGGATGCCCATGTGGCGGGTGCGGCCGGCCTTGCCGATGCGCACGTTCTCGTGATCAGTGTTGCCCACGGTACCGATGGTAGCATAGGCATTCATGGGAACCTTGCGAACCTCGCCGGAGGGCAGACGCACCTGAGCGTATTCACCCTCTTTGGCCATCAGCTGCGCATAGGCGCCGGCAGAACGGACCATCTGGCCGCCACGGCCGGGCTTGAGCTCCACATTGTGGATCAGCGTACCGACGGGGATGTTCGCGATGGGCAGCGCGTTGCCGGGCTTGATGTCAGCTTCGGCGCTGGAGATCACGGTGTCGCCCACGTTCAGGCCCAGAGGCGCCAGGATGTAGCGCTTCTCGCCATCCGCGTAGTTAAGCAGCGCGATGAAAGCACTGCGGTTGGGATCGTACTCGATCGCCGCCACCTTGGCGGGGATATCACGCTTTTCGCGCTTGAAGTCGATGATGCGGTACTTGACCTTGTTGCCGCCGCCCTGATGACGAACGGTGATCTTTCCCTGGCTGTTGCGGCCCGCATTCTTCTTCAGATACTCAGTCAGGCTCTTCTCGGGGGTCTTCTTGGTGATCTCCTCGAAAGTCAGCACGGACATATGGCGGCGGGCGGCCGAAGTCGGCTTATAAACTCTAATTGCCATTTTGCTTCTCCTCCCTATTAAGCCATGCCTTCAAAGAACGCGATAGGCTTGCTGTCTTCGGTCAGCTTCACGTAGGCCTTTTTCACCTCAGCCGTACGGCCCTGGTGGATGCCCTGGCGCTTCATCTTACCGATGGGGCGCATGGTGTTGACCTTTTCTACCTTGATGCCTTCGAAGACGGATTCAAGCGCCTGCTTGATCTCAGTCTTGTTGGCATTGATGGCTACTTCGAATACGTAGCGCTTTTCCTCGATGCCGTCGTAGCCCTTTTCGGTCAGGACGGGGCGAAGGATGATATCATGAGCATTCTTCATCAGGCATACACCTCCTGAATGTTCTCCATCGCCGCGCGGGTAACGATCAGCTTGTCAGCGCGCAGGATATCGTACACATTGAGGGTGTTGACATAGCTGTCATCCAGCAGAGCCAGGTTCTTGGTGGCGCGGATGATGCTCTCATCGCGGCCTTCCAGGACCAGCAGGCTGCGCTTTTCGACCTTCAGGGCCTTCAGCAGCTGGGCGGCAAACTTCGTCTTGACTTCCTCGAACTTGATCTGGTCCACTACCAGGATGGCGCCATCGTTGAACTTCTCGGTCAGAGCGCTCTTCATGGCCAGGCGGCGGACTTTCTTAGGTACATTGATGACATAGTCACGGGGCTGGGGAGCGAACACCACGCCGCCGTGTGCGAACTGGGGAGCACGGTTGCCATGATGGCGTGCATTACCGGTGCCCTTCTGGCGATAGATCTTACGGCCGCCGCCGCGTACCATGCCGCGAGTCAGCGCGCTCTGAGTGCCCTGACGCTTGTTGGCAAGGATGGAGCGGACGACCAGATGCATGGCGGGTACGTTGGGCTCAACGGCGAAGATCTCGTCTTTGAGCTGCATTTCGCCAACGTTGGCGCCCTGCATGTTCAGCACTTGAATACTGGGCATAATCGTTTGTTCCTCCTTATCAGGCTTTGACGGCGTTGCGCACAAGCAGCAGACCGCCGTTGGGGCCGGGCACAGCACCGCGCACCAGCAGCAGATCGCGTTCCGCATCCACCTTGACTACCGTCAGGTTCTGGATGGTGATGCGCTCTACACCGTAGTGGCCGGCCATGTGCTTGTTCTTGAACACGCGGCTAGGATCGGAGTTAGCGCTCATGGAGCCGACGCCACGATGATACTTGGAGCCGTGCGCCATGGGGCCAGTGTGCTGGTTCCAGCGGTAGATGGGGCCGGTGTAGCCGTGACCCTTGCTGGTTCCGGTAACGTCGATCTTGTCGCCTTCGGCGAATACGTCGACTTTGACAACCTGACCCACTTCGTAGGAAGCAGCGTCTTCCAGCCGGAACTCACGCAGATAGCGCGTCGGCGCGACGCCCGCTTTCTTGAAGTGACCCGCTTCGGGCTTGTTGACCAGCTTTTCAGCACGCTTTTCGGCGTAGGTGTCGAAACCGAACTGAACTGCTTCGTAACCGTCAGTTTCGTTGGTCTTCTTCTGCACCACGGTGCAGGGGCCCGCCTGAATGACGGTAACCGGGACCAGACTACCATCCGGCATAAAAATCTGGGTCATACCGAGCTTCTTGCCCAGAATAGCTTTCTTCATGTCGTTTGTCCTCCTGCCTTACAGCTTGATTTCGATCTCGACGCCGGCGGGAAGATCAAGCTTCATCATGGCGTCCACAGTGCGCTGGGTGGGATTGTGGATATCGATCAGACGCTTGTGAGTGCGGCGCTCGAACTGCTCACGGCTGTCCTTATACTTGTGGGGCGCACGCAGGATCGTAACGATCTCCTTCTCAGTGGGGAGCGGGATCGGGCCGGCAACCTGGGCTCCAGTGCGCTTTGCGGTCTCAACGATGCGCTCCGCGCTGCGGTCGATCAGGTTGTGCTCGTAAGCCTTGAGCTTAATACGGATTTTCTGGTTGGCCATCTTTTTTCCTCCTAATGATTTCGTACTCGCGGTCCGAGGGGGGAGTATCCATGGCGGATGGTCTTCCGCGCAGTCGGTAGGCCTTCTTCCGCCGGATCCCTCTTTCCATCCTTCCCTTTTCGCATGGTCGGCGCCGGGAAGTGTGAGTCCGTTGCCCGGTCATGCCGGGCTGGTCCGCCGCAATTACCCGCCAAGGCCGGGCGGCAACTTGCAGTTTCATCCCATAAACAGACAACGCTCTGATTATAAAGCATCTTTCAAGAGAATGCAATAGTCTTTTTTCATTTTTTCCCCCTTTTTTTGATCTTTTTTCCTGAAAAAACGGCTAAAAACCTCGTTTTTTTAGTAGTCATTTTTCTTCATCGTGTCCACGTAAGCGTGCGTCTCATTTGTTCGGGTTTTTGGGGTATGTCGCATCCAGAGGTATGAATTATGGCACGATTTGGGCAGAATTTGACGCTGTCTTTTTCATTATTTATAATTATCACGATCCTGCGCAGTGCGGGAAGTACATATTCAGAGAGGATGCTTTCAATGTTTGGTCATCGTGCAGACGGACATCTCATAAAGGAAATCGATCCCATCATCGCGCTTACCCCCTACCTCATGCCTATGCGCTGCGACGCGCAGGTCTTTTCGGATTACAAACTTGATTTCGAAAAGCTTGCCCGCTATATCGTTGCTAAGGCTGACGAAGGCTATAAGATCACATTCATGGAGATCATCATCGCAGCTTATGTGCGCACTGTATCACAGCTGCCCGAGCTGAACCGCTTTATTGCGAACAAGCGTCTGTACGCCCGTAACCAGCTGGTCGTCTCCTTTGCCCTGCTTCAAAATTCTTCGGACAACAAGATTGCCGAAAACACCACGAAGTGCTTCTTCGATCCTGCTGATACTATATATGATGTAGCAGACCGCATCAGTGAAACGATTGAGCGCTGCCGCAAAGAAGACGCAGACAACAGCACCATGAAAATCGCCAAGCTGTTGCTGCGCCCTATTCTTGCCAACATCGTCGTGAGCTTTGCTCGTCTGACAGATCGTTATGGCATTCTGCCTCGCTATATTCTAAATGCAAGTCCCTTCCACACCAGCATGTTCATCACCAACCTGGCTTCAATCGGTATGCCTGCGGTACAGCATCATATCTATAACTTTGGTACCTGCTCACAGTTTATCTCCATTGGTTCTGTAGAACGCACCACCCAGGTGGACGCCAAGGGCAACGTAACTCGCAAGCGTCTGCTCCCCCTCGGTCTTGTCTGCGATGAGCGCATTGCAGAAGGCGCGATGTATGCAAAGATGCTGGCGCTGATGGGTAAGATTCTCAATGACCCCGAGCAGCTTGAAACGCCGCCTGCCAAAGTTTATTATGACGAAGGTCATGAGTATCATCTGCCCAAGCCCAAACACCGCATATTTAAAAAGAAGGAAAGCGATCCTCAGAACGCTTAATCGTGCTTTTGATCCGCCGCCCACCGCGGCGGATTCCTTTTCTGTAACAAGGATCGGTTTTACACAAAAATGCCCGATTTTGCCATGTTCATGGCTTGCAATGGGATATTCTGTATGCTATAATACAATACTGCGTGCGAACAGGCAGAAGTGCCGCATGCATACTGATCGTAACTGATCGCGAGGAGGATCAACATGTCTTACACCGTCGAAAAAATCTCCGGTAACAAAGTTAAGCTTACATTCGTAGAGAGTGCCGAAGCTTTTGACGCAGCAATGCAGAAAGCCTATCTGAAGAACCGCGGCAAAATCAATGTCCCCGGTTTCCGCAAGGGCAAGGCTCCGCGCAAGCTGATTGAGAACATGTACGGCGAGTCCGTATTCTATGACGATGCTTTTGAGATCGTCGCTCAACCCGCTTATGACGAAGCACTCAAGGCTGATGCGATTGCCGCCGTAGATCGTCCCGAAGTGGACATCCAGCAGATCGGCGCCGGCCAGGAGCTGAAGTTCACCATCGAAGTCTTTGTCAAGCCGGATATCACCTTGGGTGAATACAAGGGTGTAGCGGTGGAAAAGAACGTTCAGCCTGTGACCGAGGAAGCAATCAACGCCCGCATCGACAGCGATGTGGAGCGCGCCAGCACCACCCAGGACGTAACTGACCGCCCCGTGCAGGCTCAGGATACAGTCAATCTGGACTATGCCGGCAGCGTGGATGGAGTACCTTTTGAAGGCGGCACTGCTCAGGGACAGACCCTGGTAATCGGCAGCAACACCTTCATTCCCGGTTTCGAAGATCAGATGATTGGCATGTCCATCGGCGAAGAAAAGGATCTGCAGGTCAAGTTCCCCGAACAGTACCATGCTGAAGAACTGGCTGGTAAAGACGCTGTGTTCCATGTCAAAGTAAACGGCATCCAGGAAAAGATCAAGCCCGAACTGGATGATGACTTTGCCGCCGACGTCAGCGAATTTGATACCTTCGCTGCCTACCGTCAGAACATCGTCGATACGCTGGAAAAGAATGCCTCCGAGCGTGCGGAGTCCGAGCTGGAAGATGCACTGGTGCAGAAAGTGGTTGATGCTGCTGACTGCGACATTCCCAATGCCATGATTGAAGACGAGATCACTTCCATGCTGCGCGAAATGGAAATGCGCATGGCTTACCAGGGGCTGCGCTTTGAGGATTACCTCAAGTATACCGGCCAGACAATGGATCAGCTGCGTGAGCAGTACAAGAGTGAAGCCACTAACCGCGTAAAGACCCAACTCGTTCTGGAAGCTGTTGCCAAGGCCGAGAGCATTGAGCCTACTGAGGAAGACATCGAGGCCACCTATGCCGACCAGGCGAAGCGCATGAACCGCGAAGTTGAGGAGTTCAAGGCCTCTCTTTCTGACGGTCAGAAAGCCTACCTGAAGGAGACTGCTGGCATCAAGAAGACTATTGACTTCCTGAAGGCAAATGCTGTCATCACCGAGAAGGTTGCTGAGAAGGCCGAAGAAAAACCCGCCAAGAAGCCGCGCAAGAAGAAGGCCGCCGATAAGGCAGAGGATACTGCGGAAGAAAAGGGCGAGGAGTAATATTCGCACTGAAAAGGGCTTGCACTGCGTCGGCGTATGATACGTTCGGCCAGGTTGTCAAGCCCTTTCTTTATAAAATCGACCCATGGAGGAAAACAAATGAGCATTCTTATTCCTAATGTTGTAGAACGCACCAGCAACGGTGAGCGCGGTTATGACCTCTATTCCCGTTTGCTCAAAGACCGTATTATTTTTCTTGCCGACGAAATCACCGATCAGGTGGCCAACATCGTTGTCGCACAGCTTTTGTTCCTGGAAATGGATAATCCCGACGCTGATATCTCGCTGTATATCAATAGCCCCGGCGGTTCAGTGACCGCAGGTATGGCCATTTATGACACGATGAATTATGTCAAGTGCGATGTCCGTACTGTATGCATCGGCATGGCCGCCAGCATGGGCGCTTTCCTGCTGATGGCGGGCGAAAAAGGCAAGCGTCTGGCTCTCCCCAACAGCGAGATCATGATCCATCAGCCTTTAGGTGGTGCCAGCGGACAGGCCACTGACGTGGAGATCCGAGCAAGATGGCTCCTGAAGACCAAAGACAAGATGCTGCGCATGATGAGCGAAATGACCGGCCAGCCTGAAGACAAACTGCGTATTGACTGCGAGCGCGACTATTTCATGTCCGCAGAAGAAGCACTGGAATATGGCGTAATTGACAGCATCTACTCTCCCCGCAAGAAGAACAATGCCTGAGGTACAATATGGCCAAGGATGATTTCACTACCCGCAAGCTGCACCGTTGCAGCTTCTGCGGAAAAACGCAAGATCAGGTACGCCGGCTGATTGCCGGCCCGAATGCATTCATTTGCAATGAATGCATCATGCTGTGCCGCGATATCATCGACGACGATGTGGTTTCTACCATGAACGCCGCCGTCAAAAACGCGCCGATCCCCCTGCCCAGCGAAATGAAAGCTGTACTGGACGAGTATGTGATTGGTCAGGAAGCCGCAAAGCGCACCTTGTGTGTTGCAGTATACAACCACTATAAGCGTATCAGCGCTCCTCCCAAAGCTGGCGATGTGGAACTTCAGAAGTCCAATATTCTGATGGTCGGTCCGACCGGCTGCGGCAAGACGTATCTGGCGCAGACACTCGCACGCGTTCTGAATGTGCCTTTTGCCATTGCAGATGCTACTGCGCTTACTGAAGCCGGATATGTAGGCGAAGATGTAGAAAACATCCTGCTGCGCCTGATTCAGGCTGCTGATGGTGATATCCAGGCCGCACAGCGCGGTATCATCTATATTGACGAAATCGACAAGATTTCCAAAAAGAGTGAGAACGTCTCTATCACCCGCGATGTCAGCGGCGAAGGCGTGCAGCAGGCTCTGCTGAAGATCCTCGAAGGCACTGTTGCAAATGTTCCGCCCCAAGG
The DNA here is from genome assembly GCA_017544935.1 of Clostridia bacterium. GTDB lineage: Bacteria > Bacillota > Clostridia > Christensenellales > Aristaeellaceae > SFMI01. The sequence continues at coordinate 17,989 of JAFYDF010000093.1, forward strand.
CGGGCGTAAGCATCCTCATCAGGAGTTCATGCAGATCGATACCACCAATATTCTCTTTATCTGCGGCGGTGCTTTCGATGGGCTTGCGCCTATGATCCAGCAGCGTATTGGTTCCCGTACCCTGGGCTTTGGTGCCAAGCTGAGTGGTGACAGTGCAGATGAACAGGACAGCATTCTCCGGCAGTTGCGTCCGGAAGACCTGATGAAGTACGGGCTGATTCCCGAGTTTGTCGGGCGTCTGCCTGTTGTCGTAACGCTCGATAAACTGGACGAAGCCGCGCTCGTACGGATCCTGACCGAGCCGAAGAATGCTCTTGTCAAACAGTATGCACGCTTGCTCGAACTGGACGGTGTGGAGCTGTCCTTCGATCCGGATGCCTTGAACGCGATCGCACATCTCGCGATGCAGCAGAAGAGTGGTGCCCGTGGGCTGCGTGCCATAATTGAACATGCACTACTGGATACCATGTTCGATCTGCCTTCACAGAAGGACGTGACCGCATGCCAGATCACGCGTGATGTCATCACTGATGGAGCAAAGCCACAGCTGACCCGTGCCGCGCATGCGCCGCGGCTCCAGCGCGGGAACAAAAAAACCGCGGCACCGGAAATGCCGCAATCGGATGCTGTTTAACTGCAACCGGTGAAAATAAAGAAGCCAGGCTATTGACCTGACTTCTTTTATTTTCAATTTAGGCTTTATCAGCCTTGCAGACCGCGCGCCTGACGATCCATATCCTCAACAACGATGTCGCAGATCTCGCCCAGTGAAGCGCAATATTCCAGTACTTTCCACGGTTCGTTAGTGTGGAAATGCAGTTTAATCATCTCATCATCGCCCACTACCAGCAGGCAGTCGCCCTTCAGGTTCTCAGTGATATAATCGTTGATCTTATCTTCGTCAAGGTCATGGCCTTCGATCAGCAGCTGTGTGTCATACCGATACTCTAACATAATGATCCTCCATCAGTAGATTGGCCGCATCGGCCACTGGCATTATAACGCACTTATACCCTTTCTGTCAAAAATAGATCAGCCGTTGTATTTTTAATGCATCTCCAACATTTATCTGCAGTTTTCGTGATATACTGTATTTGCATCATATAATTGAAGGGCAGACACAATGGCGGGTCAGCGTAAAAGTGTGGATATGACGCAAGGCAGCATTTGGAAATTGCTGCTTTCTTTTGCATTGCCTCTGCTTATTGGGCAGGTCTTCCAACAGCTTTACAGCACCGTAGACAGTATCGTTGTCGGTCGTTTTGTCGGCAAGGAAGCCCTTGCAGCCATTGGTTCTACAGGCAGCCTGATCAACTCATTGATTGGTTTCTTTACCGGTCTGTCAACAGGCGCTGGCGTTGTCATATCCCAGGCATTCGGTGCCAAGGATGAAAAAGGCGTTCATGATGCAGTGCATACCGCCTTGCTCCTGACACTGCTTGCTGCTATATTCTGCACGTTGCTGGGGCTCATTGCTTCCCCCACTCTGCTGCGCATGATGGATACCCCAGATGACGTAATCGGAGAGGCAACAATCTACCTTCGTATTTATTTCGCAGGCATTATCGGGCTCATGTTCTATAACATGGGTGCAGGTATTCTGCGTGCAGTCGGAGATTCACGCCGTCCGCTGTATTTCCTGATCTTCTCTGCAAGCGTAAACGTTGTGCTGGACCTGTTATTCGTTATCGTTTTCCATCTGGGTGTTGCGGGCGTAGCATACGCTACAATCCTTTCCCAGATTCTCAGTGCCACGCTGACACTCTTCGTCCTTAGCCGCAGCAATGAAAGCTACCGCTTCATTCCCAAGGATCTAGTTATACGCAAACCGCAGCTGAAGCGTATTGTAAAGATAGGTCTTCCCACAGCTGTACAGACCAGCATCGTTTCCTTTTCGAACGTGTTTGTTCAGGGATACATCAACGCTTTCCAGTCCTCCTGTATGGCCGGCTGGGCCAGTTACAACCGTCTTGATGCTTTCGCCTGGCTGGCTATGATGTGCCTGGGTATGGCGAATACCACATTTGTCGGGCAGAACCTGGGCGCTGGAAATATTGCACGTGCCAAACGCGGCGTACGTACCGCTCTTATCATGGCCATCATCAGTACAGCAGCAATTGTTGCCGGACTCATGCTGTTTGCCGATGAGGCACTGAAGCTGTTCAACAGTGATCCTGAGGTCATTTCCTATGGACGTAACTTTATCCTCTGGCTTTCGCCTTTCTATATTCCCTTCTGCTTCTCACAGATTTGTGGTGGAGCACTGCGGGGCGCAGGCGATGCTATGCCTCCTGCAGTAATCTCGGTCGGTTCTTTCGTTTTCTTCCGTCAGCTATACCTGTTTATCGGCACCAAGTTCATTACCAGCCCCATTTTTGTGGGCATGGCTTATCCTGCCGGCTGGGTGGTCGCCAGTGCTCTTATGTATATCGTATATAAGAGCGGTCGCTGGGAGCGGAAACTCGCTGTCCGCACATAATCATTTCAGCATAGTTTGAAAGGAACATATTTGTGAAAAAGGTCAGGCTTACCATTACAGGCAGCCAGTGCCGTTCTGGATACTTTCATAAAGGTCAGGAGTTCATCGTGGAAGATCTCTGTCCGCCACTCTGTCATGAGCTATGGAATGTTATCTATCCTTATGTATTCGCGCTGCAGAACGGCGGAAACCTGGACTGCGGAAACATAAAAGTCAAATCATTCGATGCCGTATGCCCCGACGGGGCTCGTGTAAGTATTCATGGAGAAGTGATTGAATCAGAAACGTCCGACAACATGAGCGGAGGAAAAGCCATGTACTGCGAAAACTGCTGCATCCTGTTTGCAGAGAACCGTTGTCCCGTCTGTGGAAACAAAAAGGTGCGCATACCTGAGCCTGACGATTATTGTTTTCTCACTGAAAAAGAAATGATCTGGGCCGGCATGCTGGAAGATGTCCTGAAGCAGAACGGTATCCCTTACTTCACCAAGCAAATGCTCGGAGCAGGCCTTGCTCTTAAAATTGGCCCGATGTCTGAACGCTGCAGGTTCTATGTTCCTTATTCTCACTTTCAGGAAGCGGACGAATTAGTAGAAGCGCTGTTCGCACCTGTACAGGAAGAAGGGAAGGAAACGGATCCCGAAGAATAAACAAGGTTGACTCAAGACTTAATCAAAAAAGCTGGCACTCAAATGCCAGTTTTTTGATGTTCAGATTGTTAATTGTGTTCAGGTCATGTACTCGCCACTGTATGTAACCAGAACAGCATTCGCAACGCCCTCCATAGCACACAGCGCATGCATGAAATCAGTGTTTTCCTGCTTGAGCCGTACGTCCACCGTCACTTCGGTGCCTTCTTTGCTCACACGCTTGGATTTGATACGGCAGCGCTTCACATGTTCACGGACTAGCGTCATAGCCTTGTTTTCTGCTTCCTGTCCGTTCACATTCAGGATCAGGATATACGGCACCCCGTTCTGGCGGCCACGCATCAGGAGCACAACCACTATGCCAATTGAAAGAGAACCAACCGCTGCTACGCCTGCCATACCTGCACCAGTAGCAATACCAGCAGCGACAGCCCAGAACATGAACCCGATATCCAGCGGCTCCTTAATGGATGTACGGAAACGGATAATGCTCAGTGCACCAACCATGCCGAGCGTAAGCACCACATTACTGGTCACGACACACAGAATCAGCGCGCTGACCATGCATACCGCAACAAGCGTCACACCGTAAGTCATTGTATACATGACACCCTGAAAGGTCGCACGGTACAGTGCAGCGATGAACAGCCCCAGCAATGCTGCCGTCAAAAGCACAAGCAATGTGTCCGGCAGTGAAAATGCCGCAGCCTTTTCAAAGAAGCTGACAGAAAACAGTTGATTAAGTACATTATTCATAGCAACACCTCAATCATAGGAATGGCATGCCTCGAATTTTGAAAAGCTCATTGGCCGTGCACCGCAGCAGGTAATGCTACGGATCACATCAGGCAGATACTGATCGAATTTGACTTCCAGAAGCATGAAATCATCGCCCTGTGTACGCGGGCGTGGCTGGTCAGGCGCTAGGAAGTCCGTATTATATAAGCCTGTCCGGATATTGGAATCCAGTGTAACGCGCACATTGCCCGGCGCATAGATATACGCTTCACGCGTGTAATGTACCTGCACGCTGGGCTGCAGCATTTCAGTACGCATGCGCAGAAACAATTCTCTGAGCAGCCGGCGATCATCACCCGCCATCCAGCTGATATTGCCGGACATCAGGCGCTCCACCTCGTCACGCGTCAATGAGCATCCTACTTTATCACACAGTGAGCCGACCTTGCTCTTGCGCTCCAAACGAAAGAATTCCCGGTTTTCATTATAATAACGGATCCGATATTTGTCGCGGGCTGGCATTCCGACCTGCTTCTGCATCAGTGCGCGCAATGTCGGAGTATCAAAATAGATGCTGTGAATATCATAAGTGCCGTCAGGACGGGCATTCGGATCCCGCTGCAGCACCGCCTGAAGGCGGCTGCGCAAAGCCGGTACCTCTGTCGCGCTGACGCGTCCTTTGATCTCATGCCGCATCTTTTATACTTCCTCCGTCGGCGATATTATACTACGATACAGGAGCTACTGCAATCAGAGCCGGCCATTATTCGCCTAGCGGCGCCTTAAGCGGCTTGCCTGCGCGGCGTGGATAACGCGCATCGGTTACAGTCTGTTTCAGATATGCTTGAACATAGTGTTCACGGTTCTCGATGGGAAGCCGCAGCAGAATATCCTCCGCGCTCCCCAGGATAGCAGCCGCAGCGCATCCGGCCTTTTTCTCGTCAAACAATCCGGGACCTTTCCAGCACAGGGCATACCCGCCTATCCTCACAAACGGCAGTAAATACTCGCAAAGTACATTCATTGGCGCCACTGCACGGGCCACCGCAATATCCATTGTCTCGCGCAGTCTGGAACGTGCAGCTTCCTCTGCACGTCCATGGATTACGGTTACGTTCTTCAGTTCAAGCTTATCCGCTACCGCCTGCAGAAAATCACAGCGTTTTCGCTGCGCATCCAGCAACGTTACATTCATATCCGGACGTGCAATGGCAAGCGGCATCCCCGGAAAGCCCGCGCCACTACCGACATCGATCAGTCTCGCGCCATCGGGGAACCATTTTTTCTGCATAAGCGGAAGCAGGGAATCAGCATAATGACGCAGAGCCATTTCTTCTTCCGGCACATTGGTCAGATCCATGTGCCTGTTCCATTCAAGCAGCATGGCATGATATGCCGCCAACTGCTCTTCGGATGCCGCGTCCAAAACTATTTTTTCGGTAGCAAGAAGCGATTTCAGTTCTTCTGTCACAGCTGGCCCTCCGTTCGGATACGCAGCACCTGCAGCATCGTTTTTTCCAAGGCGCCTTCCTGAGGAAGACGTCCGCTTTTAACAAGATATTCCGTCTCCATGCATGCGTCCGACATCATCTGGAGCTGTTCTGCGGTATATCGCGTCACCTGTCCGCTAAGCTGACGCACTGCAAAAGGCGGGGCACCGATTTTCGAGGCTATTGCGTCCGGCGACAGGCCTTCCTCACGCAGCAGTTTAATCGCAAGCATGCGGCGGCATTCGTTCTGCAGCAATGCCAGCAAATACAGCGGCTCCTCACCATCCCGCTGCAATGCAGCTGACAGTGTGAAAGCCGTCTTGCCATCTCCGCGCGTCAGTGCGCCGGTCAGGTCGTACACGCGGTAAGCTGTGGATTTTGTGCATACCGCATCAATGTCCTCCGGCAGGATCTCACTGCGGTCCCCAGCATATGCTGCCAGCTTTTGCAGTTCGCCGGACAATGTGTAAAGTTCTGTTCCGACAGTAAAAGTCAGTTTCTGGCAAGTGGAAGCTGATACCTGCTTATCAAGTTTTTTCAGTGTCTGCGCGATCCAACGTATCAGTTCGCGGTCATCCAGCGCGTTGAATTGTACGATCTCAGCACATTTTTTCAGCGCAGTATACAGTTTCTTGCGTCCGTCTGCCTTGTCATTGACATAAAAAACGATACAGGCGGTATCCGGAGGGTTCTGCAAGTATTCAGCCAAAGCAGCAGCACTGCGCGATTCATCATAGCCCTTTGCACGCCCCTGCAGCATGCCGCTCTCGCGTACAATCACCAGCCGCCGTTCCGACATGAACGGAAGCGTTTCGGACGCAGCAATCAGGGTATCTGCGTCAGGATCAGTCAGGCGCGTTTCATTAATGTCTTCCAGCCCTTCGGGCAGCAGCCGCTTACGCAGCGTTTCCAGCGCTGAGCGTTTAATATACTCCTCCGGCCCTTCAAGCACATAGCAGGAAGCTATAACGCCTTTGGCGACATTTTCAAAAAAGGTTCGCCGTTCCATTCTCTTCTCCCGTAAACAATACGTTACAGTAAATCAGAATTCCACTGTCAGACCGCTATAGGCGATCTGTACTTCAGGATAACACTTTTGTGCTTCAGCAAGCAGTACTTCCCGGTCAATCCCGGGTGTAAAATGTGTGACCACCAGACGCTTCGCGCCTGCCTGTGCGGCGACTTCAGCCGCAAGATACGCACTGAGATGCGGCTTGTTCTCCGCCCACAGTGAGACAGGGAAACAACCGTCAGCCAGCATCAGACTGCAACCGCTCACAAACTCTTGAAGCGCGTCACAAGTGTTTGTGTCGCCAGTATAGCAGAATATGCTATCCTGGGATTCGACTCGCACAGCACGGCAAGGTACAGGATGCCGCACCGGCAGTACTGACAGTTTCAGATCTCCAATTACATTCAGTGTATCAATATTATGGACATCATAACTGCTCTCAAGCAGCGCACGAACAGGCTGCAGGCCTTCCGGCGCATATACCGGCAGTATCTTTCCCGTGCCTTGCAGTTTATAGATCAACGGCAGCATATCGCTCATATGATCATAATGCAGATGCGACAAGATGACCGCATCCAGTTTTTCCGGCGGCATGATGGCTGTCAGGCGCGCAAGAACACCTGTTCCGCAGTCGATCAGCACACGAGTCGTTCTGTTTTCCAGCAGATAACCGCTGCAAGCGCCACCCGGCTCCGGATATGGTCCGTTACACCCGAGAACTGTCAGTTTCATCCTTTTTTTCCTCTCTCAGCAATAGTCGCAGTGATACTATACATGCAATAATGCACAGCAGTGCAGCCATCGGAGTAATCTCCGCGCCCCGTGCGGAAAGGATGAGCACTACGCTGTTATACAATGCATGGAGCAGTGTGCTTCCCAATAAACCATGGCGGATAAATACTTTTCCAAGTACAACCCCGATAAGCAGCAACGCAGGGAAAGCCTCCCAGCGAAAATGCACCGCGGCAAAAATGAACGCCGCCAGCCATAATCCAGCCTTGGGAAGGTATCTGCGCAGAGCGCTCTGAATCAGGGCGCGAAACATGAGCTCTTCACACAATGCGGGAAGAATAGCAATCGCAAGCAATGCTGCTATCCACTGTCCTATGTTCTGTGGTACTGGCAGTGGATCTGCTTTGCCGATGTACCCTGTAGTCTGTTGCAGCCACATTGCCCAGAACATGGCAATGATTGATGCCGTAGCTGCTCCACCCACAGCCAGCAGCGTGCTCAACCCTACTGTCTCTTTATTCAGCGGGCTAATCGACTGGCCGAACTCCTGCCAGCGTGACTCACGGCCTTGCAGAAGAAACAGTGCAGGCAGAGCGAAGATAAGCATCTGCTGGGCTGCATTCAACACATAGAGCATAAGCAGTGTCGATCCGCCGTGCGCAACCAATGTCTGCGCTGCCACTGAACCGCCCAACCAACCTAGTGTTGCGCACAGCACTGCACAGATCCAGCAGACGGCCAGCCGTCTTTTAGATGATTTCATAAACATCCCCGATGCGGTCGCGCCAGGCCAGGTCGATGCGGATATCACGCCCGACCGTCAAGCCGTGTGCCTGCATGGCTTCCGTTACTGAACGCATTGCCAGTTCCGGTGTATTGTTCTCATGGCTGAGATGCCCCAGGATCACATGATGCGTTCCCTGCTGATATAGCTGCCAGAGCGCCTCACCGCAGGCTTCATTGCTCAAATGTCCATGCCGCCCGAGTATACGGGTCTTCAGGGCCGAAGAATAATGTTCATTGGCACGAAGCATACCTATATCATGATTGCTTTCCAGCAACAGTATTTCCACGCCGGACAGCGTTTCCAACGTCTTTTTTGTGAATATCCCGATATCCGTCGCAGTAGCTACACTGTGCCCGCCATAATCGACACGGTATCCGACCGGCTCGGCCGCATCATGAGAGACAGAATAAGGCAGTATGCTCAAATCCTTGATATAAAAGCTTTCACCCGTCTCAAAGGTACGATGCAGCTGAGGGGCAATCGCACCCACCTGCTTCTCCATTGCTGCCCATGTCCCTGAATTGGCATAAATAGGCACATGATATTTTCGGCTGAGAATGCCCGCGCCCTTGATATGGTCACTATGTTCATGGGTTATAAGGATAGCGTCAAGTGTCTCAGGAAGAATACCGATCGCATTCAGTGCCTCGCTGACGGTACGACCGCTCAACCCCGCATCGATCAGAATACGGGTATTTCCTGCACCGACAAAGATCGTATTGCCACTCGAACCGGAATAAAGAGGACAAAAAGTTAAATGCATAACTGCCTTCCTTTATAAGAATACATCTGTATTATACCCTTCCCTCACAGCGTATAGCAACCGCAAATCGCAAAAAAACAAGCCCGGCCATTATAGCCGGGCATTGCTGGAAATCGCTTAAGCCTGCTCAGAAGGAGCACCAACGGGGCACACGCCTTCGCAAGCGCCGCAGGAGATGCACTTTTCAGGATCGATTTCGTACTTGCCATCACCTTCGGTGATCGCGCCAACGGGGCATTCACCCTCGCAAGCACCGCACATGATGCATTCTTCACTGATCTTATATGCCATTATTCCGACCTCCGATTTCGTCGAGTATTATGAAAGCACTTCGCTTTCGTCTGTATCCTATCATGTTCAATGTCAAAATGTCAATACAATCTCGTGCTCTTTTCGTGTTCTTGCTTTCTTTTAGTTCAGCCGGTAATAGAACGTTGTGGATTTCAGCTCACCTTCAAAGTGTGAAAACAGTTCACTGACAGTCACAAGCTCGTAACCTCGAGCTTTCAGTTCGGGCAGCACGATACGCATTGCTTCCAGCGTTTCCGGATAAGTATCATGGCAAAGGATAACATCCCCGTCCTTTACATTTTCAAGAATCTGCTGCATTATCTTTTCCGCGTCCCGCGATTCCCAGTCTTTGCTGTCAAGTGACCACTTGACAATGAGCAGATCCAGCCGCCTGCAGGCGACATAAGTACCTGCGCTCACTTTTCCCCACGGTGGCCGCAGCCAGCGGATATGTTCGCCTGTCAGTTCCTCTATCTGATTAATGCATTTATCCAAGTCAGAATAGATTTTATACTCAGAAAGTTCATTCAGGGGCCTATGCGCCAACGTGTGCGTACCGACCTCGCAGCCGCTGTCAACAACGATCTGCGGCATTTCAGGCATCATTTCTACATACTGACCAATCATAAAAAAGGTAGCTCTGCAGTCATTTTCTGCCAGCAGTTCCAGCATCTCCTTTGTATACTCTGAAGGACCATCGTCAAATGTCAGGGCAATCATGGGCGGACGTTCCTCTGCCGCTGCTGAAGCAAGGAGCAACACTAACATGATCATACAAAAGAAAACTCGTTTCATCTTATTTCCTCTCGGCAAACACATACATACCAATGGCTGCTGCCACGGATAGGTTCAGAGAATCGATCTCGTCACTATGCGGGATGCGTACAGCTTGTCCCATATGTGCGAACTCTGGTGGCAACCCGCTGCCTTCGTTTCCCATAATCAATGAAAAGGGTGTGCGCGGTTCCGCAGATGCCTCGTCCAAAGGCATCGATGCGTCCAGCATGAACGGATACAGCGCGTGGTGCGGAAACTCCTCACGATATGCTTCAAAATTATCATAATAACGTACATTCAGGCCGAAAATCGCGCCCATGCTTGCCCGTACCACATGCGGGTCGAAAGCATCTGCCGCAGGACGGATCAGCGCAATATCCCGATATCCGAACCCGAGAGCCGTGCGAAGCATGGTGCCCAGGTTGCCCTTGTCGCCAGGATGATGCAGAACCAGATGATTGCCGTCTGAAAGCTTGCTCTCGAACTTGTCAAACACAACCGCAGCAAAGCAGTTCTCCTTGCCGGATACACGGGCAAGCGCTTTGTCAGCCTGTTCTTCACGCACCTGACGTCTGCTGCACAGTACGCGAAGCGCAGCCAATCCTTCGCTGTTTTCTGCTTTGGAAGAGACCAGAAGCCGTCTGGCGAGCTCCGGGCGTTTCTTCATCAGTTCGGATGCCGGAAACAACCCCAGCGCATAACTGTAGGGCAGATCACGGGAATAAGCCTGCAATGCGGGCATTATTTACGCCTCCTCCTGCATAAGAGATATAACGATAGGCTTAAGTTCGGCTAAGCCGGAAATACAATAGTCAATGGGCATATCGGCCGGGATTCCGCTTCCCCGTCTGTCAAATAAACAAGTGCGCAGACCGCTGCCGATACCGCCGCGCATATCGCTGGTCAGGCTGTCACCGACCATCAGAATTTCATGAGGCAGAACTGGGAACCTATATCCCGGTACCGGCTGTGCATTCAGGCGCGCAACACTACGGGTGAAGAAATCGGGAGACGGTTTCTGTACGCCAATATCCTCAGAAATAAACAGCATGTGAAAGCGATCCAGCCAGCCTGCTCTTTGAAGGCGTCCTTTCTGTTCCTCATATATCCCATTGCTTGCCGCGCAGAGCAGACACCTCGGCGCCAGCCAGTTCACGATTTCCCCCGCACCTTCTACAGGGATCGCGCTGAGCGGCAATTGTGAAAGAAAGAATTCTTCAAACGCTCGTGCATCACAGGATATGCCAAGCTCCGCAAAGATCGTCTGCCATCTCACATCGATCAGGTCGCTGCGTTGCATCTCCCCGCGCTCGATCTTCTTCCACAGTACATCACTGACACGGTCAAACACATCATACATATACGGCTGATATGCGGGCAGATTAAAACGGCGGAAGCCTTCTTCCATCGTTGCGCGTGCAAAAGCCTCGAAATCCAGCAACGTATCATCAATGTCGAGAAATACTGCTTTGATCACGCCGGCTTCTCCTTGTTCAGCAGCATTTGAAGAAGACGTATGGCCGCTGCCTTGCCGGTTTCTCCGACTTCATTCACCGGTCCGACACAGGATGGACAGCCATGCTCACAGGTACAGTCCTGAGCAATCTGAAGTGCATGCAGAAGCAGCGTATCACGCATGCGGAAAGCCTTCTCCGCAAGCCCAACGCCTCCGGGACAACTATCATGCAGAATCAGGGTCGGCATCTGAGTAAACGGGCACTTCACCTGATAGCTGACCACGAGGTCGCGTGTCGAACACATCAGGTAAAGAGGCGCTACGATACGCAGCAGATTAGCAACTCCCAGCATTCCGTTTTGCAGTGTGTCCTTATCAAACAAATTCGCACACTCTTCAGGAAGCGTCCACCATACGGCAGTAGTATGCATCTCGCTTTCTGGCAGCATTACTGGTCCGAAGCCCAGATTCTCACCGGTGTCAAATTTCATCTTCTTGAAAATTTTTGTAATAGCGATCACGCGCACTTCGCCCCAAGCAGCACCTGGTGCTTCTTCCGAAATATCAAGAAGGCTCAGGCTGACATTTAGGTCAGCATCTGTATAGTAATCTACCTCTACCCGGCGTACGAAAGCCTTGCATGCATCCCAGTCCAGTTTTTCCACCTGGTACTGCACACCTTCATGCAGATAGATCGCATTCTCATGCAACAGCATAGGTACTGTAAATCGGTCCATTTCACCGATAACCCGCACATGGGCAGGATCAGTAATATCGTTGATAAGGAAGTTTTCGGTCATTGCCGTACGCAGGCTGATCTCCGAAGCCGGGAATTCCTCCGCCTGCCAGTGCCAGGTATCCCCCACATGGCGTATAATCTCCGCCTCCTGCAGGTATTCACACATTTCTTCTGCTCCGGGTGCTCCACCCAGTGTTTCCCCATCACGGAACGGCAGTTCATACGCCGCGCACTTGAAATGATTCAGCAGCACATAGAGATTATTGGGATTCAGCAGCGCATTCTCGGGCGACTGGCTGAAAAAGTACTGAGGATGCGTAACTATGTACTGATCAATGGCTGCACTGGATGCGACCATCACCGTCAAGCTGGTACCGCGACGGCGACCGGCGCGTCCTGCTTCCTGCCAGGTACTTGCAATTGTACCCGGGTATCCGCATAGTACACATGCCGTCAAGGAGCCGATATCGATTCCAAGTTCCAGTGCATTCGTGGAGATAACAGTGGAAATCGTGCCCGCGCGCAGGCCCTGCTCAATCTCACGCCTTTCGCTTGGGAGATATCCGCCGCGGTAGCCGCGCACACGGCCACTGTTGCCGACAGGATCCCTGGCCAGGTCTTTCAGACGCTTGGTCAGGACTTCAACCTGTACACGGCTTTTGGCAAACACGATCGTGGAGATATCATTGAGCAGAAGCGTCTTTGCAACGTGCATCGTCTCATTGAGCACACTGCGGCGTATACCAAGCTGTTCATTGATCACAGGAGGATTATAGAATACAACATGTCGTTCGCCCATTGGCGCACCATTGTCATCGACTACCGTCACCGAACGCCCTATCAGTGTTTCAGCCAGCTCCTTTGGGTTTGCGATCGTTGCGCTGCACAGGATGAACTGCGGGTGGCTGCCATAAAACTCGCACAGACGCATCAGACGCCTCAGCACATTCGCGAGATTGCTTCCAAACACTCCGCGATAGCTGTGAATCTCATCAATAATAATATAGCGCAGGTTTTCGAACAGTTTGACCCACTGTGTATGGTGCGGCAGAATACCGCTGTGCAGCATATCTGGATTGGTGACTACCACATGCCCCGCCTGGCGTATCGCGCGGCGCGCTGCAGCCGGGGTGTCACCATCGTAAGTATAAGTCTTGATATCAACTCCAAGAAGCTGAATCAGTTCATACAGTTCACTGACCTGGTCCGCTGACAGCGCCTTGGTGGGAAAAAGGTACAGCGCGCGCGCATTCGGGTCACGCAAGATGGCCGAAAGCACCGGCAGATTATAGCACAGCGTCTTGCCTGAAGCCGTAGGAGTTACAATCGTGACATCCTCGCCTCGAGCAGAGGCTTCGACGGCTTGTGCCTGGTGTGTATACAGCTGATGAATACCGCGTTTTTCGAGCATGGACGGCAAACGGTCGTCCAGGCATTCAGGCCATGGTGCATAGCGGGCCGGACGCGCGGGATCGGTATGCCAGTGCGTAACGCATGACATAAAGCTCTCGTCGCGCCGCAGTACGCCCAGCAATTGATCAATATTCATGGCTTATTCCTTTCCAATCAGTTTCATAAAGGCTGCTTCATCCAGCACGGGAATGCCCAGCTGCTGTGCCTTATCCAGCTTGCTGCCTGCTTTTTCTCCCGCCAGTACATATGCGGTCTTCTTACTGACACTGCCCGCAGCCGTGCCTCCCATCGCACGAATCAGGTCCTCTGCTTCATTTCGGGACAGGGATGGCAGAGTTCCCGTCACTACCACAGTCAGTCCGCGCAGCGGCTGAGGTGCGTCTTCTGCCGGCTGTACCTTCTCCGCAGGAGTTACACCGGCTGTAAGCAGGCGCTCGATCATACGCTGATTCTCCGCAAAGCTGAAGAACTCCACAGCGCTTTGAGCTACGATCTCCCCGACATCCGGCACACCAGTCAATGCTTCGACATCCGCTTCCATGACAGCTTTCAGTGTCCCGAAGTGTCCGGCGATATCACGGGCAGTGCCGCGCCCTATATTTGGAATTCCGATGGCGAACAGGAATTCATCCAGTGCGCAGTGGCGGCTTTTTTCAAGCGCATCAAGCAAGTTGTCCGCACGTTTTTCCTGGAATCCTTCCAGATTCAGCAGTTGCTCCCGGGTCAGATGATACAAATCAGCCGGATCTCGGACGCCGCACAGATCATACAGCATTCCGGCAGTCTTTTCAGAGAAAGAAGTAATATTCATTGCATCACGCGAAGCAAAGTGAGCAAGCCTCGCCACTGCCTGCGGACGGCAGGATTGGCGGTTGACACAGTACAGATTAGCACCGCGTTCGATCAGCGGTTCACCACAGGAAGGACAAACAGTCGGCTTTTCAATCGTTTCGCCCTGCGCACCGTCCTCGACGCGCCCTGTGATCTCCGGAATCACGTCATTCGAACGGCGGATCCATACTGTACAGCCCAATGTCAGGCGTTTGCGCAGGATATCGCCATAGTTGTTCAACGTAGCCTTGCGCACCGTTACGCCGGCGAAGTCCACTGCGGACACATGCCCCAGCGGAGTCAGTTTCCCTGTGCGTCCAAGCTCCCACGTAACGCGTTCCAGTGTCGTGGTATTCTCTTCGGCAGCAAACTTATATGCCACTTCCCAGCGCGGGAACTTGTCGGTAAACCCGAACGCCGTACGTGTCCCCTCGTCCTGGATTTTGATCACCGCACCGTCGATCAGAAAGTCCAGTTCCTCACGACCGGCACCGATCTCACGCACGAAATTGATGACCTCATCCGCTGTTTTTGCCGTACGGAAATACGGGCTAACAGGGAAGCCCTGACTTCTTAGGAATTCGATCATTCCAGTCTGATCGTGATAAGGTGGATTTTCTATGGTGCCGATCTCATAGAAGAAAGCGCTCAGATGCCGTTCTGCGGTCACCTTGGGGTCCAAGTTACGCAGGGCGCCAGCAGCGCCGTTGCGTGCATTCTTCAGCGGCACTGCTGCTTTTTCATTATACTTTTTGAGTGCGGACAGGCGCATGATGCACTCGCCGTGTACTTCGATACGTCCTTGCCACGGGATGGTCAATGGGATATCTCGGATGGTACGTGCCTGCGGCAGGATTGCTTCACCCACTTCGCCGTCGCCGCGCGTTGCAGCCTGTATGAGCACACCGTTTTCATAAGTCAGATTCACGGTCAGACCGTCGAACTTGTATTCAATACCGAACACAAGCGGCGGCAGTCCGTTCTCCTGTGCGCGCAGGCGCTCCGCTCGCTCAATCCAGTCACGCAATGCATCTTCGCTCTGTACCTTGTCCATGCTCCACAGCCGTGTAATATGACGGTGTTTCTGAAACTCCGGCAACACGGCACCACCGACGCGGTGTGTAGGCGAATCCGGCAGTATGGTACCTGTCTCCTTCTCCAGGGCCAGCAGTTCATCATACAGCCGGTCATACTGTACGTCAGCCATAATTGGCTCGTCCAGTGTATAATACGCGCGCGCAGCACGGTTCAGAAGCTCGTTCAATTCGCGCATGCGTGAAAGCTTGTCCTGCACGGTTTATTCCTCCAGTTTGATGATCGGTGCGATGGCCAGAGCAAATGTCTTTTCTCCAAACACAGGAAACAGGATACTGATGCGTGCGTCGTCGCCGCTGCCACTAACTGTAGTTACTATGCCTTTGCCGAACTTGCGGTGCATGACGTGGTCGCCTTTTTTAAACAACTGAACACTGATATTTCGCGCCTGTGAAGGAACAAATCCGCGCTGCACGCCGGGAATTTCATCAGGAGACCTGAACACCGGCCGCGGAGCAGGCGTCCGCCGCTGCAGCTGAGGCCTTTCCATCACATCGCCGCGCGTTTTGAAGCCAGACCCACCATAGCTTCCCCAGCCGCTCTGCGTCTGCATCGGGTATGTGCCGGAAGGTTGGCCAGCTCCGGTCCGTTCCTCACGGATCAGGCGTTTGGGGATCTCCTGCAGGAAACAGGAAGGCGGGTTGAACTGCATATTATTGAACAGGAATCTGCGGCGTGCAAAGGACAGATACAGCCGGTAGCGTGCACGAGTTACGCCTACATAGCACAGCCGCCGTTCCTCTTCCAGTCGGTTCTCTTCCATGACAGCACGTGCGGAAGGGAATACGCCTTCCTCCATACCGGCCATAAAAACAGCGTCATACTCCAGTCCTTTTGCAGAATGCAGGGTCATCATCGTTACATAATCAGGCGCACTCTCCTGATTGTCGAGGTCGGTCACCAGTGCGACATTCTCCAGAAACGCTGCCAGTGTCTTATCTTCGCTATTCTGTTCAAACTCTGTCGCGGCGCTCAAAAATTCACGGATGTTCTCCACGCGTGTCTGGTTTTCATCATCCGGGCCGTCCTTCTCATACTGGGCAATCAGCCCACAGTCATCAATCACTTTCTGCACGAGCTCAGACAGCGGCAGAGTCTCCTTCGCCATGAGCAGTGTGGCCATAAGTGAAGCAAATGCCTGCACACTCTTACGTGCACGGGAGCCAAGAGACTCAGGAGGCGCCGCAACAGCAGCATACAGTGATACTCCCGATTCCTGGGCATACTGTTGGAGCATCTCGACAGTGCTGTCCCCAATTGCCCTCTTTGGCACATTGATGATCCGCAGCAGCGACACTTCGTCAGCAGGGTTTTCGAGTAAACGCAGATAGGCAAGCACATCCCTTACTTCTCTGCGGTCATAGAAGCGTGTGCCGCCATAAACCCGGTAAGCGATACCAGCGCGCATCATCGTTTCTTCAAGAACACGGGATAAAGCATGTATGCGGTAAAGAACAGCGATGTGCCCCCAGGGCGTGCCCTGCCGTTCCAACGTACGGATCTGTGAGGCGATCCACGAGGCTTCTTCGCGTTCATCTGCAGCAGAACATACGACGATCTTCTCACCGTCAGGGCTTTCTGTCCACAGCTCCTTTTCTTTGCGCCCCTCATTATGAGCAATGATCTGGTTTGCAGTATTCAGTATGTTCGCAGTAGAGCGGTAGTTTTGCTCCAGCTTGATCGTCACCGCATCCGGAAAATCCTTTTCAAAATCCAGGATGTTACGAATATCCGCGCCGCGCCAGCCATAGATCGACTGGTCATCGTCACCCACAACACACAGATTCCGGCTCTCCTGCGTCAGCAGGCGAACAAGCTGATACTGCGCATAGTTGGTATCCTGGTACTCATCCACGTGCACATATTCAAAGCGCTGCTGGTAATACTGCAGCACAGGCGGATGATCGAGAAACAGCTGGATTGTCTTCATCAGCAGATCATCGAAGTCCAGTGCATTTGCTGTCTTCAGACGTTGTTCATAGCGCGTCATAAGATCGTGTATCTTCTGCGAGCGATAATCACCGTGTCCAGTCTGCAGCCACTCGTCCGGGGTAAGCAGCCGGTTCTTCGCGTCTGAGATTGCTTCCGATATTGTCCTGACAGGCAAGTATTTTTCGTCAATATCCAATTCCTTCAGCAGATTTTTGATAACCCGCTGCTGATCATCTTCATCATAGATCGTAAATCCGCGAGCATATCCCAGCTTCTCGATATCCCGCCGGAGAATACGGCAGCAAACGCTATGGAACGTGCCAATCCATGCGTCTTCCGCTGATGCGCCAACCAGTTGCTCAATACGCTCACGCATCTCCCGGGCAGCCTTATTGGTAAAGGTCAGTGCCAGTATATGCCATGCAGGTACACCATGCGCCATCAGGTTTGCGACGCGATAGGTCAGCGTACGTGTTTTTCCACTGCCCGCGCCTGCAAGGATCAGCACCGGCCCCGTCAGCTGTTCGGCTGCCTTACGTTGCATGGGATTGAGTTTGTCCAGATTCATATCCTTTTCCTTTGCTTCGTTTGTTCCTATGAATTCTATCATACACACCCCTAACTGGCAAGTAGCACGCTGCTTTGTAAAGCCTCATTTTCAGGCATTGCCACAGGGAATGCAATGTGCTATAATAACACAACAAATCAGGAAGGGAGGCGCACCCATGCGTGGGAAAAAAGTATTGCTCAGCGTAACGGGAACCGTTCAGGATGTTGGAATGGAAGACATTCCGGACCAGATCCGTCTTTTCACCACAGGCGAACTGAGCGGAAGCAAGGAACAGAACCGCTGGCGTCTCCGTTATACCGAAACACAACCGGAATCGACTGCCTCTGACCTGGTCACTTTTACCATGGAAAACGGTGCTGTGACCATGCAGCGGGAAGGAGAAACCAACACTAGCATGATCTTCCGTCAGGGCAATCGCTATGAGGGTAGTTATGTCACCCCATACGGCGAACTTGCAATGGGCGTATATCCCACACATGTACGCTATAACGTGGAAGATGCCCGTGGTGAAGTAGTCCTTAAATATCAGCTGGATATCCAGGGGCAGTTCTCTTCCGTACGCGAGATGCGTATCCGGTTTGCCCCCAGCCGCCGTGCATGAGCACACTGGATACTTTCCGCACAGAATTGCGCGCGCTTGTCGGTCCTCTTGCTTTCCTGCACCGTGACCGCACGGGCCGCGCGCTTTTTGTCTGCAGTATAAAACATCCTGCAGGCACAGATGATACCGTATGTGAAAAACTGCAGACAGCAGGATACCTGGTCAGCAAAGAAAAAAATCTATGGTATATCGACTTAAGTTCCGAATATCGGATCCGCTGGATGCATTCACTGCTCCCGGTATCCCTGCCCGAAGAAGTGCATTTGCACAGTCTTTGCCGCAGCCTGCTTTCAAAAGGGAAGATTCCGTTTGAGCTCCAACCCTGGGCGTTCATACGTCAGGCACTTCTTTTAGCAGACGAAGGCGCCTGGAAACAGCTCTATCAATCGCTGTCTGTCGAGCTCGCCCTTCTCAAACGCAATAATGCACCGCTGCCCTGCAGCGCTGTATTTGTTATAGCAAACGATTATGCCGCATGGAAGGAGAAATCATTATGCTGATCATGCATCACGGACACAGTGAATTTTTGATGGAAAGCGCTGACGGTTACCGTATCCTGACCGACCCCTTTGATGACCATGTAGGCTATCCCATGCACACGGTCGACTGCGATGCAGTGACTGTCACACACGGTCACGGTGACCACAGTTATGTGCAGAAAGCACAGGGAGCCCAGGTGATCGTAGATCATGCAGGTACTGTTCATCTGACTCCGGAAATCACTGTCACCGGTATCCCTTGCTGGCACGATGATCAGCAGGGGAAGCTTCGCGGTCAGAACCTTATCTTCATTTATGAAATCGACGGCCTTCGCGTTGCGCATTTCGGCGACCTAGGTGCTTGGGACGAAGAGCTTGCTGCACGTCTTGAGGACATCGATATTCTCATGATTCCTGTCGGCGGCTTCTTTACAATCAACGCTGCCAGTGCTGCACGCTTGATCGAGCGGATCAAGCCGCGTATGGTTCTGCCCATGCACTATAAAACCGATGCAAACGCTACCTGGCCGATTGCTCCCCTCGATGACTGCCTGGCTGCGCTTGGCGCTCAGGACGCACCGCGTATGCCGCTGCTGCGCGTGACCAAAGAAGACCTGAGCGAACAGCCGCGCATAGCCATACTGACTGATCGCGCATGAAAACAGGCCTCGTTCTTGAGGGCGGTGCTATGCGCGGAATGTTCACGTGCGGCGTGCTTGATGTGCTGATGGAGCATGGCATCGATTTCGACGGTGCTGCCGGTGTATCTGCCGGAGCAGTCTTCGGTTGTAATTTCAAGTCGCACCAGATAGGGCGTCCCATCCGCTACAATAAAAAGTACTGCAACGATCCCCGCTACTGCAGCTTGCGGTCGCTTATCACCACCGGCGACCTGTACGGAGCAGACTTCTGTTATCGTGAACTCCCAGACGAACTGGATCCTTTCGACCGCAAGACGTTTTCCAATAATCCCCTGCCCTTTTATATCACAGCTACAGATACACAAACCGGAAAAGCTGTTTATCATCTCTGCAGCGACGGCGGTGGGGAAGATCTCAAATGGATGCGCGCATCCGCTTCCATGCCCATCGTTTCACGTCCCGTTCAGGTGGATGGCCACATGCTGCTTGATGGCGGGATCGCCGACCCCGTTCCTTATCAGTTCATGAGCGGTATTGGTTATAACCGCTTGCTGCTGATTCTGACGCAGCCTAAAGGCTACCGCAAAAAGAAAGGCCTTCCTCTGCCTCTTCTGCGTTTGTTTCTACCCCATGCGCAAGGTGCCGCCAAGGCTATGGCATGCCGGTACAGCATCTATAACCAACAGATGGAAGAAATTGATCGTCTGGAGCAGGAAAAATCCGTCTTCGTAATACGTCCACTGCAAGCCCTGGGAATCAGTCGCACCGAAAAGGATCCCGAAGAGCTGGAACGCGTGTACCAGCTGGGACGTGCAGAAGCTCTTCGACTTCTTACATCTCTGCAATTATTCCTGTATAAGGGCAACTGATCTATTTTTCTGCACATAACAGGCGCGGGAGAAAATCTCCCGCGCCTGTTAGTTATTCTGTTTTCTTAGCCGTTCTCTTCTCCGATTTCAGTCAGATCCAAAGTGTACTCAACGCCGTTGAAAACCAGCGTTTCGGGTGCCGGAGTATCAATCGGCCCTTTGGGTGCATCGAGTAATTCTTCTTCAGAATTAGCAGCAAAGAATTCCTCCCAGCTGACCACGCCATAAGCAGCAGGATCAAAAGTTCCTACAACGCTGGTGCCATAATCGCCTGCAGAAGCATTGAACTCGATCTCCAGCTTATTCTTCATACCGGCAGCATCAATCACCAGCAGGCATACTTTGCCCTTTGCACTGACAAGGCGTCCCTGATCATCAAGCTGAACATCCACAGCAGTCTCATCCAGTTCCAGTTCACGCATCAAATGAACAATCTGATCAGTCACCGTCCAACCGCTGTAAGGCTGAGTGTTCCAGAACGCTTCGTAGTCATACAGCAGCATTGTGCTGCCGTCGGCCCGAACACGAATGCCCCAAGCATTGCCATCTGCAACAGCAAGCCCGACATATTGTGCTTCCATTTCCGTCATCATTGTATAATATGCATCCCACAGATCCTCATTGCCGCTCTGCCAGATCAGTTCCAGCTGCTGGTAAGTCAGTGTCTGCCCAGTCTTCTCCTGGTAATACTTCATGAATGTCGCATCCAGGTCATCATAATACGCTTCCTGCTGACCATTCGCTACAATGTATTCTCCCATAGTCGGATAATACGTAATGCTGCCATCAGAAGCTACCAATGCGACGCCGCCATTATATTGCTGGGTAAGCGGCAGTTCGATTTCGTTGTACACCTTACTATAGGTTTCCTCAAATCGGGCATACAAGGTCTCATCGACACTTTCACTGCCTTCAGGGCCCCACATCTTTTCAAAGAAGTCGTCACCCATCTCTTCACCATAAAGCTTTGCATACTCCGCAGCAAGGATCGCATCATAATCCTCATAGGTGACTGTGCAGGGAGAAGGATTAGGCACCTGTTCATTGTTGTCATAATCCATATAGAAGAAACGTTTCGCCAACGTTTGGGCAGCCAGGGTTCCTGTTATATTGACCAGCTGTGGCACATCGTCTTTTGCCAGGTTCACATGATACACAGTCCCGTCAGCATTCTTTTCTGCTGCAATTTTTCCGTTCAGTGCACCTTCAGTCACTCCAACCACAGCACTGCCGAGATTGATCAGCGTACGGCGCATCGCCGTATCAGACATGATGGACCTGCTGGGCGTCGTGTAAGATAGCGAATAAACATTAGGATTGTACATCGGCTCGATGGAGTAAACCTCAGCATCATTCGCCACGATAGTAAAGCCGCTCTTCAGAATCGACCCGTCATTCATTGGCGTCTGCAAATCAAGCTTCATCAGCGAATTCGTACCATCCTGGATGTAATCGGCATCCATTGTCTTGAAGTGGTATCCGTTATAGGAAAAATCCGCATGGGCTTTCAGTGTTACGTTGTCAGTATCAAACAGCAATTTCGTAGCTGTTCCGTAGAGTGTGCTCAGCGCACCTTCTGCCAGGGCAGTCACCGCAATGGCTACAATCAGAGCAACAGAAAGGATGATTGCTGCGATTCTGTATTTGCTTTTTTTCATAGTCGTGTTTCCTTTCATCTTTGATGCAGAGGTCTCTCCGCACATACTATACCGCTTTCTTGCCTTGAATAATGTGGCTTACACACGCGGCACATATATTATACGACACAAACGCAACATTTGTTCCCACTTTTTTAAAATTTGTTACAATTGATTAAATAATTTTTGTTAATATTGAATTCATATAGATTTTGTATATTAATAAAATTAAAGGAGGCATCATCATGTTTCAGATCATGGTCGTAGAAGATAACACCAACGCACGGCGGCTGATGGAAACAGTGCTGCATCAGCACGGATATATTCCCATTCCAGCTCATGACGGTGTAGAAGCACTACAGCTGATGGATGAGCATCATATCGACCTTATCGTGCTGGACATCATGATGCCGCGCATGGATGGCTATGAGTTCACGCGGACACTTCGTGAAAACGGATGTGAAATTCCGATCATTATGGTCACTGCCAAAGAAGCAGCACAGGACAAGCATAAAGGTTTTCTCACAGGTACGGATGATTATATGGTCAAGCCAGTGGATGAGGAAGAACTTATCCTGCGCATCGCCGCTCTGCTGCGCCGTTCCCGTATTGCTGCAGACCGGCAGCTGCAGATTGGCTCCACAAAGCTGAACTTCACTTCTTTATCCATATCTGTAAATGATAAAACTGAATCACTGCCCAAAAAGGAGTTCCTCCTATTATTCAAGCTCTTGTCATCACCTGGGCGTATCTTTACGCGCCGCCAGCTGATGGATGAAGTATGGGATCTGGACAGTGATTCAGACGAACGTACAGTGGACGTGCATATCAACCGTCTGCGTGATCGTTTTCGTGACAGCAATGACTTCGAGATTCAAACCGTACGCGGCCTCGGCTACAAGGCTGTGCTGAAGCAATGAAACGCCGCCTGAAGTCTCTTCGCACACGACTGGTCCTGTATGTATTCTGCTGCATGACCGTTTCCAGCTTGGTTACCATGCTTGTCTATTTCCTGATCAGACAGACAGGGTGGGTACGTCCTTTTATTATCTCAAGACTTATGTCACCAATCTGGATGGTGTGTATTTCATCCTTCTTTGGTACACTAGTAGCCGGATGGTTCGGCAAATACTATCTCAGCCCCATCACTCAGATGAGCCAAGCTGCCAAGCTTGTAGCAAAAGGAGACTTTACTGTCCGACTGCCTGAAGAAAGCCAGGATGAAATGAATGAGCTGATTCATTCTTTCAACAGCATGGCCAGTGACCTGGGCAGTATTGAAATGTTCCGTACCGATTTTATCAACAGTTTTTCACATGAATTCAAAACGCCGATCGTATCCATCCGTGGTTTCGCACGTCAGCTTCAGCGCGATGATCTGACTGAGGAACAGCGTCGTGAATATGCTACGATCATCGCAGATGAATCACAGCGTCTGGCTGACCTGGCAACCAACATCCTGATGCTAAGCAAGTTGGATAATCAGCAAATCGTTACGGAAAAAAGTGATTTCCGTCTGGATGAGCAGCTCAGAACCTGTATCCTTCTGATGGAAAAACAATGGAATTGCAAAAATCTGTCCTTAGACATCGAGCTTGATGACGTAAAGTGCCATGCCAATGCGGAAATGCTGTCGCAAGCATGGGTCAATCTCCTGTCTAATGCCATCAAATTCACTCCGCCAGGAGGCACTATCGGCATCTACCTAAAGAAAGAAAGCAATTCTGCAGTCGTAAAAATCAGTGATACAGGCATCGGCATGGGCAAGGACATACAAGCACATATCTTTGAAAAATTCTATCAGGGGGACCCATCACACCATCCTGAAGGCAATGGGCTTGGATTACCTATGGTAAAGCGTATCATCGACCTGAGCGGCGGTACAATCCAAGTCGAAAGTGAAGAAGGTAAAGGAAGTACTTTTACAATTACATTGCCAACATAAACAATCAGCGCAGCAAAAAACACAGCGGAGTCAGTTTGACTTCGCTGTGTTGCATTAATGAACGTAATTGTATTTCAGGATTTTACGACAGCATTTTCATCATTCTGCCTGGAAAGCAATTTGTCCAGCAGCTGAAGCAGTGTGTCCTGTTCTTCCTCCGTCAGCCCCGCACAAAAGAATTCTGCTGCCTGCCTGCGTTCATCCAGCACCTCATTGGCGCGTGCCTTACCCTTTTCCGTCAGTACGATCAGCGTAGAACGCTTATCTTCTGGATTAGCCCGGCGTTCCAGATAACGATCTGCTTCCAAGCGGTCGATCTGCTCAGACAGTGCAGGTGCGTGGATGCCAACAGCAGCCGCGATTTCCTTCTGCCTGATGCCATTACCTTCTTCATCCAGTTCCAGAATCGTCAAAAGCAGCACTTCGCGCGGAAGCAGCCCGTGGCGAGGCATTTCTCCATGAGGTGAACGGAAAGGCATAGGAACAGGGCCGGCTTCATGAGGACCACGCTGATCAGCCATATCTCCCTGCGGTGGGCAAAAGGGCATAGGAACAGCTATGGCTCCATGCGGACTCATCGGCCTATGCGGACCAGGAATCGGTCCATGTGGCATCTTCCCACCGAACAGAAAAGGCGGCATTCCTCCAGCACCCATACGCGCCTTGTGTCCTACCTTGCGCAGTTTTTCTACAATCAATTGTGCTTTTGTTTTATTCATAACCATATCACTTCTTTCGCAATTATTTCGGTACCGAAACAAATATATCACTCTATTTGTTTGATGTCAAGTGTTTCGGATGCGAAATATTTTACAGTATGCGTATAACAAAAAACGGCCTGAGGCCGTCATGTCGGATAAGCATTATTTCAGGTATTTCTCGTGCAGATAATCAAGTGCTTTCAGATAGCTTTCAAAGCCAGCACCTGCAAAGCGTGCTTCACAGGCCATGCCAGTATAAGAAATATGGCGGAACTCTTCCCGCAGCATGGGATCAGTTAAATGCACTTCCACTGTAGGCAGCGCAATCGCTTTTAATGCGTCCAGAATTGCAATGCTTGTATGTGTGTATGCCGCAGCATTGATCACAACAGCATCTTCTCTTCCCAATGCCTGCTGAATACGTGTAACTATCTCTCCTTCACAGTTGGACTGAAAAATACCCACCTCAACACCTAGACGTCTGGCATGTGCTTCGATTGCAGCGCACAGCGCAGCGTAGTCTTTTTTTCCATATAGTTCCGGTTCACGGATTCCGAGCATATTCAGGTTCGGGCCATTTATCACAAGGATTCTCATTCATTTGTCTCCTCAAAGTGAGCCATGAAGCGCCGTACTATCTCCTGTGCTGCCGCTTGTGCTCCTTCTGTTTCGATCCGTTCATCACGCCACGCCTCATATAGCGGCGCGCGCTTTTCATATAATCCATGCAGTCCATCGGGCAGGCAAGAAAGCGGACGCCCTTGAACTGCAAGCTCTTCCAGCGGACGCCACCGTTCAAAAATGATCCCGTTCCATCGCAGTGCCGTCAGGTTTTGATCACGAGTGACTACTCCGCCGCCTGTAACGATCACGACACCTCTGCGTTTCCCAGCTGTCTGAACAACCTGGGCCTCAATCTCACGGAAACGCTCCTCACCGAATTGTGTCAGTATATCTTCGCAGTTCATACCCGTTTCGCGCTGGATCTCCTCATCCGTATCGATCAAAGGGCGACCTGTGATTCTGGAAATCTCTTTTCCTGCTTCCGTTTTTCCCGAACCTGGCATGCCTATCAGCACAATATTAGCAGTATTCATTGCAAGTTCGTGCCGGGCTTTATCGAGTGTCTGCTGTGACAGATTGTTTCCAGTAAACAGTTCGCTGGCCTGCTTACCTTGTGCCGTCAGCATATACAAACCGTTTTCGGTCTTTATTCCACGCATCTCAGCCTGCTGTATCAGTGTAGTCCGCGCCGGATCATATGTCAGGTCAATCACCCATTCCAAGCAGTCAAAGCCATCCAGAGGCAGCGGAATCTCCTCATTGTGCGGATAAGTCCCCACCGGTGTAGCATTGATCAGCACATTCGCATCTGTATGACGCTTGATGTTTGAATAATTATTTGGACCTTGACGAGAGATTATGACGACTTCTCCTACATTGCGTTGGTGCAGGCAGTACTGTACTGCTTTTGAAGCGCCGCCACTGCCCAGTACAATACATTTCTTTCCTGTAACCTCCACATGTGCATGATCCAGCAATCGGGAAAAGCCAAATACGTCAGTATTATACCCATGCAGACGCCCTGTATCGTCCTTGATGATCGTATTTACACAACCAATCACATGCGCTAAAGGCGACAGCGTGTCCAGATAAGGCAGTACTGCTTTTTTATACGGGATCGTCACATTGATTCCCCGGAAATTACGCTTGCGGAAGAAATCATCAAGCTTATCCGGAGCAATCGGCAGCAGACAGTAAGTATAATTGCCCAAAAGCCGGTGCAACTCTGGTGAATAACTGTGATCCAGTTTTTCACCGAGAAGTCCAAAGCTTGCAGAATCATCCATCTGCGCTTTTTTCTGCCGCGCACGTGACTGGGCAAGTATTACTTCGTACAATGCGCGGATACCCTGTGCATGCTCCGGACCTGCCAACTGTTCCAGCCGCATAAGCAGCACCATCTCGCGTGCTTCATCGAAGATCGGTAATCCTTGTTCCCGTTTATAGGCTCCAATTTCATCCGCTACTGCCATACGTTGCCGATACAGAGACACCAGTTCTGTATCGATTGAATCGATCTTTTCTCTCAGTTCTTCGATACCCATTTTTCCCTCACAACATCATGTCCAGCAGTACAAGAGCCGTCATCGCTTCAGCTATAGGCACTGCGCGCGTTGCTACACATGCATCATGCCTGCCGCTGATGCGTAGTTCAACTTCTTTCATACTCTTCATGTCCACACTGCGCTGTGCCTGCCCGATAGACGGCGTAGGTTTAAAGCCAACGCGCACAATCAGCGGCAATCCCGTTGTCATTCCGCCAAGAATCCCACCGGCATTATTGCTCAGAGGCGTAATACCAGCCCCTCTTATTCCATAAGGGTCATTATGCTGGGAGCCGTTCATATGCGCAGCGCCAAAGCCACATCCAAATTCGACACCGCGCACGGCGGGAATGGCAAACAGCGCCGCTGACAGCCGGCTTTCAACTCCTTCGAATAGTGGTCCGCCCAACCCCACCGGAAGCCCGGTCACTGCACATTCAACGATACCACCAACTGAATCCTGTGCTTCTAGGGCAGCAGCAATTTGTTGCTGCATTTCTTTTCCTTTTTCAGCATCAAGCACAGGAAAACCATTTGTAAGAATGCGTTCGAACTGTTCTCTCCCAACTGTCATTGCATCGAATGCTTCATCGTCCACAGGCCCAACAGCAGCCAGATGCGCACCGACATACACTCCTTGAGCCGCCAGTATCTGCAGGGCAATCCCACCCGCAGCGCATAGTGGAGCTGTCATCCGTGCTGAAAATTGTCCTCCGCCACGCCCGTCCCAGTCATCTCCGTACTTGATCCGTGCGGGATAATCAGCATGCGAAGGCCGCGGGATGTTACGAATAGCTTCATAATCCGCGCTGCGTACGTCTTTGTTCCGGATACTCAGGTGTATTGGCGCACCGCACGTCACACCATTGTTCAGACCGCTAATGAATTCGACCTCGTCTGCTTCCTGGCGGGTGCTTGTCAATGCCATTCTGCCTGGCGCACGCCGAGCCATCAGAGCTGCCAATTGTTCCATGTCAATGTGGATACCTGCTGGCAGTCCTTCAATCAGTGCGCCGACAGCGGGAGCGTGCGAACTGCCAAGCACTGTCACCTGAAGCTTCTCCCCATTATACTTCACGTATCTTATCCTCCGAGCAGGCAGTCACGTTTTCATCACAGCACGCAATAAACCCTTCCAGTTCTCTGGTCGGCATAGAAAAGAGTTCACACCGTCCCCGTGCCGACGGTATCACCACTGTAATCATATCACCGTTACGCTTTTTATCACGCAATGCGATTCTCGCAATCTCTGCTGCCCGAAAACGTGTATTCACTGGTAAATGATTCATTTTCAGCAACAGTCTGAGTTCTTCATACACGCTGGCAGGGCACAGTCCATGCTTTACAGCTGCAAATGCAGCAATCAGCATGCCCACTGCAACGCCCTCTCCATGATAAATCGTAAAATCATTCAACCGTTCCAAGGCATGTCCAAATGTATGCCCGAAGTTCAGCAGCCGACGCTGTCCGCGGTCGTGTTCGTCATGCTCCACAATTGCCGCTTTCATGCGGATGCAAGCCGCAATCAGCATCTCTGGCCGTTCTCCATTCCGTATGCTGTCCAATAGCTTCGTACTGCCAACAGCTCCATATTTAACGATCTCCGCCATGCCTTCATTCAGGAGCGGCAAAGGCAGTGTTTTAAGGACTTCCGGATCACACAGGACCAGACGTGGCTGGTGAAACGCGCCTAGCAGATTCTTTTCGCCTGCAGCGTTCACTGCTGTTTTTCCGCCTGCGGCAGCATCAGCCATAGCCAACAGCGTTGTGGGCAGCTGGATCCAATCAATACCGCGCATGTACAGCGCTGCCGCCAGGCCTGTTATATCCCCAGTTACGCCTCCACCCAGTGCTGCAAATAGGCTGTCATGTCCCAGATCGGCTTTCGCTGCAGCTGTTATCAGTTGCTCGACCGTTGCAAGCGTTTTGCCCTTTTCGCCGCCATGTAACAGGCATAACGACGTTTCAAAACCATTGCGCTCGAACGCATCCTGTACCGTATTCAAATACTGCGGTGCGATCTTCCCATCACAGACGATCATTACACGCCGTCCTTCGACTACGCGTGCCGTTACTTCTCCAGCATGCCCCAGCAAGCCATTCTCCAGCAGCACCTCATAAGGTACACTGGTATTGATTACGATTTTTTCCATCATTATTTCAGTAATACAATTTCGCGCCGTCTTCCAGATAAGTCACACCGTCAATATCAGCTGTCTGCCTGTCAAGCGCTTTCAGGTACGTCTTGATATCGGGATAAAGCGTATGCTTTTCAGCAATTATACGCCGTGCAGACACTGCATTGTCGCACAGCAACGCTTCGCATGTGCAAAGCTGGAACTGAGCTGCAAGCGTTAATGCAGAATGCTTATCTTCAACATAACAGTCATCCCCATGTCCGTGCCCGTGCATGCCCGAACCATGCGGATGCAGTGCTGGCATCACACAGGAAAGATTACCCATATCGGTACAGCCAGTCCCCCACTCCTTGCTTTCCTTTACATTCTCCGCCCCAACCAGGGAAGTCATGACTTCCTTGACTGTATCATATAAATTGGCATCATTATATACGGGGCTGTAACCCGGACGGTCACTGATATGAACCTGTGCGCCCAGTGCTGCAGCGGCACCTGCAAAGGCGCGATTGACACGGCGGTTGGCATCCTCCATCGCTTCCACGCTTGCGCCACGGATATAGCTTTCCATTGTGATCAGATCAGGGATATTGTTCACCGTGCCGCGCTTGCCTGTAATGATTGGGTGTACACGGATATGGTCCTCATCATGGAATGTCTCACGCAGTGCATTGACTGCTGCCAATGCTGTTTCTGCCGCATACAAAGCATTAATTGCATTATATGGTGTGGCCGCATGCGAAGTCTTGCCGGTAATCGCGATACGTTTGCAGATACAGCCGTTCTGCCCGGGGCTCAACGTAAAGATGCCTTTCCCGCCGCCGGTATGCAGCATCAGGCTGATATCTACCCCGTCAAAGAAACCGCAACGCATCAACTCCACCTTGCCTCCGTAATATCCAATGATCCCTTTCTGACGGAGTTCTTCACGGTATTCCAGTTCCAGCAGTTCTTCCGCCGGTACAAACATAAGGCGGATACGGCCGCTCATTCCATCCAAGGCGCCTTCCTCTTTCAATGCCGCAGCAATGCCCATCAGTGCAGCGCATTGTGCATGATGGCAGCAAGCATGAACAGCGCCAGTTTCCGGATCGTGCGCCGGATGCGAAGTATTGACTATGGAGTCCAGTTCCGCCATAACAGCTACAGTAGGTCCTGGACGACCCGTATCGATCTCGGTCATCAAGCCGGGAATATCACCAACCTCGGTAATGCGGTAACCCAACGCTTCCATCTGCTGCTTGACATAGGCATGTGTGCGCCATTCCTTATAACCAGTTTCAGGGTGTGCCCATATTTCTTTTTCAACTGCATCCATCAGATCAAAATGTTTATCTATCCATTTGCACAGGGCAATCCTGCGTTCTTCCTGCATGCTGTTTTCCCCCTCATCCATTGTAGATATTGCTATTATAACATATTTCATTTTGGCTACAGACAACTTATTTAAAAAAGCCTTTCCGAAAGCACGGCTCCCGGCCAAAGGCCGAAAGCCGCATATACATATTCAGCCTAATTTCTCAACGCGTGCAGCGGAGCAGGAATGCGGCCGCCACGGGCAATGAAATCATCACACTTAAACTGATTGACCGGAATGACCGGCGCATGCCCAAGCAGGCCTCCGAACTCCACCGTATCCCCTGCCTTTTTGCCGATCGCAGGGATAATGCGTACCGCTGTAGTCTTGTTATTGACAACCCCGATAGCGGCTTCATCAGCAATGATTCCAGCAATCGTCGCTGCACTCGTATCACCAGGGATTGCAATCATATCCAGCCCCACGGAGCAGACGCATGTCATAGCCTCCAGCTTTTCCAGTGTCAGCGCACCAGCCTGTGCCGCTTCAATCATGCCGATATCCTCGCTGACCGGAATGAATGCACCGGAAAGTCCGCCCACATGATTAGATGCCATCACGCCGCCCTTCTTGACAGCGTCATTCAATAAAGCCAGTGCTGCAGTCGTGCCGGGTGCGCCAGCCATCTCCACGCCCATTTCAGTCAGGATATGTGCCACGGAATCTCCGCGCGCAGGTGTAGGAGCCAGCGACAGGTCAACAATACCAAAGCGGACTGACAGCCGCTGCGCGGCCTCGCGGGCCACAAGCTGTCCCACTCGGGTGATCTTGAAAGCAGTACGTTTGACTGTCTCTGCAACTACATCAAAAGGCGCGCCGCGCACTGCCTCCAGTGCCGTCTTGACCACGCCGGGGCCAGAGACTCCCACATTCACTGCACACTCAGGTTCACCTGCGCCACAGAAAGCACCTGCCATGAAGGGATTGTCTTCCACAGCATTCGCAAAAACAACCAGTTTCGCACAGCCCAATCCGTCACGTTCACAGGTCAGTTCTGCCGTCTCACGTACGATTTCACCCATGCGGCGTACAGCATCCATATTGATTCCCGCACGCGTAGAGGCCACGTTCACTGAGCTGCAGAGCCGTTCAGTCTCTGCCAATACTTCGGGAATAGAAGAAAGCAGACGTTCATCTGCAGCGGTAGCACCTTTCTGCATCAGCGCGGAATAACCGCCCAGAAAATTCACGCCCATTTCCAACGCAGCACGATCCAGCCATCGTGCAATCGGCCGCGGGTCACCCTGGCAGATCATGCTGACCGGGGTCACCGAAATGCGTTTGTTGACGATTGGAATACCCAGTTCACGCTCGATTTCTTCTCCCACCGGCACCAGTCGTGCAGCCAGACGGCAAATTTTGTCATACACACGCTGCCCGCAACATTCAGCATCGGGATCGGCACAGTCCAGCAGATTGATACCCATCGTAATTGTACGGATATCAAAGTTCTCCTCCTGGATCATGCGCATCGTCTGCAGGATCTCGCCTGTCTCGATCATGCCTTTACCCCCCTTCAGATACGGTGCATGGCGTCAAATATGTCCATGCGCTGCAGATGAATAGTCATGCGCAGCTGTGCACGAATAGGATCGAAGGCTTCGTCGATCTCAGCAAAGGGACGCTGTGCCCCATCCAGGTCGACTACCATCATCATTGTGAAATAGCCATCCAAGATTGTCTGCGTGATATCAAGAATATTGATATTCATTTCGCTCAGTTTAGTTGCCACACAGGCTATAATACCGGTAGCATCCAGACCCGTAACCGAGATAAGTGCTTTTGTCATTGTCCTCTCTCCTTAAAGAAAGTTAACAGAAATATATTCGCTGCAAGCCCTGCGCCTTCCTGCCGCAGCATGAAAAAAGCCCGCATGAAGCGGGCTGCCGGCAGGTGTGTCATGCACCACGCCGCTTAAGATATTCCCTCGGGTCGTCAGGCATTGGCAACGTAACGTTCAATGACATAGCCAAGTCAACCTGTTCCGGGGTATCAGCCGGTGTACAGACGATAGCGATACCATTCTCACGGTACAAATCAACATGCGCTTTATCCAGCATATCAATAGGGATGCAGATTCCCCACATATACTGGAATGAGCCATTCGGGCCAGGCACATAGTTTACGCGCCATGGAAAATCATGCGGTGCGCTGACCGTTTTCTTGCCATATTTGGTAGCAATATGACGAACGATTTCGCAATCGATGCAATTATATATTGCGCGATCGTCCATCCCGGTTTCTTTCATGATGGGCATTACCCGTTCTACCGTGTCAAGAGTACGGCTGTACACCTTGAAATCAATGTTAAGCAGAACTTCCGGATAGCCACGCATCATATCTAGAAACTGCTCAAGCGTTGGCAAATGCAATCCCTCAAAAGCCGCTCCGCGATGAATACCGAAATCAAGCTGCTTAAGCTCTTTCAGCGTATAATCCCCAACCAGGCCTTTTCCGGTAGAACAACGTTCCAGATGCTCATCATGGGCAATTACCGGTACATTATCCTTGCTGAGATATACGTCCACCTCAATCAAATCCACTCCAAGTTTACAGGCTTCCTGTACTGCAAGCAGCGTATTCTCGGGATAATCACTGCTGAATCCCCGGTGTCCACCGATAAACAGGCCGTCGCAGGCCAGCAGTCGCTCCAGTTTTGTCATATCATCAGCCTTTCACAGAACCAACCATGGCACCCTTGACGAAGTATTTCTGAATAAACGGATATACCACAAGGATGGGGACCGTCGTTATAACGATGGACGCGCACTTCAGAGTGTTCGATGTCGGCAGTACCTGCACGTCATCAACAGATACGCCGATATCCTCCAGGTTGCCGGATGCCGCAACGATAATGGAGCGCATAACGTTCTGTACCGGCTGCAGATTCTTATTTGTCAGATACATTACGCCAGGGAACCATGCGTTCCAGAAGGCGACGGCATAGAACATGGAAATGGTAGCGATCGATGGGAGGCTCAGCGGCAATACCACCTTAACGATGATCTGCAGCTGGTTCGCTCCATCCAGGAATGCCGCTTCCTCCAGTGCATCAGGGATCGCATAGAAGAAGTTGCGCATCATCAGCATGTTCCATGTATTCAGAAGGTAAGGCAGCACCAGCGCCCAGCGTGTATCCAGCAGTCCGATCGTCTTGACCAGCAGGAAGTTCGGGATAATGCCGGCATTGAACAGCATGGTGAAAAAGATCATGGCCAGGATGCCATTACGTCCGCGCAGGTCCTTTTTGCTCAGCGGATATGCCGTACAGATCGTCATCAGCATGCTCAGCCCGGTACCTACAAACGTTACAAACAGCGTATTGACATATCCGCTGTAGATACGGTCGGAATTGAACAGCATCTTATATGCCGTAAAATCCCAATCCTCCGGCCAGAGAATGAACTGTCCGCGCCGGGCCGTCTCAGCTGCGCTGACAAAAGAATTGATCACCACGCTGATCATCGGAACAACGATCATCAACGCCAGCAGTCCCAGCAGGATAAAGGATACGATAATGAAAACTTTTTCAGCCCTGGTTATGTTTTTCATATCGCTCACCATATTCCTTCCTGACCCATGGCTTTGGCTCCGAAGTTGGAACCCAGCACCAATACCAGGGATACGACGGACTTGAACACATTCACCGCAGTGGAGTATGAATAGTTCATGTTCGTCAATCCTTCACGGTATACATAGGTATCAATGATATCGCCGGTTTCATATACGGCGGAGGAATACAGGTTGAATGTCATCTCAAAGCCCGCGTTCATCAGCTCGCCGCAGCGCAGGATCAGCATCAGGCTGATGATGGGCGCAATGGCAGGCAATGTTACATGCCATATCTTATGATGCCAGTTGGCACCGTCTACAGTGGCCGCTTCATACAGGGACGGATCGATGCCCGTCATAGCAGCCAGATAAATAATACTGTTCCATCCAATCGTCTTCCACAGTTCAGTCAGCACCAATGTACCCTGGAAATACTTATTGCTCCCCAGGAAGAAGATCGGCTGGCCGCCCAGCTTCATGATGATCAGGTTGATCAGACCACCATCAGTGGCAGTAATGGTACGCACAATAGATGCCACCACGACTGCAGACAGGAAATGCGGCAGGTAAGAGATCGTCTGTATACTCTTTTTATATCGTTTTCCAGGAATTGCATTCAGCAGGATCGCCAGAATGATGGATGCCGGGAAACAGACCACCAGCTTCTTCAGGCTGATGACCAGGCTGTTTCTGATCAGACGTTCGGCATAGATGGATTTAAAGAATCGGCGGAACCAATACCACCCAACCCATTTTGCCGTGAACATACCCTTGATGCCGGTAAACGGACCGTATTTTTCAAAGGCGATCACAATACCGAACATGGGCAGATATTTGAAAACGATATACCACAATACACCCGGAATCAGCAGGATATACAGCCAGGTATACTTCTTAAGGGATTTTTTCCACGTCAGTTTCTGGTTGACAACTGCCGTTTTCTTTGCGTGCGCTGCCACGCTTTTCCCCCCTTTGAAAAAA